>BTVE01000006.1:0-92149 GCA_045862915.1 Acidimicrobiia bacterium
ATTCTTGTCTTGGCCATCGTCGCAACACCTCCGTTGGTTTTTCTCCGTCCAGGGAGAACTCACGGAAAGATGCGCGATGGCCAACCCCGATGTCTACCGGGTCAGCCTGACTGAATTTCCACCACGTCCGGGGACTCTAACACGGCAGGTTGGAGGGGCTGCCGTAGTCGTCCCCAACAAGAAAGCAGCCGATGCGGCCGATGAGATGCCCGATAGCCAAGCCAGCTGTGGCAGCCGACAGGACGGGCAGAAGCGGCAACTGTTTCCGCAGCACGAGCGCGATGCCCGTGCCCACGCCCCCAATCAATCCACCAAACCAGCTGAAGCCACCCCGCGAGAACACCAGATCGAGCAACGGCTGCTCGTACAGGGAGACATGCTCGACAGCCCATACCAGCTTCGCGCCCGCGAAGCCCCCAAGGATCGCGAGCGGCGCCAGATCAGAGGCGTTGTCAGAGACGCCCGCTTTGCGAAGCTCACGGGAGAGGATCTGCCAGCCCACGATCGCAGCCACCGCCATCGATACGCCAAAGCTGGTGATTTCAAACTCACCCAATCGGAAGAGAACGGGGTACATACAGGTGTTGGCAATGGTACGTCTTTCGGCACACCGGCGTAACGCTGCGGCGCGCCAACCGCGAGACGTGGGCAATGCCAAGGCGGGAGCATGGGCACCTGGTTTGCATGAATTCATGCGAGAGCGCGATGCCTGGGATGAAGACCGGCGGCCTGGCCACCGAGTACGCTGTCGGTGGCCAAGGCCGTTGTTTCATGGCGGGTCTGAAAACTTGGGCAATCAGCCGTGCGTCTCCATTGAGGCCATTTCGCGGCAGGATGCGGCGCACCGGCGGCACGCGTCCGCGCAGCGCGTCATCATCTCGTCGTCGAACCGCGAGCAATCCTCCGCGCACGCCGCGCAGACCTCAGCACACACATCGCAGGCACGCAGATGATGTGGCGACCCGAGCAGCATGAAGCGTGCACTGGTCGCGCATATTTCAGCGCACGCGAGGAGCATCCGGATGTGGTCCGCTTCCGCGTGTTCCTCACCTCGTTCGAGGCAATGGTTCACCGATTCGAGACAAATCTGCTGGCAGCTCTGACAGGCTTCGATGCACTCGCGAACGGTTGGCGACATGTGATGCGGCATTTGTTTCTCCTTTGAAGTGAGGGATGAGTTGTGGCGGCGCGTGTCCTGTCTCGCGACGTCACATCCGGATTATGCAAAGCGAGTACCGCACGTGGGATGAGTGCCCAAGTCCCAGCGATCACCTGGAAGCATTAACAACAATTAATAAGATCGCTCACCAGATGCCCTGAGAACCGAGGTTAGAATCGCCGGCACCCATGTCCCGACGAACAATCCCGTATCTCGTCTCTGTGCTGCTCGTTGCCGCTACGTGGTCGGTTGCGGCGCACGACTTCTGGTTGGTTCCCGACGCCATGGCCGTTGGATCCGGCCAGGAGATTGTCGTACGCGGCCAGACCAGCAGCGCATTTCCCACGAGCGAATCAGCAGTCGCGGTGAACCGCATCGCGAACGCTACAGTGATCGGCGCGGACATCACGGAAACCATCGCGGCGCGTTCGATCGACGGGACGTCGCTGCTGCTGCGACACCGCCCCGGCAGCCAGGGCCAGAAAGTCATCGCCGTGGCGCTTGGCTGGACGCACGTCAAGGAGACGGCCGCGAGCTTTCGCCGGTATCTTGAACTGGAAGGCGCACAAGACGCACTGGCACGGTTCGAGCGGGATGGCATGCTGCCGACCACCGATATCGTCCGCCGTTATGCGAAGTATGCGAAAACCGTCGTGGAATTCGGCAATGGGCCACGCGCCTTCGATCGCACGGCCGGTCATCCCCTGGAATTTGTCCCGCTGACAGACCCGGCAACATTCCGCGGTGCGGCGGCGCGGCAGGTGCGGATTCTTTTTCTGGGCAAGCCGCTCGCCAACGCGCGCATACACGCGGGTCGCGCCCCGTCCGGTGGACAGCCGGCGGGCAAGGACACCGAGCTCATCTCGTCTGCCGACGGCATCGCCACCATCCCTGCCGGGCCGTCGGGACTCTGGAACGTGCGCACACTTCATGTCGTGCCCGCACCTAAAGGCGCGGATGCGAACTGGGACGTGCACTGGGCCAGTTTCGTCTTCAGCGTCAGGTAGACCGTTTCCAGACAGGCTGCGAGTTTAGTGCGATCAGAACCAGGTTCTGAGGCCAAAAACAAGCCGGATACCGCCGACGTCCTCGCCAGCGGCCCGGGCAAAGTCGGCCGTGCCGAAGTACTTCCGCTCCCACGTCAGCCCAACGTACGGCGCAAGTTCGCGGCGGAGTTCGTAGCGGAGCCTCAGTCCCGTCTCCAGCGTGGTCAATCCCGCGCCACGACCACGGGCGGGATCGGCTTTGCCATAGACCTCCGCTTCTAGCAGCGGCTGAAGGATCAGGCGGTTGGTGAGCAGCAGTTCGTACTCCACCTCCAGCCGCATATGCGTACGGCCGCCGGCGCCGACGTACCCCGTCGCCTCTATCTCGAACCAATACGGGGCAAGTCCCTGAACGCCGAACGCCAGCCAGGTCTGCGCCGCCCCCGGCCGGACATCCTGGCGCACGCCGGCCACGACATCCCACCATCTGGCGAAGCCCCGCCCATACAGCGCCGTGCCGAAGGCGTTCTCCACACGTCCGTTGTCGGCCTCACCTTCGGTCCGGAGCCAGAACCGGTTCACGTCGCCGCCGATCCACGTCCGGTTCTCCCAGCTGAGTCCACCGTTGCGGGCGCCGCGCCACTCGAGTTGATCGGACAAGACCATGAAATTGACGGCATTGTCGTGCACCGCATGGCCCTCGAGGCCCGCGGGAAACGCGGCCGCGCGGTCAGCATCGGTCACCGGCGGGATGGGTTCCTTGGGCTCTGTCTTTTTCGCTGCCTGAGCCATGTGCGCGGAGTGATCCTCCACGACGGGCTTGGCGCCGCCCTGGGTAGCCGTGGGCGGAGGCGTTGGAGGGGACGGTGGCGGTGGCGGGACCTGTGCGAATGCCGCAGCCGCGACACTCATGGCCAGTACGAACGCGCACATCACACGAGCCATCACTCGTCCACCCGCACTTCCCGGAACATGCCCGCTTCCATATGCAGCAGCAGGTGGCAATGAAACGCCCAGCGTCCCAACGCGTCTGCGCGCACACGATAGGCGCGTTTGGTGCCCGGCGGCATGTCAATCGTGTGCTTGCGCACCTGAAACTCGCCGGCGTCGTTCTCCAAATCACTCCACATGCCGTGGAGGTGAATGGGATGCGTCATCATGGTGTCGTTCACTAGCACAATGCGCAGACGCTCTCCGTACGTGAGCGGCAAGGGTTCGGCGTCCGCGAACTTGATGCCGTCGAATGACCACGCGAACTTCTCCATGTGCCCTGTCAGATGCAACTCCACCGTGCGCCCGGGATCACGGCCGTCTGGATCATCGAACAGGCTTCGAAGGTCGGCATACGTGAGGACGCGGCGGCCATTGCCGCGCAGTCCCACTCCGGGATCGTCCAGCCGGGACATCGGCGCTTCCGCCATCCCATCCACAACCGGACTCCCCTTTTCGCTGGCCGGGTGCGTCTGCATGGCCCCCGCCATTGCTGGTTGGGCCGGCGTCGGCGCCGCGGGCATCACATGCCCCGCGTGCGGGTCGGCGGCGGCCGGCGGTTTTGCCGGAGCCGCTGTGGCCGGCGCTGCGGGGGGCATAGCGCCCATGTCATGACCGGCATGGGGATCGGCGGCCGCGCCATGCGCCATGCCCATATCCATCATCGTCAGCAGTTGCGGCTCGTCGAGCGCAGGCACCGCAGCCTGCTGCCCCTCACGAACGGCGAGCGTACCGGCGGCGTATCCGGTCCGATCCATCGATTGCGCAAAAATCGTGAACGCCTCCTGCCCGGTGGGTTCAACGATCACATCGAACGTCTCGGCCACGGCGATCCTGAACTCATCAACCGACACCGGATGCACGTACTGGCCATCGGCGGCAACCACCGTCATCTTCAACCCCGGGATACGGACGTCGAAGTACGACATGGCCGCGCCATTGATGAACCGGAGACGCACGCGCTCACCCGGCTTGAACAGCCCGGTCCAGTTTCCGGCGGGCGCGGTGCCGTTCATCAGATAGGTGTAGGTGTGTCCGGTCACGTCGGACAAGTCGGTAGGCGACATCCTCATTTCGCCCCACATCTTCCGATCCGAGAGGGTGGGGCCGAGCCCCATGCGGCGGACATCCCGGACAAAATCCCCGACCGTGCGCTGATTGAAGTTGTAGTAGTCCGACTGCTTCTTGAGCTTGCGGAAGATCCGCGCGGGGTCTTCGTCGGTCCAATCCGAGAGCACGATGACGTGCTCGCGATCGTAGTGAAAGGGCGCAGGTTTCAGCGGATCAATGACGATCGCACCGTACACGCCGCGCTGCTCCTGGAAGCCGGAATGGCTGTGATACCAGTAGGTGCCGCTCTGCTTGACCCGGAACCGATAGTTGTACGTTTCTCCGGGCTGGATGCCGTGAAAGCTGAGCCCGGGAACCCCGTCCATGTTGGCGGGCAGCAGAATGCCATGCCAATGGATCGACGTGTCTTCGCCCGTGAGGCCGTTGGCCACCCGAAGTTCGATGTCATCTCCTTCGCGCCACCGGAGCGTGGGCGCCGGAATGCTTCCGTTGACGGTCAGCGCGGTCCTGGGTTGGCCGGTGAAATTCATCGCGGTTTCACCGATCCGGAGATCGAACGACGTGCCGGTCAGTTCGCGCGTCGCCTGGCGTCCTCCGACCTGAGCCCAGGCCGGCGCCGGCCACAGGCCGAGGCCGGCTGCGGCACCGCCGACCGCCAGGCCCTTCACGAACGTTCGCCGACTCGGGTGCACGGGTCTCATCGGATGTCCCTTACTGCGCGGCGTGCGGTGCCAGCCGGATCACGGTAGCGTCGGTCATTGATTCGTCGTGGTTGACGGTCACCGCGATACGCTCGCCTTTGGTGATGTGCGCGTCGGCAAACTTGACTTCCTTGTCGCCCCGCAACACCTTGGTCTTGGCCGTCACGACAAATTCCATGACGGATTCCATCTTGGTTTTGTCGTCGATGACGTTGACCTTGAGATTGGCGACGTTCGCCTTGAGCTTGGGCGCATCACTTGCGATCACCGTGCCCTTGAAGGTTTCGTCGTGGGCGTACAGACGGCTTCCCGCCATGCCGACCACCATGACCACCGCGAGTACGAGTCCTGTCAGTTGTTTCATCGTGTCCTTCTCTCCAATGTGTTGACGCTCCATCGCGTCAACGAATGATTTTTTTTCCACCCGAAAGGAAATCGTCGATCTCCGATTGCTGCTGCGCCTCGGCGGGGCTTCGGGGATTGAGCGCCTCCATCGTCCGCAACTCCGACTCGGAGAGCGTCGGCAGGTGCCGAATGAAGCGCACGAGATCCCACGATGCCCGTTCTCCGTCGGCGGTGCCGGTGGATCGCGCGGGCATACCCGTAAACGGTATCCCCCGCTCGATGACGTAAAACAGCTCGCCGTCCGTCATCGACTGTGTTGCCGGGCCCCGCATGTCCGGCGCCGGCGGATACAGGTTGCGCCCGATTGCCGTATCCCCACTGCCGTCATTACCGTGGCAGGTGGCGCAGAAGTCGGCCCAGTGCTTCATGCCGGCCTCCAGAGCCTCTGCGCTCTCCGCCACGGGATTCACCGCCTGCCTGACTGCGACCGGCGTGGCCCACCGCCGTGCGGCCCGCGCGAGGGCCTCTTCGGTCCGCCCGGGGGTCGCGCGTGCCGAGAAGCCCATGCCACGTGTCATGATGGCAGCGAGGCCGATCACCACCAGCATCACAAGTCCTGTCCAGAACGCGGACTTCCTCACGGTCACCGCGCGCATTCCAGCATTGTCTCCACAGACTTCGATGATGCCACGTGATGTCCGGCCGAATCGGTCGTGGGCGGTCTATTAAGGAGAATTAATGTCGCCGCGCGGCACGAACCGGTCCGGCGGTGGGATCATGATCCCAGTGCGGATTCTGCTGGTGGAAGACGAGCCGAAGGTCTCAGCCGTGATCGAGAGCGGACTGACGGCGGAACATTTCGGCGTTGACGTCGCAGCGACCGGCAGCCGCGCGCTCGCCATGGTCCAGGAGACGGCGTACGACCTGCTGATTCTCGATGTCATGTTGCCCGACATGGACGGCTTTGAGGTCTGCCGGAAGGTCCGCGGCCTCGGCCAGAATGTGCCCATCCTCATGTTGTCGGCACGCAGTCTGGTGCAGGATCGCGTCCGCGGCCTGAACACCGGCGCCGACGACTACCTGACGAAGCCGTTCGAGTTCGCAGAACTCGACGCGCGAGTGCGTGCGTTGATGCGAAGGCACCGGGAGGCAGCGCTCACACCCCTTGTCGTCAGCGATCTCTCGCTGGATCCTGTGACCAGAATCGTCAAGCGCGGCGATCGGAGAATCGACCTCACCGTCAAGGAGTTCGCCCTGCTTGAGTATCTGATGCGCAATGCCGGCCATGTTGTCACCAGGCCGATGATCGCCGAGCAGGTCTGGGACTTCACGTGGGATCGCCTGACGAACGTGATTGAGGTCTTTATCAATCACTTGCGCAAGAAGATCGAGTTGTCGGGTGAGCCACGCCTGGTGCACGCTGTTCGCGGCGCCGGGTATGTGATTCGCGAGCCACTTCCAGATGATTAAGACCCTTCGGGCACGGCTGACCCTCCTGCACGTGGGCGTTCTCGCCCTCACGTTGGCGCTGTTTGCGGTGCTGGCGTATCAGGTGCTGTCACGCACGTTGTACCGGCACCACGATGCGGAGTTGGCTAGACAGGCCCAGGACTTTGTACTGGCCCTGGGTGACTCCCCACTGACCGAGGCGAACATACGGCAGACCTTCGGCCAGTCGTCGGTCGGGTCGAGATTCGTGATGGTCCGAGACACGGCGGGCACCCTGATTTATCGGGACCAGGTCCTCGATCCCGCCGAACCCAGCCTCGGCGAGCACACCGTGCTGGTCCACGCCGCCATGACCGGATCCCGCACGGCGACGTTTTTCACCGTGGAACTCGAAGATTCCGCAGCCGTCCGCTTCGTCTGCGCCCCGCTGCCGGGCGCGACGGCGTACGTCCAGATTGGACACCCGATCGGTGACGTTCCCGCAACCCTCAGGACGATCGCGTGGTCGTGGCTGCCGCTGTTTCCGCTGGTGCTGCTGCTCTCGAGCGTTGGCGGCTGGATTCTCGCCAGGCGGGCGTTGGCGCCCATGCGATTGATCACCACCACGCTTGATGCGATCCAGGCGACGGACCTGACGCGCCGCGTGGATGTGCGCGCGACGGACGAAGAAGTCGGCGAACTGGTCGGCAGGCTGAATCACCTGCTCGATCGCCTGCAGCGGGCATTCGACTCGCTCCACCAGTTTGCCGGCGATGTCTCCCACCAGATCCAGACGCCGCTCACGGTCATGAAGGGTACGGTGGAGTCAGCCCTCCGGGACACCGGCCAACCGTCCACCAACCGTGCGGTCTTTGCGCGCCTGTCGGAAGAAGTGGACGAACTGAGCGCCCTGGTGAGCGACCTGCGCGCCTTCGCCCTTGCCGACGCGCCTGTCCATGGCACCGTGGCTGTTGACCTGTCACATCTGGTCGCAGAGGCCGTCGACATCATCGGAGCGCTCGGAGAACTGCGGGGGGTCGAGGTGGACTCACATCTTGACCCCGGCGTGACCGTCCGAGGGGATGCACTTCGGCTCAAACATGTTGTGCTCAATCTCGGAGACAACGCGGTGAAATACACTTCACGCGGGGGTTCCGTGACAATCCGGCTGCGGGCAACGCCCCACGAAGCGATCCTGACCATCGCCGATACGGGCGTGGGCATTTTGCCTAACGACCTTCCGCGACTCTTTGATCGACTGTTCCGCGCCGATGCGACCGACCGAAGTACGACCGGCACCGGCCTCGGCTTGGCGATCGTCAAGCGTATCGTCGACGTCCATCGCGGCACGGTTGACGTCGAGAGCGTGCCCGGCCGGGGATCGATGTTTACCGTTCGACTGCCACGCGTGTGAATTAACGAGAATTAATCCAGATTTCAAGGGCCAGGTTCCGGTCAACCATTAGAATCACGCGGCTGGGCGCTGTCGCCCAAGCCACCAGAGGGAAATCCATGAAGAACAGTTTGATTATCATGACAGGCATCCTGACCATCGTTGTCGCCGGCGTTGTTGTGAACGCGCACGTCACGGTCGGGCCGACAGAGTCTAGACTCGGAGCCTCCGAACGCTACACCGTGCGCGTGCCGACGGAAGGACAGACCGCCACGGTCGGAGTGGATCTCGAGGTGCCTGAGGGCGTCACTGTGTCCTACGTACTCGCATCCAGCGGCTGGACCAGCGAACTCAGGCGCGTCGAGAAACGCGTCGTCGGCATCTCGTGGAAGGTCGAAATTCCCCCGTCGCACTTTGGTGAGCTCGTATTCAACGCGCGGAACCCCAAGGAGGGCGCGGCCATCGCATGGAAGATCAAGCAGCGCTTCGCCGACGGCACGTCGAGTGACTGGACGTCGAACACCAAATTGGTCGCAGCTACGGCACCCACAGTCGTGGCGGATCGTTAACCTCCCGAGGAGCACACACATGAAGATATTCAGGACCCTCTCATTCGCGCTCATCGTCGCGCTGATGGCGACGATTCCGTCCGGCACGTCCGCGCGGCAGGCCGCGGCCGAGTTGTTCACGTGTTCCATGCATCCACATGTGCTGGACACAAAGGCCGGCACCTGCTCGGTGTGCTCGATGGCGCTCAAAGCGCGCGCCATGACACCGGTGGAAAAGGAACTGGTGGACTTCCTCAAGGCCTATGATGCGGCGTTCCTCGCCAAGGACCTGGCGAAGCTCGCGTCCATGTACACGCCGGAAACCATCGTGTACGAAGGCAGCGGCATCAATCGTGGCTGGAAGAACTACAGCGAAACACATCTGGGTCCCGAGTTGAAGTCCTTCGAGAACCTGGAGTTCGGACACGCCAACGTGGTTCCCCATGTGCTTGGCGACAACGCCGCGTACGTCACGGCTGACTATACGATCAAGGCCAAGATGGGTGAGCGGACGCTCGACAGCGGCGGTCTTGCGACGTTTGTGCTCTCGAAGGAAGCGGGCAGCTGGAAGATCCGGCACACGTCCACGGCGGCCAGGCGGCGACCGGCCGGCGGCGTGTAACACGCTGGCCGAAAAGAAGTTCAGCAGCGAACGGATGAAGAAATACTGGGCGGCACGAAAGAAGAAAGAGGCCTGATCAAGAGACCGGAGCGCCCCGCGCGATGCGAGACGCCCCGGCTTGTCGCTCAGGCGACGGCGGTGATTTCAGCCTCGTGCTCTTTGTAAGCCTCAAGCATGATGTCGCGCAGTGCATTCTGAGACGTCGCGTCCACGATCGGACGCAGCAGCGCCCAGCTGCGACGCTCGCCGTTCAGGCTGTACTGCCGTGCCGGAAACGTGACGTTCCGTCCGCCGGTCTTGCGCTCCCAGAGCGCAAAGCCGACGAGCTTGAGTCCGTCCAGCGGACCTCCCGAGAAATGCAGCTCGATGTCGGCGAGTTTTCCCGGAGGGTTGCCCTTGTCGTTCGGAATGAATTTGACGGTCATGATCTTCGCTCCTTTTGTCTTCGCCATTTCTGGCCTCCTGTGGTTCCGCGATGTGCGGTTCCTTCACAGCCACAGGAATCCCACTCGCGGGCTCTTTGGAGGCACGAGACCGAACGGCCGTCGAAGGCCGGCAGCCTTGTCGTGGGCGTGACAACCCGATCTGTGGATGGCGCGAGCCGTGAGGCGATCCCACGACGCTGACGGACTGGCCGCTCCGCGGCGACGGACGAATGGTCGAGTACAGGCGAAGACTTGGGAGCGAACGACCGTTCGCTAATGATCCGAACGACAAAGGAACTGCGATACGAGACCCCGCTGTCAATGGATCGGGTGTCCGCTGGACTCAGCTCATTTGGCTGCTCTGGACCGGCGCAAAGGCGACTCGTCCAAGTGATTGGCGCGGCACACTCGTGAACCGTACCGGGATTGTCGGAGGGCGAATTCCCTGAGAGGATTCGCACATGGCAAGACCGAGCAAGTATTCAGCAGAGGTACGAGAGCGGGCGGTTCGGATGGTGCAGGAGCACGGCCCCGAGCACGCCTCGCAGTGGGCCGCGATCACCTCGATCGCACGCAAGATCGGGTGCACGCCTGAGACCCTCCGCAACTGGGTGCGCCAAGGGGAGCGTGATCGTGGTCAGCGCGGGGGTCTGACCACCGACGAGCGGGTGCGACTCAAGGAACTGGAGCGCGAGAATCGCGAGCTGAAGCGGACGAATGAGATCTTGCGCTTGGCGTCCGCGTATTTCGCCCAGGCGGAGCTCGACCGCCGACCGAAGTGATGGTCCGACTCATCGAGGATCATCGGGAGACGTATGGGGTCGAGCCGATCTGTGCGGTGTTGCCGATTGCCCCAGCGACGTACTATGCCCACCGTGCCGTCGCGCGCGATCCCGCGAAGCGGTGCGCGCGCGCCCAGCGCGACGACGGGCTGCGGACGGAGATCCAGCGCGTGTTCGACGCGAACTTCGGCGTGTATGGGCCGCGCAAGGTCTGGCGGCAATTGCGTCGGGAGGGCCACACCGTGGCCCGGTGCACCGTGGAGCGCTTGATGCGGGCCATGGGATTGTTTGGCGCGGTCCGCGGCCGCGCGTGGGTCACCACCACCACCCAGTCTCAGCCCGCTCTTGATCGTCCCCGGGACTTGGTCGATCGTCAGTTTGTGGCCACGCGACCGAATCAGCTCTGGGTGTCGGACTTCACTTACGTGGCGACCTGGGGTGGCTTTGTCTACGTCGCCTTCGTGATCGACGTCTTCGCCCGACGCATTGTGGGCTGGCGCGTGTCGTCGACCAGGCGAACGGACTTCGTGCTCGATGCGCTCGAACAGGCGATCTGCGCTCGCGGGGGCGCCGTGGTCGGCGTGGTGCACCACAGCGATCAGGGCACGCAATACCTCTCGATGCGATACACCGATCGATTGGCCGACAGCGGCATGGCGCCGTCGGTCGGCAGTCGCGGTGATGCGTACGACAACGCCCTGGCCGAGTCGGTCATCGGGCTCTTCAAGACGGAGGTGATTCGACGACAAGGTCCCTGGCGCAGTCTCGAGGCGGTCGAGCTCGCGACGCTCACCTGGGTGGATTGGTTTAACACGCGCCGGCTGCTTGAGCCGATCGGCTACGTGCCGCCGGCGGAATTTGAGGCGCGGTATTATGAGCAGGCCGCAGTGGCCTGACTCAATTAACTCGCCCTCTGACATTCCCGGTACGGTTCAGTTGCCCACCGTAGCTCCGAAGGAGCGTAGGTGGGCCTACTCCCGCCTCAACCCGCGCGCAGCCCACGCCACGACTTCGCCCTTGCGCTCGAGTGTGACTCGGACGACGAAGTCGCCGGACGACAGGTCGGCGAGATCGAGCAGTGTCGTCGACGCGCGCATAAGCGGATTGGCACCGGCAGACAGGCGCCCCTCGGTCGTGATGAGGGGCGTCGTCTCGCCGCGTCGCAAGACATCGAGCCGGACGTCCAGGTCGTAAAACGGTTCAGGCGTTGCCGCATGAGCCTCAATACGAACCGCCAATGATGCCGCTGACTCCGGCCGCGATGTGGGCCGGAATGTGCGATCGGCCACCGTGCCAAACATCACACTGCTCAACCGAATCGCTGCTTTCGGCCACGAGTTCGTGGCGATCGCCTGGGACACGCTGCCACGCCGACCGTCGGCATCGATCACGGCGAATCGCACCGAGTACCGTCCGGGCGGAACGACAAAGGCAATGGGATACAGACTGCGTCCGTCCGGCAGCGGCATGGGTGAGGCGTCGGCATCGAACGAATCCGAGACGACTTTGCCCGCGTCGTTGGTGGCTTCCAGCCCGACGCTGAATGGGCGTCCATCGTTGGCAATCTCTGCCACCACAGTGAGACGGGTCGATGGTGACTGGCCGTCAATCGCTGATGTGAACGTGTCCAGAGCGATCGGAATCCCGGTGAGCGGTACGGGGAAGTGCAGCGCCGTCGCCATCGCCGCACGCGGGTCAACGGCTGTTCCGCTCCTCGTTGGCGACGACGAGGGGGCCGGCGTCGGGATGAACTGTCGTCGTGCGCGCACATCGAGGCCGGCCCGGCGGACCCGCACATCAATCGGCACGTGCGCGGCCTCCTTGTCTTCCGCTGAGCGCTCGAAGGCCAGCAGGTAGTAGCCGGACAACTCGCGGTCGATCGTGCGCACCGCACCAAGTGGGTTGGCGACGGCGCGGAAAGCCGTCCCGCGGGCGTAACCAGCGGCGACGCTCATGCCTTCAAACCCCACGTGGTCATCCAGCACGGCTGCCATCGCCGTGGGTCCACCAGTGGTTGTGGCCTCCATGACCGGCGCGTTGAGGTGAATCGCGTACAGGGCGACACGTGCCCGTTCGGCCGCTTCGGCAAACCGCCTGAGGTCGGCCTGGACCTCGGAGTCCGTGTACAGGCCCTCCGACACGAGCACGAGGGCTTTGCTGCCGTCGAGTTCCTGCATCGAACTTGCCAAAGCGCTCATCGAGTCCAGCAGGTTGCGGCTGCGTCTGCGGTAGAAATCCAGAGTCAGGTCTGCAAGACGTGTGCAGACGGAAGGCACGGCGAGCTCCGGCTCGGCGAACCCCGGTGGCGGGGGACACAGATTCGACAATCCCGCCGTCAACTCGCGACGCTGTCCCCGTGCCCGGTTGAAGTAGTCGGCGAGAACGTTGCTGTCGCCCCGTGCGATCTGCTGCGCCTCGCCCGGAGTCATGTCTGCGCTGCGCATTCGCCGTGACGCCCCGACAATCCGCCGCAACGCATCGGCGACTGGCGCACGGTCGGTCGTCAGTTCAACCCGTGGCGCCCCGTAGGGAAGCGCAACCACTCCCACCCGATCAGTCGGACTCAGCGTGTCGATGTAGTCGGCCAGAGCGTGCATGGCGGCCCGGCCCTCACCCGCGCGAATTTCATCGACATCAACGACAAACAGCAACGAACGCCCGGGGGGCTGTGGACGGTTCTGTGCGGGCGGCGGCACAGCCACAAGCAGCGGCTCAGGCACCTGCGGAGCCGGGCCGACGCCGCTCGTCACACTGATGAACTCGCTTGAGACAATGCGCCGAGCACGTTTGCCGGCGGTGATCTCGAAATCCGCAGCGGTCAGATCAGTCACCGGCTGTCCGCTGCTGTCCAGCACGACCACGTCAACGACGACGAGGTCGACACTGCCCCGGAATGTTGGTGGCTGTTGCTGGTGGCCGCGCGCGGCAACCGACCAGCCCGTGACCAGGGCAAGGACGAGCAAGGACATCGCCAGGCGCCGCACTCGCAGATTCTGGCACAGGGACCGCGGCCCGACAGAAGAGGACCTTGCCCGATGAGCCAGTCGACAGACGACGAGGAGAAAAAGCCGTGTGGCCGCCGCGGGGGGCCCGGGCGATCACGTCCGGTGTAGCGCGCGCCCTCACGCCGTCTCTGTCGGCAACCCCAGTTCCCTGGCGGCCTGTGCCTGAGCGGCATCGAGGGTCACGAAGCGGGTCAGCGGTGACCGAGCGTGAAACCACGACGCCGTGCGGAGATGTACAAGGTCGAGACTGCGCGGCGTCACCACCGCAGGCATCGGCAGCGACTCGCACAACTCGAGCGACAGGTCCCGCAGTTCAAAGAGGCCCGAGGGTCGCCACCGCTGTGCGATGGCGCGTAATCACCAAGGTCTCGCCAGCTTCCGCCTCGGCCACTGCTGCCGACAGGCGGGCCTTGAGGTCCTGAATTGAGATCTCTGACATGGTCCGTTATCTCAAATTCTGGACCGATCTATTCGCCACATCGACCCAGGGCCACCCGATGTCGCATTCCTCCAATGGCGGAGACGGCGTCCGCGCTACAGTAGCGGACCATGCGTGTAGCCCTGATCCTCTCCCTGTCGGCCGCCGTATCCATCTCTCTGGCCGGACAAGCCGCACAACCGTCGCTTGATGCCACATGGGTGGCCACCAAGGACGTGCCGCCGGGCCTCCCGGCCGCGAACTCACCGCTCTTCGGCGAACGATTTGCGCTGGCCACGACGGCCAGTACCGTGACGATCTCCCGCCCGATCCGTAACAACACGGCATCGCTGGTGTCGGTGCACCCGCTGAACGGCCAGACGACGTCGGTCACGGTGCCAGGCCAGCCGTGTTTCAGCGATACAGTCCAGCCGGTGACGGTGACGCGCACAGCCGCGGGTTTCGATTACACCTCGATGTCGTCCGGCATCACCGTGCCCTACAACTTCCGCCTCGATGGCGACACACTGATCGTCGAGTCGCCCCGCCGAAACGCGACAGGACTCCACCAGTTTGGCACCGTGTATCGGCGCTCCACCGACACCCTGCCCGCACCGTTGAAAGGACCAAACGTCACAGTCGCCAAGGCCACGATTGCCGACATCGCCTGGCTCGTTGGAGAGTGGTCAGGCAAGGCGATGGGCAACGTCGTCGAAGAACGCTGGCTCAATCCGGCGGGCGGCGTCATGCTGGGCAACAGCCGGACGACCCTCGGGGAATCAATGCTGGAATTCGAATTTCTCTGCATAGCGCAGCGACACGGCGGACTGGTGTACACGGCGATGCCAAACGGCCGAGGCACCACGGACTTTCTCCTGACGAAGATCTCGTCGGAGGGCGCTACGTTTGAAAACCCTGACCATGATTTCCCGAAGACGATTGCCTACGTGAAATCCGGCGCCGACGTGACGGTCACGGTCAGCGGTGCGGCCGGACAACGCAGCTTTTCCTACACCTTCTCGAAGCTTCCCCGCTGAACGGGCCGAAGATTCTGGCATATGCTGCCGGGGTGAAAGGGCGCTACCGCACCGTCACCTCCGAAACACAGCACGAGATCGCGAAGATCAAAGGCTCACGCTTCATCGCGACGGTGGGGCCGTTCCACGATGAGGCCGGTCTCGCGGACGTCATCACGCGCCTGCGCGGTTCGTTCCCCGACGCCAACCATCACTGTTTCGCCTGGCGCGCCGGCGACCGCTTTCGTTTCAACGATGATGGCGAGCCGTCCGGCACGGCAGGCCGACCGATCCTCCAGCGCATCGATGGTCGTGACCTCGACCACGTGTTCGTGGTCGTCACCCGCATCTTCGGCGGAACAAAGCTGGGCGCCGGCGGACTCGTGCGCGCCTATTCGGCTGCGGCGGGAGCGGTGCTCGATGTGGCGTCTCCGGTGGAGGTGGTGCCGACCCAGCGGATACAGGTGACCGTCCCGTACGATCTGCAGGGCACCCTGGAGTCCGTGATCTCCGCCCACGGACTGGCACGGCTCGACGCCACGTTCACAGACACGGTGAGCCAGGTGCTGGCTGTTCCGCTCGAATTGGTGGATACGGTGCTCGCGGACGTGACCGACCGCACGGCCGGACGCGCGAGGATCGTGTTGTGAACGCGCTTCTTACCGTGGCGGCAACGGCCGACCCACGGCCAGTTCACGCACCATGCGATCGTCGCCGGTGAGCTCCCAGTAAATCAGCGACGGCGGGATCATGCCGACGGCATTGATCTCGTCCATGACCCGCTGCAGGGTGAACGCGTCACCGAGTTGCCGGCCGCGCTCGGCGATGATCTCCTCCATCAGACGGCCACCGGTGATGTAACTCGCGCCGTAGCCGGGCTGGCGCAAGTAGAGGTGCTGTTCAAACCCCAGCAGCGGATCGCGCCGCATCCATCCGCGAGGTGTCCAGGTGACATGGATGTCCGCCGCCTCGGCCATGGTCAGGTCGTTGGCATGCGCATACAGGTTGCCGAGTCCGCGCGCCGCGCGCGTAATCAACATGATCCACACGATTTCGCGTGACCGCGGCGACTGGTCGTACAGCCCCGCGTGCATCATCCACTCCTCCATCGCGGTGGCCATGCCCTCGGCACGGCTCATCCACACGTTGTACAGCAACGCGTTGCGGCGGATGGGGTTGGCATGTGGCGCCATGCGAATGCGCATGTTGTCCCACCAGTGATACAGGTGCGTCCACAGCGGAATCGGGTCGCGCTGTGTGGCCTGCATGAAGAAGTTGCGCGACGCCGCCGGCGCAAACGGCGCCGTGCGTTCGCGCATGGCCCGTTCCATCCACGGCTCCATCGTCAGAATCCGGTTGTCGGCCATCCAGCGCAGATATCGTGGGATGGCCTCGGCCTGCAGCGCGTCGTAGGCCTCGGGCGTGTCGGCCACCACGAGCGGCGGAAGGCGACGGTTGCGGTTCTCTTCGAGACGCAGTCCGGTGTGGGCGCGTGCAAGTTCGCGACGAAGGATTGTCACCTCCTCCTCCCACGACAGCGGCGCGAGCAACACGTTGCGGAGGTACCAGGTGTATTCCTCCTTGCCAATCCCCGACGGCCCCGTCTTTGTCGGCGCTTCGGCGCGAAGCCAGTCCGCAAACCGATCCGTGGCGACCTTCGCCTCCGTCGCTGCTGCGGCGAGTGCGGTGTCGGATCCCGCCCTGCTGACGAGCAGTTGCAGCGCACCGCTCTGCTCTTCGAACGCCCGCACGCCCCCGACCCACAGGTCGCGCGCCGTGGCTGACGCCAGGTTGCGACGCGCGGCGTCGAGCAACGGCGGAATCGTCTGGAGTTTCGCCGCCAGCTCGGCCGATTGCGCCGGCGTGAGCGGCTGCACCTGATCGAGCCGCGTCCGCGGCCAGATCGGGTAGTCGTACAGTTTGATGGCGCCGTGGATCAGCGGCCCTTCTTTGGCCGGGGTATCACTCTCGGCGGTGACGAGCGACGCATAGTACGCAGGGTCGCGCGCAAACGGCTGGAGGACACGCAGGTGATACTCCAGCCCGTTCATTTCGGCGCGGACGAGGTGATGGTCAACCTGCTGCGGGATGGACCAGCCGGTCTGGTCAATCGCCTGCAAGCGCGCCTGCAGCGCACGTAACGCGGTCAGCCGACTGGCATTTGTGGGGCCGGTGTAGTCCGGCACACCTCCAGGCAATCGCGGCGGTTCTTCGAATGCGCGCCATTCCTGGAACAGGGCGAGCAATTGGGGGTAGGTGCTCGCGGCAGCTTGCGCGCCACGTACGCGCTCACCCATCACCACCACGGGCACCAGCAGGAGGCCCACGGCCACAACACGTGTCAGACGTCGGAGAGTCACGCGGGAATCATACGCCCGCGTGGGCGCACCGCCAGGAAGACGTTCAGTCCTGCCGCAGCGCCGACACGGGATCGATACGCGTCGCGCGGACCGCGGGCAGCACCGCTGCCAGCAGACCGATGGCTACAGTGCCAAGCGCGGCGGCGACGTACGTCACCGTGTCGAGGCTGGCTACGCCAAACAGCAGGCTCTCGATGGACTTGCCCATCAGGGCTGCGCCGCACAGGCCCAGCACCACACCGGCGAGCACAATCCTGCCGGCGCTCAACACGACCATTCGGAAGGTCCCACCGGCATCCGCCCCCAACGCCATCCGGATCCCGATTTCGGTTGTTCTCCTCGCGACGGCGTAGGTCACCACACCGTAGACACCAAGAGCGGCGAGCAGTGCGGCACAGAACGCCAGCCCGGCCAACAAGGTCATATTGAATCGCGGCTGGGCGATTGACGATGAGACGCGCTCCTCGATCGTGGTGATCCTGGCGACGGGAAGGCCCGGATCAATCTGCGACACCTCGGCCCGGATCGCCTTGGCCATTGTGTCGGCGCGCTGCGACGTCGCCACCACCACCTGCATCTCGCTGAGCGCGAACTGGAAGTACGGCACGAATACTTCGGGTGCCGGTGACGCGCCCAGGCCATCGTGCTTGATGTCGGCAACGACGCCGACGATCTGCAGGTCTCCCGCCATTGGAATACGGACGAGTTTGTCGAGTGGGCTCACACCCTGGAAGTACCGGCGCGCCACCAGTTCGTTGACGATGGCGACTTTGGGACCGTTCTCGCGCCCATCAAAATCGTCGAACGTCCGGCCATCCAGCAGCCTGATGCCCATTGTCTCGAAGTAACCCTGCGTGACGGCACGGTAGCGCGCACGTGGCCGCTCCGATGGACTGGTTTCAGCGAGCCCATCAATCGTGAACGGCAACTCAAACTGCACACCGAGCGGACTCATCGGCAGCGCCGACACGGCCGAGGCACGGTCGACGCCCGGGATCGTGCCGACACGCTGAATCAACGTGTCGAAGAACTGCTTCTTGGACGCGGACGGACTGTAGCGTGAGGCCGGCAGGACAATGTGTGCAGCCACGATTCCGGAGGTGCGATAGCCCGGATCCACTGACGACAGCTGCACGAAGCTCCGGATCAGCAGGCCGGCTCCCACCAGCAACATCAGCGCCAGTGCGACTTCGGCGACCACCATCACATCCGAGAGCCGTCTCGCCGAACGGCTGATGGAAGCGCCGCGACCGGATTCCTGGAACACCTCCATCAGGTGCGGCCGCATCGCTCGCCAGGCCGGGAACAACCCGAAGATGAGCGCCGCAGCGATCGCTGTGGCTCCGGTGAACGCAAGGACCGTGAGATCGAGGCCGATGCCGTCAGCGCGAGGCACGTTGGCAGGAATGAGTGGTCTCAATGCCTCGATGCCCCACCACGCCACCAGCAATCCGGCGAGGCCGCCCAGTCCAGCCAGCGATCCACTCTCCACCAGCGATCGGCGCACCAAGGCCCACTGGCCGGCGCCCATCGCCGCCCGAACGGCGTATTCCTTCGCCGTCCGCGTAGATCGTGCGAGCAGCAGGTTCGCGATGTTTACGCAGGCAATAACAAGGACGAGAACGACCGCGCCAAACAACACCCAGATCGTGCTGCCGATGTCACCGACGACCTGTTCATGCGCAGGGACTAAGGCAACGCCCCATCCAGCACTGGTCTCCGGATTGTCGCGAGCGATGGTCGCCGCGATGCGGTCCATGTCGGCCTGCGCCTGCTGCACGGTCACGTTGTCTTTGAGTCGTCCGATGGCGTTGTACGTGCGGTGCGGTCTCGACGCCACCGACGCGGGATTGATCGTCAGAGCACTCCACAGTTCCACATTGGGATCACCAGCCGGGAACTGAAACCGGCGAGGCATCACCCCGACGATCTCGTAACTCGCGTCGTCCAACATCAGTGTGCGGCCGAGCACGGACGGGTCGCCGCCAAAGCGGCGTGTCCACGCGGCGTGGCTCAGCACCACTGTCCGGGGCGAGCCGGGCCGCTCCTCCTCTGCGGTGAAGACACGACCGAGTTCCGCTTGTGTTCCGAGCACGTCGAACAGGACCGGCGAGACCTCAACCGTATCGAGCCGTTCGGCCTCGGTCCCGGTGGTGAGCGTGAAGCCTTTGTAGCGCCACGCCGCGAGGCTGGTGAAGGTGGAGGTCTGATTGCGCCAGTCGAGATAGGTGGCCGACGACACCTGCGACCGGTCCTGCGCCAGGGTCGGGTTGCTCTCCCAGGCGACGACCAGTCGGCCTGGGTCGGGGTAGTCGAGAGGCCGCAACAACACGCCATTGAGCACGCTGAAGATGGTGGCGTTGACGCCGATGGCGAGTCCCAGCGTGAGGATCACCACCGTGGCAAAGCCACGATTGGCCGAGAGGAACCGCCACGCTGCGTTCAGGTCATGCCGCATGCGGGGACGGTATCACGCCAAGCCCGATACAATCGACGCGTGTCTGCGCAGACCCGGTATCGGCTCTTTCGTCGCGTGGCCTTCATCGAAGGCGTCACGACGCTGCTCCTGTTTCTAATCGCCATGCCGATCAAATACGTCCTGGGCGATCCGGGCCCCGTGCGGGTCACCGGATGGCTGCACGGCATCGCGTTCATCGCCTACGTGGCGATGATGGGGTTCGCGCTGGCGGGGCTTGGGTGGTCAACGAAGGACCTGGCACGGACATTTGCCGCCGCACTTGTGCCGTTTGGCACCTTCGCCAACGACCCGTTCCTCAAGGCTCGCGAACCGCGCTGAGTGGAACCGGCTGCTACCCAAGACCAAGCCGTCGGATCGCCAATCCTCCGCAGATCACGGTCACACCGACCAGCACGGCCGCAGCCATCGCTGGCGGAATGAAGACGAACTCCGTGACTCCGGCTGCGGCCAGTGCGACCTGATTGAGATGAAACGTCGGCCAGACGATGACCCACTGTTCAAGGCTGTCTGGGAGCGGAATGAACAGACCCGAGAGCCACATCATCGGCAGAAAGACGAGGTTGCCCCACGCGGGTGCGGCTGATGCCGATGACACCGTACCGATGAGCAGCCCGATCGCGCAGAACGGAATGCTGCCAGGAATCAGGACTGCGGCCATCACCGCAACCTGCCCGGTTGACAGGGTGCTCTTCCCTGCCAGCAACGCGGCGATGACAATGAGCGAGACGGCGAGGGTGGAGATGCCCATCGCCATCAGCACTTTCGAGACCACGGTCGCGCCAGTGGGCAGCGGCAGCGCGCGCTTGAGATCGAGCAGGCGCCCTTCTCGATCGGTCGCGAGGATGACGCCGGTGAACACACCCGGCATGGCCACAGCCAGCACCATGAACCCGCACAGCAGATAGTTCGCCACACCCGGGCCCAGTTCGCTGGTCGCGCCAGCATTACCGGCGATGACGACGCCAAACAACAGGTAGATCGCCACCGGAATGGCGATGAACGGAATCGCGAACCCTGGAGTTCTGAGCGCCGCGAGGGTTTCGAACTTTGCGTCAACAACGTATGCGCGCACACTCATGCGGCCTCCCTCGTGATTTCAGAGAAGGCTTCAGCCAGACTCGCCTTCTTCACTTCCAGCTGGGTCAACTCGCCGTCAGCAGCGAGCAACTGACGCACCACGTGTTCCGCCTCTGAGGCCGTCACGTGTACGACACCATCCTCGCGAGTCGCCTCCACGACGCCCGGCCACTGACGAATCTCCTCAACCGCGAGGGTCGACGTGCAGCTGATGCGTTTTCGCGTCACAAGCGCCCGCATTTCGTCGACCGTGCCCTGGGCCACCACGCGCCCTCTGGCCATCACGACCACCCGATTGGCCAGTGCTTCGGCTTCTTCGAGGTAGTGCGTCGTCAGCACGATGGCGCAGCCATCGTCGACAAGGCAGCGAATCGTGCGCCACATTGCGGTGCGGGCCTCGATATCGAGGCCCACCGTCGGTTCGTCCAGAAACAACACCTTGGGACGACCGACAACGGCGACGGCAAACTGCACCTGTCGTTTCTGACCAGTCGAGAGTTTCCCGTAGCGGGTGTTGGCCAGCGCGGTGGTCCCTGTGAGGGCCAACGCATCCTCGACCGACATCGCGGACTGGTAGTAGCTGGCCGCAAGAAGGATGTGCTCACGCGTCGTGAGCGCCGGCGCCAGCGCAACGTCCTGCATCATTACGCCCACCTGTCGTCGACGGTCTACATCGAGGGGACTGCCACCCATCACCAGGACCTCGCCGGCGTCAGGCCGCAACAAGCCGAGCCACAATCCGATCGCAGTCGTCTTTCCGGCGCCGTTGGGCCCCAGCACCGCCAACACTTGCCCGGCCTGCACGGCCATCGATACGTTCTCGAGTGCTTTGGTCTTGCCGTAGGACTTCTGCACGCCCTCAAGGCGCGCTACCGACGACTGCAGTTCGGGCACGGAGGAGCCTGCTGAGCCGCGTCGGGTGCCGCCGAGAATCTCACCCAGGAAGCGGCCTCGCACAAGGTAGTGGTACGCCGGCAGGAGGATGGCCATCGTGATGGCCATCACCAACGGCCACTTGATGGACCAGTGCAGCGGCACACGCATCAACAGCACCTGCAGCAGGAACACCACGGGCAGGTGGGCCAGATACAGCCAGTAGGATGCGTCGGCGAGGTACCGCACGACCGGTCGGGGCTGATTGCAGCACCGCACCGCAGCACCTATGAGGCCAAGCGTCCAGCACCAGGCGGCGAATGCGTACGCGGCTGCATACAGCAGGCGCGACAGTTCCCCACCATCCAGCACGGTTGGCGTGGCGAGATTGGGACGCAGTCCAACGAGGCTGAGTGCGGCAACCGTGAGCAACACAGCCAGGGCCAGATTCACCGCGGCGTGTCGCACCAGCGTGGACAGCAGATCCACGTGCCTGTGCAGCAGCCATCCCACCGCCATCGCTGTGCCATACGCGATCACCGCAGGCACCTGAGGCACAAGGCCGGTATCCGGTGTGGTGACGCCAAACCAGGGCGCCCATGCGCGATCGACGAAGAACACCAGCGCTGCGGGAAGCGCGAACACAAACGGCGAAAGCCGAGCCGTGACCAGCGCGCGAAATGTCGCGTTGATCGCCGTGGCAGCCCAGCGGGTGCGACCACCCATGCGGGCCACGACCGCGCGGGCACCAAGCACACCGAGGTACAACCAGCAGAGGTAGTACAGAAACCAGAGGTGCGTGAGTGGAAACCCCTGCGGCGCCGCGTCGGCTCCTGGGATCGAGTCTCCGAACGTCCGCCTCAAGCCCCACACCACGACCGCCAGCAAGATCGGCGCGAGCACGACCCACCCCGCCACCATCGGGACCACGATACGTCGGGCCCGATCACGCACGAAGGCCGAGAGTCCGCGCCGCTGCACGACGAGCCTGGCGAAAAACCCTGCGATGACAAAAAACAGTGTCATCCGGAACATGTGAATCACGTAGAACGTGACCGCAGGCACCGTGCCCTGCGACACGTCCACTGCGGGCACGACGAAGAAGAACGACATCGTGGCGTGCAGGACGATGCCCAGCAGCAAGGCGCCGGCGCGAGCCGCATCAAGTCCGTGGAAACGCTGGTCGGTATGCATAGGCACTCAGAGCACGTCGCGACGACGTGACGGCAGATAGAGAGCCAAGCCGATCGACGACAGGGCCACAACAAGTTCGAGGGCGACGATGCCGGCCAGCGTCGCGTCCCACCCGACGCGCCACGCGGAGACGTACATCAGAAACAGCGTCACGGAGAGGTTGGTCACCAGGATCCCGACCGTGGCCCAGATTTCCGACATGGTGATGACGATCACCGCCGTCAACAGGCAGAAGTTGCAGAAGAAGAAGAGCATCAGCGCGACGAAAAACGGCAGGCCTGACGTGGGCTGTCCGGTGGCGACGGTCAGACCAACCACGCCGGCCGTGAGCACGGTCCAGGGGATTCCGAAGGCCGCGACCGCTGCCGAGACTTTCGCGCGTGCGTACTGCCCAGCGGAAATCGGCAGGCTCAGCACGAAGAGTTGCGAATGGTCCTGACGCTCGCGAAGGATGCCAAACATGGCGACAACCACACCAAACGTGATGATGGTGGTGATGAACAACAGAAACCCGATGTTGAGCCCGGTTGTGACATTGTCCCGGCCGTCCACGACCGAGACGACAAGCGACACCACACCTGCGACGAGCGCGCCGGTCATCACCCCTCGATACATATAGAGGTCCTTGGCGATGAGGCGGTTGACCACGGAGCGTCTCACGCTGCACCTTCCTTCCGTTTGCGCATCACGTTAGCCACAAAGATCTCCTCGAGGGTCATCCGCTGCACGCAGTGCACGACGGCACCGGTCGCCTGGAATGCGGCCACGAGTGCCGGATCAAAGCGATTCGTCGTGACGACCGCCATCTGACCACTCCGCGCGACGTCCACCACATCAGGGAGCGCCGGCAGTGTGATGCCCAGTGGCACGTCCAGGCTGATGCGGCGCCAGCAATCCACGAATGTCGCCGTGTCGCTGGAATCCACGATGCGACCGCGGTCGATGAAGGTGATTTGGTCGCAGATCTGCTCCACGTCCTTGGTGTCGTGCGACGAAAACAGAATCGCGCGCGCATCGTCTCGGAGCACGTCCATCAGCTCGGCGATGACTTCGTGCCGCGCCACGGGATCGAGACCCGCGGTCGGTTCATCGAGCACCATGAGACGCGGCCGGCGCGACAGGGCCAGCAGGAGCAGCGCCTTGACGTGTTCACCGCGCGAGAGCGCCTTGATGGGTTGATCGGGATGCAGGTGGAATCGCGAGACCAGCTGCGCGGCGTAGTCCTGATCCCAGGCCGGATAGATCGACCGCATGAACGTCATGTGCCAGGCGAGCGTTGCTCCGCCGAACAGGCGCATCTCATCCGAGACAAACGCGACGTCCCACTTCGCCTGCACCTGTTGATCGGGCATGACGTGTCCCAGTACGCGCACGTCGCCGGCGTCATGACGGGTGAGCCCCATCAGAATGCGCATGGTCGTCGACTTGCCTGCGCCGTTGGGTCCGACAAATCCCATGATCTGACCGGGCTCCAGCCGAAACGACACGTCGTCGAGCGCGAAGTACCGGTAGCGCTTGCTGACGTTGGTCAGTTCAATGGCCGCCGTCACTGGTCACCGTCCTTCGTGTCGAGACCGCGCTCGGACGCGAGGTCCAGCAGGCGTTGTTCAAGATCGGTCGTGGTCATACCCATTTCCTGCCCGACATCGATGGCGCGACCCAGGTGTTGATCCAGTTCCTCGGACCGCAGCTGGCGGCCAAGCGACGCGGTTTCAGACACAAACGTGCCTTTGCCGCGCCGGGTCACGATGACGCCCTCCCGTTCGAGTTCGAAGTACGCCCGCTTGATCGTGATGACGCTCACGCGGGTCTCCGCGGCAAGCACACGGATGGACGGGATCTCCTGCCCAGGGACCCAGTCGCCGAGAGCAATCCGGCGGCGGATCTGCTCGACGATCTGCAGATACATCGGCCGCCCGTCGGCTTGGGAGATGGAAAGGCCACTGAGCATATAGATATGCACACTATACACGGACGAAAACGGAGGCGGGCAGGAATTTGTTCCCGGGCGCGGCGGATCCGGGCCAGGCCCTCGCGCTGGCCGGGGGCTAAACCTATGTCAGCGAGTGATTTGCGAGGACGCCGGGCGTCTTATCGCACCACAATCCGGAAGATCGTCGCGCTGGCGGGAGGCACTTCGAGCGCGTCTGCGACACCGGTCACACGCGATTCGACGAAGCGCACCACCGGAGGCCTGCCGGGTTCGTTGTAGGCCATGTCGTCCGCGGCGGTGAGCACCCACTTCGTGCCATCCGTCGCCAGGCGCGCGCCGACAAGGCGGAACACGAGTCGTTGTGACTGGAAAGTGGGATTGACGACGGAGATCGTCAGTGCAGACTTGTCCGTCGTCCATGCTGCGGCCACATCGAGCGGTTCGGGCGCGCCGGTGATTTCCACCGGCAGTGTGCCGAAGTGCCGCCGGTACATCACGAGCGCCTCCCCGGTGGAGTCGAGGACGGCGGCCGTCTTGTTGGTTTTGATGGCGCCAATCACGTTGACGGTCTGTGCGTAGTTGGCCATCGCAATCACGTCGGTCTGCCGGCTGTATTCGTGGATGCCGGCGGCGATACCCAGGGCGTCGCGCAGAAAGTAACGCGTGCCGAGTTCACCGAACACGTGCGGGCCGTACCAATAGTTCCACTCGTCGAGCGACACGCGAATGTCACGGCCCTTCATCTGCGGAATGGTGCGCATGTACTCGCGATGCGCATCGGCGATGTCGCGGATGGCGTCGCCAATTTGCCGTACGTGCGTCAGCAGTCCGCCGCCGTGCCAGTCCTGCCGGTAGAAGTGTTTGCTGTTGAGGTGGATGTAGTCGGCCCCGTGTGTAAGCAGCTGCCGATCCCAGTCGCTGCTGGCACGCACGGCTTCACCCGATGCGACGAGCAGGATGGACGGATCCACCTCGAGCAGCGCCTGCGAAAACGTGTTGTGCCGCTTGACGAATTCCTCGATAGGTACATTGCCGAGCTGCCAGTCACCCGACATCTCGTTGCCCACCGCCCAGTACTTCGCGCCCCAGGGATCCCGGCGCCCGTTCTGTGCGCGCAACTTGCCCATCGGCGTATCAGGTCCGCCATTGACGTACTCCACTTCCTGCGCTGCTGACTCCGCGTTGCCCAATCCCGCGTTCACCGCGATGAAGGGCTGCGAGTTCACCTCGCTCAGGAAGTCGAAGAACTCGTGCATGCCGAAGTCGTTGTGCTCGATGCCTGTCCACGCCGGGTTCTTGCGAGGCGGCCGTGTGTCGCGGTCGCCAATCCCGTCCTTCCAGTCGTAGCCGCTGACGAAGTTTCCGCCGGGCCAGCGGTAAATCGGCGAATCGAGTTGCTTCAGCAGCTCGAGCGTGTCGCGACGCATGCCTTTGATGTTGTCGTTCGGCATCAGCGACGCTGTGCCAACCCTGAAGGAGCCGCGACCACGCCCGGTGATCTCCAATTGCACCGCATCACTCGCCCCATCCGGGCGGAACGCGATCGGATACCTGGCAAACGACTCCGTGAGCGCCTTGATCGTCACCTGCTGCCGCTGAGTCGCCCCCGGTCCCCAGATCAGCGTGACGTCAACCGCCACTGACGGGTCACCCGCGAGCACGATATGCCCGACGTAGCCTTTGCCTGCCACGATGGCCAACCCGCTCTGGGCAATACCGCGCCGCTCACCGCTCTCACCGAGATCCACCTGCGGAGAGTGCGCGCCCACAAACGCGCCCTCACTCGCCATCGTCACCGCGCTGGGCTCGCCGATCGCGCGCCATGGCGACGGCACATGTTCGCGATCGCGTCTGGTCTCGCCCACCGCCGAATAGAATTTGCGATCCTCGAGCATCTCTGCCCAGATCCCGCCGTAGATGCTGCGGCCCAGATGTTCGATAAACTGCCCGTAGATCAAATCGGGCATCGGCTCGCGTGTCCTCGCGGCGTGGATCACCACGTCCGGCTTCAACTCGCGCGCCTCGATCAGTTCCAGAGACAGATCATCGAACCAGGCCTTGCCTGCGGCCACGGCGGGTGCATCGGGAGCGGGACGGCCTCGCGGAGCGCCCAGCGTCGCGGCAAGGATGAAGCTGTCCTGTCCGCCGGTCTCGAAGGAGATGTCGACCCTCGTCCAGTCGTTCGTTCCTGTGAACCGCGGTGCCGCTCCCGCCAGAATGACGCCGCCGCGCAACTCGAAACGCGCCCCCCAGCCCTCCCCGGACGGGACGTCCTCGGTCTTGATCCATCCGCTGAGTCTGTACTTGGCGTAGGGGCGCACGAGTGTCTTGTTGGTCCACGTCGTGCGAGCCGCAGACACCTGCAGGCTTCGCGTGCCTGCGTGTGCCGTACCCGTCGCTACTTCCGATCCCGCAGGTGCGCCCGGTTGTGGGCGCGGTTCAGCAAGCCAGTGTGTCGGGCGTCCGTCGGCCATCACCACTTCAGCCGACGCGTTGACGATCTCGCCCACCGGCTGGCGTGGGCCCTGGGAAGACCCGGACGTCGCGGCACCAACAGTGACACACACCCCGGACAGCAGGACTCCGGCGGCGATGGCGTTTCGCATGGGCGCAGTGTATCGCGCAGTGACCCCACTTGCGGTGCGCGCCACGAACACTTCGTGTTTACCTGGCTCGACCTCCGAGGGGACCAGGGGGACGGCCTGAGCGGACTCGAATCCGGTCTCAGCCAAGAAGCCGCAGCCAGGCGGCCCTGACATTTTTTGTCGGCGAATTCACCGAAGGACCCGCAGGCCCCGCCTTGTGGCACGTACTTAAGAACCGCCTGCTCGGTCGGCCCGACCGATCGGTCAACACGACACGCGCGTTCACCCTCTGAGAAACGCCAGAACGGCAAGCACCCGGCGATGGTCCGCATCGTCGGGCTCAAGGGCCAGTTTGGAAAAGATGTGGGTGACGTGTTTTTCCACGGCTGCGTCGCCAATCTGGAGCCGGGCGGCGATGGCCGCGTTGCTGCGCCCCTCCGCCATGAGCGTCAATACATCGCGCTCGCGCGGGGTCAGTGACGCCAGCGGGTCGTCACGGCGCCGCCGTGCCATCACCTGTGCGATGACCTCCGGGTCGAGTGCCGTACCACCGCGAGCCACGCGAGTGACCGCCTCGATGAACTCCGAGACGTCGGCCACCCGATCCTTCAGGAGGTACCCCACGCCGCGCGCGCCCAGCGCCAGCAGTTCCTGCGCCGCCGGCTCCTCGACGTATTGCGAGAACACGAGAACGCCGGTGTCCGGCGCCACACGACGAAGTTCAACGGCCGCCCGCAAACCTTCATCGGAGAAGCCGGGAGGCATGCGCACATCCACCACGGCCACGTCCGGTCGATGCTCCTGGACCGCGGCGATCAGGGATGGTGCGTCGCCCACCGATGCCACGACCTGGAATCCGGCATCGGTGAGCAACCGCTCGAGCCCCGCGCGCAGCAGCACGGAGTCATCAGCAATGACTACCCGCACGGGATCTCCACACGCACCACGGTCGGTCCGCCCTTGGGACTCGACAGCGTAAGTCGTCCGTCGAGCGCTTCCACACGGTCCGTCAAGCCGGCCAGTCCCCCGTTGGGCGTCATCGTCGCACCACCGGTGCCATCATCGCGCACTTCGATGGTCAACGTGTGGCCATCTCGACGGGCCGTCACCATCACGTTTTCGGCATGCGCATGTTTCGCGGCGTTCGTCAGCGCCTCGGCAACGACGAAGTACGCCGCCGACTCCACCGCGGCTGCCGGACGCGGGGACACCGCGACGTCAACCCGGGCGGGCACACGGGACCGCGCGGCCAGCGCCGGCAGCGCCGCCTCGAGACCGTGGTCGGTGAGAATGGCCGGGTGAATGCCGCGCGCGAGATCCCGCAGATCCTGCAACGCGCGCTTCGCTTCTTCATGCGCTTCGGCGACAAGCTTTGCGCCCATCTCAGGATCGCTCGCGAGCTTCTCCTGCGCCATCCCCAGCGTCATCGCCAGTGACACCATGCGCTGTTGGGCGCCATCGTGCAGGTCGCGCTCAAGCCGGCGCCGATCCTGATCGGCGGCGCTCATGGTGCGAGAGCGACTCGACGTCACATCCGCGACCCGGCGTCGCAACTCCTCGGCGGACACGTCGAGCAACGCCGACGCGAGCACGGCTTCAAGCCGCACCAGACCCTGCGTGATGCCAAACGCCAGCGCCGCCATCAGGACACCCGCGAAGGTCGCCAGGACCACGGCGAACGGGCCGTCGAACACCCAGTTGCCGAATTGCACGCGGAAGAATCCGAACCAATAGCTGAACGGTGATGCGAGCAGTCCGATCGCCAGCGACCACGCGGCAACCATGATGGTGAACGTGAAGATGCCAATCGGCATGCGCAGCATCAGGTACAGGAAGTCACGGCCGGTACTGGGGTCCCTCAACACGGACGTCAGGCGGGCGATCCAGCCCGCGTCGGGATCGGCCGGGCGATACGGATTGCGCAGCGACGTTCCCAGAAACGCATTCGCGCGCGCGCGTTCGAAGTTGCCGAGGGCGCGGACGATGCCGCCGGTGGCGATCAGGATCGGAATCCCCAGCAGCGTAATGAGCAGCCCGAGGCCGAGCGAGACCGCCACCGCCAGCACCGCAAAATACGCGATCCCCAACGGCATGCTCAGCAGCAGGTGAATGACGGCAAACCATGTGGACGCGAGAAGTCCGCCCCCCGTCGATTGAGCCGACAGAGCCGGATCCTGCGGCGAGAGTGGTGTGGTCGTGGACGTGGGCGTGAACGCGGTCATCGGAAGCCTCCCGTTTCTATCACGCTCCCAGGCGAGTGTGATGCTTCACGGTAGCGACCGCGCGGGTCTTTCAAAAACCCGGCACGCCCACCGGGTGAGGGTAGGGATAACCCTACCGCCCTGGCGCCTCTCAGGCGGTTGCCTGCTCGGCCATCTCCTTGACGACGTCAACAACCGACTGGACGAGGACGTGTGCCCCCGAGCCGACACCAAACGTCCAGTAGCGCCGGAACCATCGTCGGGCATCGTCACTGGTCGTTGCGGTACGCATCACACCGGCGACGAGTGTGCGGTCGAGCCCGACCGGCCGGACCGATAACGAGTACACCGTCTTGGCGTAGCCGGCCTCGCTGAAGTCGCGGAAGGCTTCAGGGCTCGCGACCTCGGCGTACGCGATCACGGGCCGCCAGAACTTCCCGACCAAGCCGAGCGCGATTTCGTCATTCGCTCGTTCGCCCAGGAGCACCCAGCCGCCCTCGCCCATCGGCAGTCGCGCTGTATCGCGCAACGTCAGTCGAGCCGGCATAGCCGGGAGTGTTTCGCCGAGCAGCAGCTGACTGAGCACCTCGGGCATCGCTCGCAGCGCCCCGAGAGCGCCGGTCAGGGGCCGGCGGCGGCCCACGTCGATGAGGTCGACCGCCATCAGCGCATCCCAGCTGCATTGAACGTCAGCCTCAACAACACTGGCGACGGAATCGGAGACGTCGTAAATCGGGAGAAATTCGTCCAGCATCATGGCCACGCGTGAATGCACTGGCAATGCCAGCAGGCACGGTGCGCAAGACGCGGGCGCGCGCTCATCCGACCCTCCCGTGGTGATGGGAAAAACCCCACGCCCCCTACGTTTCCCCCATGGTGCTATCATCGATAGCATGCCCCAGTTGATTGTGCGCAACCTGGAACCCCGGGTCGTGGCCGCCCTGAAGGTCCGCGCTGCACGGCACGGCCGGTCGGCAGAGGCGGAACACCGGGCCATCCTCGAAGCTGCGCTCTTTGGCGCGGCGCCCGCGGAGGATTTCAAGGCGTTCCTGCGCACGATGCCGGAAGCCCCGGCACTGCGACTGCGCCGGTCCCGCGATCTCGGACGCGACGTGGCGTTGTGACCTACCTGCTCGACACCAACGTCGTTTCAGAGTTGCGCCGTGGTCCGCGAGCCGACCGTGGCGTGTTGGAGTGGTTCGAGGCCAGGGAGGCAGACGAGCTCGCGCTGAGTGTGGTCACCATCGGAGAGATCCGTCAGGGTCTTGAACAGCTCCGACGCCGCGATCGGCCGCAGGCCGAGTTACTGGATCGGTGGCTGCGCGGACTCACGCAGTTTTATGGTGACCGCCTGCTCGACATCGACGGTGACGTGACTGACGAATGGGGGCGTCTGCGCGCTGGTCGAGGCGTTCCGGTCATTGACGCGCTGCTGGCGGCGACCGCACGTGTGCGTGGGCTGACACTGGTCACGCGCAACGTGCGCGACTTCGCCGGCCTCCACGTCCGCCTGCTGAGTCCATTCAGCGGGGCGTGAGGGGCGGGCCGCCCTTGTGGGCCTCTTCGGGCTGGGTGCGGGCAACCTTCTGCTCATTCAGGCTGCGCATCAACTCCTGCACCTGTTCGGGCCGCATGGGCACACCAAACAGCGCGCCGAATTGCAGAGCCCCGCAACAGAGCAGCGTCCGAAGCTTGCGCTTTCCAATCACTCTGCACCAAGACGTATGTGCCCCCTGCGTCAGTTTCACTCAAGGAGGGCTCCGCAGGGCGCTTACACGTGGCATCCTGAGCCGTGCCAGAACTGCCTGACCTCACCGTCTATCTCGACGCCCTCCGCAAACGGATTCTCGGGCGGCGGCTGGAGGGCGTCCGCCTGCAGAGCGCGTTCGTCGTTCGTACGGTGACCCAGCCGGTGTCGCTGGTCGGGCGCGAAGTGACGGACCTCCATCTCATCGGCAAACGCATCGTCTTCGAATTGACGGGTGAGCGATTCATGGTCGTCCACCTGATGATCGCTGGGAGATTCCAGTGGAAGGACTCCGGCGCGCCACCAAAAAACCGGATCGTGCTCGCCACGTTCACCTTTCCGAACGGCACTCTCGTGCTGACGGAGGCGAGTCCAAAAAAACGCGCGTCGATTCACGTGGTGGAAGGGCGGGACCAGCTGAGGGAGTTCGATCGGGGCGGCCTGGACGTCATGGCGGCCGACCTGAGCGCATTTTCAACCCGGCTCACCAGCGAAAATCACACCCTCAAGCGTGCGTTGACGGATCCGTCACTCTTCTCCGGGATTGGCAACGCGTACTCGGATGAAATCCTGCATGCCGCACGCCTCTCCCCGCTCACCCTAACCTCACGGCTCAAGCCCGACGAGATCGAGCGATTGTGGTGCTCGGTGCAATCCACACTCACACAGTGGACGACACGGCTGCGATCGGCGGCCGGAGACGTGTTCCCCATGAAGGTGACGGCGTTCCATCCCGACATGGCCGTCCACGGCCGTTATCGTCAGCCGTGCCCGGTGTGCAGCACGCCCGTCCAACACATCGTGTACGCCGACAACGAGTGCAACTACTGCCCGACGTGTCAGACCGGCGGCCGGCTGCTGGCCGACCGCGGCATGTCACGGCTGCTCAGATCGGATTGGCCGAAGAGCCTCGATGAATGGGATGCCCACGTCGAGGCGCGGCGCGTCACTCCGCCCGCAACGTCTCGATCGGATTGACCCGTATGGCCTGCCAAGCGGGCTTGAGGGCCGCGAGGGCGACGACACTCAGGAGCACGATGACCGTGGTGGCAATCACGCGCGGATCAAACGCGCCAACGCCCCACAGGTACGACTGCACGAGACCGACGCCCCAGAACACAAGCCCGCCGCCGAGGAGGATCCCGGCCGCGGCAATCCACGCGGCCTGACGAGCCACCAGACGAACCACATGGCCCGATGACGCGCCAATCGCCAGACGGATGCCGAACTCGCGGCGACGCTCGCCCACGACCTGCGCGAGAAGCCCATACAACCCGACCGCGGCAAGCACGACTGCGATGATGCTGACGCTGCCGATCACCTTCGCAAACAACACCGTCGAGGCGTAGCCTCGGCCGATCCAATCCACCAACGATCGCGACGTGCCCTGCGGCAGGGTCGCGTCAACCTCCGCCGCCGCCGATGCGACGATCTCGTTCACCTGGCGCACCGACGCACGGGTCCGCAGCAGGACGGCGCTCTGGGTGGTCAGGTCGGCGTCCATGAGGGGCAGGTACATCATCGGATCCGGCGCCGTCGTCAGGCTGCGCGTGAGCGTGTCGGCCATCACGCCCACGATCACGAGATCGGTGGCCGGATAGGATGCGGTCCTCGCCAGGGTGACGCGCTCGCCGACCACGCTGTCCCGACCAAACAGCTGCCGCGCCATCGTCTCCGATACCACCACCGGATCGCCTGAGCCTCGTGCCGGCCTGAACATCTCCTCGTCGGTGAAGTAGCGGCCGTGTTTGACGGTGAGGCCGAGCAGCGCGGGGAACCTGGCGTCCGTTGACAGCTGGTATACCGATGGCGTCTCGGACCCGTCGCCCCCTGGCGGCACGACACGAGTGCGCCGGCTGGACGCAAATGGAAACCCCGTCGCGAGGCTCACATCGTCGAACTCCGGCCTGCCGCGCAGGCGCGCATGCAATTGTGTCGTGTAGTCGCGGGAGCGTTCGGGTGTGAAGCCGTAACCGTACAGACTCACCCACTGCACGACGACGCCGTCCGGGGTAAAGCCCGTATCGACACGGTTCATGTTGCGCAACGTGACCGCCATCAGCGTGGCTCCGGTCACCAGAGCCAACGACAGGGCCAGCTGCAGCGCTGCGAGGGTGGCCCGCACCACGGGCACGCCGGTGACGGAACGAGTAGCTCCCGCCCCAAGACTCCCCGTGAGCGGTACACGTGTGGCGAGCAGGCCCGGCGCGATACCTGCAAGCACTCCGGTCATCACGGCCACCGCTGTCGTCACGGACAACACAAGCCGGTCAATTTCCACGACGGGCGGAATGGGCGCAGTGCTCAGGCCGGGCATGACACCCACCTGGATCATCTGCTTGATCGCGACGGCCAGACCGATTCCCAGTGCGGCTCCGCCCAGCGACAAGGTGACGCTCTGCGTGAGCTGCTGCCGGAACAAGCGATTTCGACTCGCGCCCAGGGCCAGGCGCACGGCATGTTCGCGCCGCGTTCGCGTACTCTCCGCGATCAGCAGGTTGGCCACGTTGGCACACCCTAGCAACAACAACGTTCCGGCCACCAACAGGAGGCCGTTGACCTGACGTGTCAACGCCGGGCGCATCAACTCGGGTGGGCCCAGGCCCGGAAACACGCGGACTCTCGCCTCGGTGAACTTGGCGTTGTCTTCCGGATGGCGCTCCGCCAACCCCGACACGACGACGTCCAGCTCGGCTTGTGCCTCCGCCGCGGTGCGGTCAGCCGCCAGCCGGCCAATGAAGGTGTAGAACAGGCCGTCCGTACGGTTCTCAAATCTCGCGGCGCTTTCGCCGGAGTAGTGGTTGACGTACGACCATGTGGCCCCGGTGTACCAAACCGCCACCTGACTCGCGGGAGACGCACCGTCGAACGACTGGGCGGCGACGCCCACAATGGTGAGTGGTCGTCCGTTCACGTGCATCGTCTGATTCACGGCGGCGTCCGGCGTGCCAAAGGCGCGGACGGCGGCGCCGTGCGACAACACCACCACCGGACGCCCGTACGGCAGTACGTCATCTTCGGGCGTGAGCAGCCGTCCGGCTGCGGGCCGCACGCCCAACACATCAAAGAAATTGCCGGAGACGTGTCCCACCTGCGCAGTCCGGGGCTTTTCGCCGGGTAGCGCAATACCGGCTGTGGTCTCCTGCCAGCCTGACAACGACGAGAGCGTGGTCGACGTGGCGCGAATGTCGGCGAGGTTGCTGTAGGACACGCCCGACGGACTGACGCTGGTCGGGCCGTCCCATCGACCGCTCCACAACACGACAAGTCGGTCGGGATCGGAGACCGTCCGCGACGGTGTCCACAGCAGCCAGTTGCCCACAGAGACAATCGCAGTCGCTGGACCAATCGTCAGCGCGAGCGTCACCAACACGGCGAGCGAAAACCAGGGACGCTGCCGAATCGTCCGCACAGCAAACCGAAGGTCCTGCCACAGTTGCGCGAGCCAGATACCGTGGGCCGGTCCCCCAGGCGGAGGAAGCCTCAGCGCGGCGCTGCGCTCGATGCCCTCAAGGCGGGATGCCAGCTCTCCGGGCGCATCCAGGTCCGTCAGCGCCTCCCGCTTCGCGTCGGCGGCTGACATGCCGGCGGCGACACGCTCGCGGACCTGTTCGTCGAGATGTTGCGACAGTTCCTCGACAATCTCGGCCTCGCGCTCAGGGCGCAGCGACAACGCGGCAAGACGATGACGAAGCTCGGTGGTCCAGTCGCCCATGGGTACCTCAGATTCCCGCGATCCGGTTGATCGCTGCCGCAAACACCTTCCACCCGGTGCGCTGTGCCGCCAGCACCTTCCGGCCCTCCGCGGTGAGGCGATACATGCGGCGCCGCCGCTCGCCGGCGACCTCGATCCACTGCCCCTTGATCCAGCCGCGCTTCTCGAGCCGGTACAGCAGGGGATACAAGGACGTCACCTTGAAGGTGAGCGTCCCCTTGGACCTCGCCGCGATCAACTTGCCGATTTCGTAGCCGTGCCGCGCACGGTCTTCAACCAGGGACAACACGAGCAGTTCAGCGCTGCCCTTCTTGAGCTCACGAGCCGGCAACCAGTTCTTCATATTCTTTTATGCGACATATCTTCACGCAGAACATGGACCGGCCGTCAAGTGGTACTGCTGTCGATGAAGCAGGCCGGCTCAGCGGCAGACGACTTCAACCCGTCGGTTCATCGCCCGGCCGGTTTCATCGCTGTTGGTGGCAATTGGGCGCTTTTCGCCGATACCGACACCCGGCATCGGGCCCCTCCGCGCTGCCCTCCACCTCAACACGGCGAGTGAATGTCGTTGATGGACTCGGTGTTTCGACGATCGCCGGCACGGCGAACCGATCGAATGTCGTCATCGCCGGCAGCACGTACAGAAACTCCACGATGCCATCGGCAGGCAGCGTCTTGAGTGACAGCCCGAAGGCAGACGAGGCGCCGTCGACCGCTCTGATGGCCTTCTCCATCGTTACGCCCTGCGCCGTGCCGGAGACGACACGCAGCGGAACGGCTCCCTGCGCAAAGGTCAGATAATCGATGCGTTCGGGTGCGGCCTGCGCCACCTGATCTCCCGAAACCATCGCCACGAGCAACACCGCCACCAGCCCGGAGCCAATCGTCCTGCGCATGTGTCCTCCCGATGTCAAAATGAAGGTGGAACTCATGCCACAGGGCCATCCCATCCTCGGCCTGGACGAATCCGATGTCGCCTCGCACCTCGACGCGTGGGGTGTCCGTGGCACCCACGCGCGAGCGATCTGGCAGCGCGCGCATCGGCAGCATGACGACGTGTACGACGACACCAGTGGTCTGCCGCATGGGCTGGCCGAACGTGTACGTGCCGAGCTGCCGCTGGAGTGGCCCGCCATCACCCGCGAGACACACTCGTCGGACGGCTACACGCGCAAGCTCCTGCTCACGTTGAGCGACGGGGCGCAGATCGAAACCGTGCTGATGCGTTACGACGGTCGAGCGACCGTCTGCGTCAGCACCCAGGCCGGCTGTGCGATGGGATGCGTCTTCTGCGCGACTGGCCAGATGGGATTCAGGCGGCACCTGACGACGGCGGAGATTGTGGCGCAGGTGTACCTGGCCGCACTTCGCACTTCGCACTCCGCACCTCGCACTGTGCGCAACGTGGTGTTCATGGGAATGGGTGAGCCGCTGCACAACTACGCAGCGGTGATGAAGGCCACGGAGATCCTGAGCCAACGCGCGGGGCTGGGTCTGAGCCCTCGGCGCCTGACCGTGAGCACGGTCGGCGTGGCACCTGCGATTCGACAACTCGCGGCCGAACGTCGCCCGATCAGCCTGGCTGTCTCGCTGCACGCAGCCACACAGGAAGGTCGACTCGCGCTGCTGCCCCCAGCCGCTCGGGCATGGTCACTCGACGAGGTCATGGACGCGTGCCGGGAGTACAGCGCCGCGCTCGACAGGCACATCTTTTTTGAGTGGACCCTCATTGCCGGCCGCAACGATCGACCAGACGATGCCCACGCACTCGGCCGGCTGCTGTCCACGCAGCGTGCGCACGTGAACCTGATCCCGCTCAACCCCACCCGCGGTTACGATGGCACCCCGGCGGCCTCGGCCGACGCCAAGGCATTTCAATCGGTGTTGGCCGGCTACGGAATCCCAAGTACGATTCGCCAGCGTCGCGGAATCGACATTGATTCCGGGTGTGGGCAGCTGGTCAGCCGCGACGCGTGATGGCATCGCGATTGCTATAGGAGCGGACATGCTGCTGAACTGGCGCCTGGCGTGGCGGGCACTGCTGCGCGACCCGCAGTTGACGACGGTGGCCGTGTTGTCGCTCGCTGTCGGTCTGGCCGCGAACACCACCATCTTCAGCCTCGTCCACGCCCTCGAGTTTCCGCGCCTCATCTACCCGCGCGCCTCTCAACTGGTATTCCTGGAGTCCGACCACATCGAGCGGGGGCTCCCCGGAATGCTGGTGTCGGTTCCCGATGCGCAGGATCTGGCCCGAGCCACGCGCACGTTGTCTCACGTCGCGTGGGCAGGCGATCAGTCGTCGGTCCTCGACACCGGCAGCCAACGGCGTCGTGTCAGCGGCCGACGAGTGTCCGAGACCTTCTTCAGCACGTTCGAGACCTCGGCAGCGATCGGGCGCACGCTTCGACCTGAGGATCCTCCCGGCACCGTGGTCCTCAGCCACCAACTCTGGAGCGCCGCGTTTGGCGGCACGACGACGCTGACTGACCTGACGCCCCGGCTCGACGGAACCGTCGTGTCCGTGGTGGGTGTCATGCCTGAAGCGTTCGATGCAGACGCCGAGTTCTGGATCCCACTCGTCGCGGAGCCGACGGCGTTCGCACGCGACGACCGTCAATTTTCGATCTTCGCGCGCGTGGCGCCAGAGGCAACCCTCGCGCAGGCGACGAACGAGGTGAACACCATCAGTGCGACCTTGGCCGCCGCACACGCCCAGTCCAACGCGGGATGGGTCATGCGCCTGTATCCGTTGTCGCGCCTGCACGGTCGTGATTCGCGAGAGACCTTTTACCTGCTGCAGGCGGCAGTGCTTGGCATGCTGCTCATCGCCTGCGCCAACATCGCGAACCTGCTTCTCGCCAGAGGCGCCGAGCGGCGCCACGAAATGGCCCTTCGCCTGTCGCTGGGTGCCACACGCGCGCACCTGGCCCGCCAACTGCTGGCCGAAGGCCTGGTGCTGGCGCTGGCTGGAGGACTCCTCGGCATCGTCTTGTCGCTGTGGGGCATCCGTGGCGCACGCGCGCTCGGTGGATTCCCCGACGTGATTGCTCCAACGCTCAACGTTGGCGTGTTGGCGTTCAGCGCGGCGCTGTCGGTGCTGACCGGCGCACTCTGCGCCGCATGGCCGGCATGGCAGGCGTCAGCCACCGCGCCGGAGGAGGCTCTCCGGCAGGGCGGAACCCGCACCACCGGCGGCACCGGACATGGCCGGAGTGTGTTACTCGCCATACAGATCTCCGCTGCGCTTGTCCTCATCGGCCTCGGCGCGCTTCTGCTCCAATCATGGCGACACCGGCAGGCGCTGGACCTTGGTCTGGATCCCGCGGGTGTGGTGCATGCATCGGTGAGCGGTGCGTCGACCGACAGCACGCTGTCATTCACCGAGGCGCTGGCGGCGCACCCGGAGGTCGAAGCGGCGGCAGTGTCTGCCTGGGCGCTCCCGTCAGGAGCCGGCGCTCAACGAGCCATCCAGTCCACAGCGAGTGCAGCGGCCCTGGATCCCGCAACCGGCCGCACGTTCGAGAGTGTCTCGATGAACTTCTTCAAGACACTGCGTGTGCCGGTCCGGGCCGGCCGCGTGTTCGACGAGACCGACCGCGCAGGAGCGCCACTCGTCGCCGTCATCAACGAGACACTGGCGCGGCGGATCTCCCCTGACGCCGCGCCGCTGGGCGCAACACTGCGGCTCGGCGAGGCGACAGCCGATCCGATCGTCACGGTCATTGGCGTCGTGGGCGACGTGCGTCGGAGCGTCATGCACGATCGTCCACTCGCGCGGGTGTACCTGCCGTTCGCCCAACACCCGAGTGATTCCGGACTTCAGCTGTTCGTGCGCGCCCGCACTGAGGAGATACCCGTCAGCCGTCTCCTGCTGGATACCGCGCAGACGGTCGATCGGTCGCTCCTCATCGAAGACATCGAAGCGGTCTCGACGGACCTCGCACGCTTCACCGCCGGCCTTCGAATGACCACGACCGTGCTGTCGCTGTTCGGGAGCGTTGGCCTCGCGCTGGCAGCTCTGGGTGTGTACGGCACCACCAGCTACGTCACGTCGACGCGAACGCGCGAACTGGCCGTCCGCGCGGCACTCGGGGCAGACCGTGGTCGCCTGCTTCGACTGGTGTTGCGCACCGTGTCCCAGCCTTTGGCCGTCGGACTCGTCGCGGGAATCGCCCTGTCGGCGTTTGCGGTCAGGTCCGTGGAAGCCTCGCTGTTTGGTGTGTCGGCTACCGACGTCACGACGATGGCTGCCGCCGTGGGCGTGCTCATTCTTGTGACACTGCTGGCCGCAGCGCGGCCGGCCCTCCGCGCGGCAAATACCGACCCGATGACCGCGCTCAGGCAACCCTGACCGCGTTACCGCCGAATCATCACGTCCTGTGTCTTCCGCTCACCGGACGTCAGCGACACCTTGATGGCCAGCGGCGTCAGCTGTTCGAGAAACTCCGGAAGCAGCAACTCCTCGGGTGCGAGGTCTGACAAGGCCACGACGCAATAGTCGCCGGGCGGGAGCCCCTCGAGCGACCAATGACCGTCGGTGGCCGCCCGCGCCGACCGGATGCGCCGGCTGGTGGGCGTCCACAACGCACGGTCCTGTGGAAACACGGCCATGAACAACGCGCCGGCCGCGTCGCCTTCGGGAGTCACCAATCGCCCTTCCAGGTGCGTGGCCTGATTGGTCAGCACCACTGATACGCCATCGACGGCATCACGGATCAGTGTCGGCGTGTCGAGCAGGTCAATGGTGCCCAGCATCGCCGAGACGGGTTGCCACGTGCTGCCTTTCGGCGGCGTGACCTCGAGAGTGAACGTGTTGGGAATGACACCAGCAATACGAAACGCACCGCGCTCGTCCACGGTGGCTGGTCGGATGATCGGGTTACCCATCAGCGTCCCGTTCGACGCGGCCTGCCCCATCCCGTTGGCCGGCCGGAAGCGAACCGTCGTGCCCTTGAGGGCGTCTGCCGGCAGCGGGGTACCGTCAACGGCCACCAACCTGCCTGAGAACGTGAGCGCCGGCTGAAGATCCATCCCGATCTGCACATCACCAGCCCCGTCAACCACAACGTCTGTCGACGCCCAATACGTCGACGCGGTGCCGCCGGCCTGCGACTCTGCCTGCGCGGTGATCGTGTACGTGCCTGGCGGGACGCCGATGTACTCGAACTCGCGACCGTAGGGCGTCACCCGCGACGTGGAACGTGGCGTGATTCCCGCCAACGGCTCCAGTCGTCGTCCCGTCGCGTTGAAGAACAGACGTACTGACGACAGCAGCGCCTGATCGCCGGTCAACACGCCTCGAATGCGCACGAGCCGGCTCATCGATACCGCAAAGTCCAGGCCGAGTCGCTCGTCGCCAGGACCAATCCGCAACTCCATCGCCTGCTGCGCCGACGACACACCAGGGAAGAACACAGGAGCCCATCCCACGATCGCCTGCGGCTCGGCGGAATCGCCGGTATCGAGCGGCCGCGAGACTGGCGGTGCGGGCACGCCGCCCGCGCGCTGAGTGAGTTGTTGCAGCGCGCGATCAACCTGTGCGTCTGACCACAACGCCGCGTCACTGGCGCCGGAAAGCCGAGGATGTGCGCGCGCGGCAACGACATACCGCCCCGGCGTCAGGTCAAAGATGCGGTAGCGCCCCTGGTCGTCGGTGATCGCGCGCCTGGACGGCACGAGTGCGATCAGTCGTCCCGGTTCAGGCACACGATACGTCCAGACCTCCACCCCGGGCAACGGCTCGTCGTCTGCGGTCCTGATCGTTCCGCCGACCACTCCGGCCCGAGCCATCGACAACACCAGATCGTCCCGGCGCTCACCCGCCGCCACGCTGACCGGAACGCCGGATCGCCCAGGTGACGATGCGCCCCACGCAGCCGGGAGATGCGCCGGCTTGGTCGCGGTGACGAGATACCGTCCTGGTGGCACACCACCAAACTCGAACCGCCCCTCATCGTCAGACACCGTCGACCGGCCGTTACGAATGCCATCTCCTGAGAGCGTGACAATCGCGCGTCGGATTGGCGTCGTCGGCTCGGACACCGTTGTCAGCTTCCCCGCGATGGTGGCCGACTGCTCGCCTCTCTGCGAGTGAGCAACCGCTCCGGTCAGCACGAGCAGGATCGCGAGACACGCGCGGTGCATCCAGCGAGTCATCGCACCGTCACCTGTTTCAGCGTGACCCGCTGTGCCTGTCCCCACGCTACCGTAACCGGTGTGGCCAGCGGGGCCACCTTCGTTAAGAACGCGGGATCCTGCCAGGCCGAAGACGGCAGCGCATCCACGGCGGCCATCAGGTACTCGCCGGCAGGCACCGCGGGCACCGCCACCGACGGTTCGCCGGACAGCATCGCGGCCTGCATGCGCGCGGGCGTCAGCCCGAACCGGCGCCACGTGCGGGAATCCGCAGGGAAGATCACGACTGCGCCGCGGAGCGTCACATCCGGCTGCGCCTGCACCTCAACCGTCAGCTCAGGCAGCTGGTCGGTAAACGTGACCACCAGCGTCGACGATGACGTCCACTTGGACAAGTCAACGGGTCGATCGGTGACGTCCATCCCGTCCAACGTGACTGAATGCAGCATGTATGGCTGTGTCGTCCTGGGCGACGTGAAGACGTACTCGCCGGGAATGACGGCTTCGATGGTGAACACATCTTGATCGGCATCCGGGTCATCGGCACGAGGACGAATCGACCGCGGCGAGCCCAGCGCTGCGCCGGCGTCAGCGGGTTCCAGGGCAATCGTGGGCTGACTTGATGGGCGAACCGGCGTGAAGAGTGTGGTGGAGGTCGACGTTCCTCCCACGGCCACGCCGCCCATCGGGACCGACTCCACCGTCGCTTTCGTCGTCTGCACGTACTCGATGCGGCCAACGATGGTGAGTGCGTCCTGGAGTGTGACTGTCAGATCGCGGATGTCGGTGCCGCCGACAACGAGCGGCATTCTCGCCCACGTCGCACTGCGCCGTGTTGTCCCCATTCGACGATAGCCCACACCCGGCGGCCCACTGTCGAGGCTGCCGGAACTGGCACCACCAATTCGGAGCCCGACTGGCGCAACGGGACTGTCGCTCTCACCCCCGCTCTGGAGGGTGTATTCGAACAGCCCGGCGGGCGCATCGAGCACATAGCGGCCAGGCGGGACACGCAAGAAGGCAAACGTGCCGTCGGCCGCCACCACCGCCGTCGACACTTCACCGCCTGTGGCGAGCCCGTCGAGTCCCGGAAGGAGGAGTCGCAACACGAGCCCTGAGATATCCGTAGGCCTGCCGCTCACCCGGCCGAACACGTTGACTGTGGTCGTCGGCTGCAGGACCACGTCGACACCAACGCGATGGTCCCCCAGAACCAGTGGGACCTCACCACCGGCGGCGACATCAGTCACACCTGGATACAACGTTGTGGGATACACGCGGGGACGACCGTCGGCATCAGGCGGCGGGACCACCTCGTTACCAATGACGGCGCGGAACCCTTCAACCGGCGCCAGTGCGGCGTCGGTGCGGGCGGGGACGGGCATGGTAAGGATGCCCGTTGCCCCATCCGTCGCCGAGTTTCCATACAGGCCCTGCGCCTCGGCCGGGGCTGTAGCCGTGGCCGATGGCACCAGCACCGAGTAGATGCCCGGCACCAGGCCCGCAAAGCGGTATTCGCCCCGATCATCTGTCCTGGCGGCCGCGCTGCCGATCCACTGCGACACGCCGCCCAACACCACCCTCGCGACCAGGCGCACGTGCGCGCCGACCACGGGCTCGTTGCGCTCGTCGGCGATGCGCCCGCTGATGGCCCCTGAGGGCCACAGCGGAATGTCACCGCGCGAGAACCACGCGGCTTCGCCCAGTGTGATGCGTCCGTCGGGACCGAACATGGCCTGTTGTCCGTACGCACCTTCGATGTAGCCCGGCTTGGTCGCGCGAACGGTATATCCCTGGGCCGCGGGTAATTGCTGAAACAGATACCGTCCCTGGCTGTCGGTGACATGGCGGGTGATTGTCGCCAGAGGTGCGGTGCCTCCCGGATGCCTGAGGAGGACGATGGCCCCAGGGACTGGTCGGCCGGTACGCGCATCGCGCACGACGCCGCTGATGGCGGCGGACGCTGCGGTCGTGGCGTTCTGGGCTCCGAGAGCCGAGAAGGACACCACAACCGCAGCCAGTGCGGCACTCAGTGTCTTCATCCAGTGTCTCCCCACGTTCATAAGACACCGGAACCCTGAAAAGGTTCTACTTCAGGGTGAAATTCACCGTCACGGTCATGATGACTGGAACCGGCTGGCCATTGAGCAGGGTCGGTTCAAACTCCCATTGGAGTACCGCGTCAAGCGCCGCCTGATCGAGCAAAGCCACCGGACGGACGATGCGGGCGTCTGTCACCCGGCCGTCCTGGTCGATGTGGATTTCGAGGATGACAATGCCCTGCACGTTGGCTGACTGGGCCTCGGCGGGGTACACCGGCGCCACATTCTTGACCTTGCGCGGCTCCTTGATCTGACCACCGATGCGCACCGGCGGATCACCGGGGTTCCAGGTCATTTCACGCGTGGCCAGGGGCGAGTCGCCGGTGGTGTCTTCAGCAGGCTTGACCGGGAGCGGCTCGGGCAGGGGCGTGCCGTCGGGATCGAGGCGGAAGGACACCGTCACCGTGATGATGACCGGCACACGCTGTCCGTTGAGCTCGGTCGGAAGGTAGCGCCACTGTCGCACGGCTTCCTCGGCTGCTTCCGAGAGCAGCGCGACGGGCCGAATGACCTTGGTGTCGACGACATCGCCATTGGCGCTGATGAGCGCCTCGATGATGACGATGCCCTGGACCTTGGACTCCAGCGCCTCCTGTGGGTATTTGGGCGCGACGTGTTTGATCTTGATCGGCTCGCGGATGCCGCTGCCGACCCGGACCGGATCCTGGGGCGCACTCGGCGTCACCGTTGTGTCTGCAGCGCCGGCCCGCAGTGCCGCGAGCGGTGCCATACCGACGACCAGCGCGACAGCGACAGCTGTGGCCAGCCGTGTCCGCCCATTCCGATTCACGTCCGGATTCAGAATTGCCATCACTCGTCCCTCCAGTTGCGTGCGGCGCGCCATCGCGACCGCGGCTGCGGCGTCGATGGACGCCGTGTCACACTCTTCCACCATCTCTACCAGGTCGTTCGCATAGTCCGACGCGCGCGCGCCAAACGCCAGCACCACATCGTCACTGGCGTGTTCACGCTCCACACGCATCTCGCGCACGGCCAGCCACATCAGCGGATGCCACCACCAGACTGTCAGCGCGGCTTGTGCGAGACACAGCCACATCGCGTCTCGCCGCTGCACGTGCGCACACTCATGCACGAGTACACTGTCGAGCCGCTCGTCGGACCACAACGCCGCCGATGACGGCAGCAGGACCATCGGCGTCCGCACTCCACACACCGCAGGCATCGATTCGACGCCGGTGTCCATCAGCCTCACGTGCGGCACACCGAGCCAGCCCACAATCACAGACGCACGGCCACGTACGCGTGCGTCCTGCATGGGCACCGCGCGCTGCGCCAGCCTGGAGACTCTGCGGTAGCCACCAGCGATTCGCAACGCAGCAACGACGCTCCCGAGGACCCACAGCGCCGCGGCAGCGACCCACAACGTCACCCATCCCGGGGCGTTTTCGCTCTGCGCGGCGCCCGACGCGACAACCGCAGACGCGTCGACGACCTGCCGCGTGGCCTCGGGCAGCGCCCGCGTGGTGGTGCCCATCCAGTCGGGCCACCACGTCACCGGCAGCGACGGCGTCACCAGCAGCGCGACCGGCAGGACGATCGCCGCCACACAGACCGCGGCCCACACCGCATGCCGCGACGCCGCTGACGCGCGGCGCATCAGCCGCGTCACACCCCATCCAAGCGCCAGCAGCACCGTGACCTTCAGCGTCAGATCCAGCATCACCGCCCCGCCTTCCGCGCATCGGCAATGCGCTTCAACAGTTCCTCGCGTTGTTTGCTCGACAGCTTCTGCTCCGACGCATCCAGCAGCGCCACCATCGCCGCCTCGGTCGACCCGTCGAAGAAGGTGCGCACCAGATGTTTCACCGCGGAGACACGCTCCGTCTCACGCGGCACGGTCGGCTCATACACATACCGCGGCCCGTCACTGAGGTGGACGATGTGGCCCTTCTCTTCGAGGATGCGCAAATGGGCGCGGACCGCAGAGTAACTGGGGGGATCCGGCATCTCTTCCTGCACCTGTGCCGCGGTGGCCCTCTGCAGGCGATGCAGGACGTCCATGATCTGGCGTTCGCGCCGGGACAACGACAGCGACAAGGGGTGGGTCATAGGGTGTGCTGAAAAGTTAGCACAGCCAACAGAACGAGTGCAAGCCGCATATCGCTCAGCCGCTGAACCGGAGTGAAGAACTCACCATGGAGGCGTGGAACGTCCCCATGGTGATTGGATCTCGCCTACCCCGCGAATCTCCCGAGCGCCACCAGCAGGTCGAGGCGTGCGCGGCGGAGGTTGTCTTCGGCAATGACGGCGGCAGACTCGGCGTCACGGGCCTGTCGCTGCGCGTCGATGACCTCGAGGTTGGTGGTGGCGCCGAGTTCGAACGCGCCCGTGGTGATTGAGAGGACTTCGCCGGCCTGCGCCGCTGCCGCACGTGCCCGTTCCAGCGCGCGCGTGTAGCTGTCGACCGCTGCCCGCGCGAGTCGGACGTCGGCACGCAGCTGGATCTCGATCGTCTCGAGCGTCAACTGCGCCTGCGTCACCGCCAGGGACCGTTGCTGCTTGGCCGCGGCACGCTGGCCGCCCTCAAAGATCGGTTGCGTGACAGACAATGTCAGTCTCCACGATCGCGATCGCTGAAACGCGCCCGACGGCGTGACGTACTGCGGCGTCAGCGAGACGGTGCCCGTCGGCATGATGTCGCGCACACTGTCGGCAAAAACACGTTCGGCGGCGGCCTTCACCGCACGGTTGAACACGACATCGGGCCGCTCGGTCAACGCGGCCGCGATGGCCTCGTCGGTGTCGGCACCGGGCGGCAACGCGAGCGCGGGTTCGCTGCCGGCATCAACCGGCCCGGGTTCCGCCATGATGACGCCCAATGCTTCCTGCGCCCGCAGCAACGCCAGGCGCGCGTTTTCGAGCCGCACCTCGTCGGTCGACACCGACTGCTGCGCGCGCAACTCGTTCAGCCGGCTGCCGAGTCCGCCCTCGCGACGTTTGTTGGCGTAGTCCAGGTGCGCGCGTGACGCCTCAACCGCGCGTTGCGTCACTTCCACCTGGCGGCGCTGCGCAATGATCGCCAGGTACGCCTGCGCGGCCGCAATCGCCACCTGCCGGCGCGCCTCGACCACCGACGCTTCCGCCACCATGCGCTGGTCGCGCGCCTGGTTGACGGCGGCCCAGCGCGCGGGCGCCAACACGTTCCAGCTACCGGTGCCGCTGAACGTGACCTGCGTCTGTGGCTGCGTCACGCGGCCGTCAAACGCTACCTCGCGGTCAACGGTCGAACTCGACACGGTCGCCGACACCACCGGCAACGTCGCGGCCCGCGCCTGCTGCAACAACACTTCAGCGCGTCCAATCGCCGTGGCCGCTTGGGCGACACCGCGATTGGCCTGCACGGCGCCTGCCACTGCCTGCTCGAACTCCACAACCCGGACGGGCCGCTGCGCGAATGCCGGCGCACTGCCGGCCAGCAGCAACGCGCCCACGACGATGAGAATGCGATTACGCATGGGCGCCTCCCTCGGCCGGCGTGCCCGCGCTGCCGTCCTCGTCCTGATGACGTACCTTGCCCGGCGCCAGGGTTCGAATGACGACATACAACACCGGAATGAAGATGACCGACAGGAACGTGGACGCCACCATGCCGCCGACGACCGCGGTACCGACCGAGTTGCGCGCCCCGGCGCCGGCCCCGGTGGCCATCGCCAGCGGCAACACACCAAGGATGAACGTCAGCGACGTCATCAGAATCGGCCGCAGACGGATACGCGCCGCTTCAACGGCCGAATCGATGATCGAACGCCCCTGCTCGCGCAGCTGCTCGGCAAACTCGACGATCAGAATCGAGTTCTTCGCCGCCAGTCCGATGAGCATCACCAGACCGACCTGGCAGAACACGTCGTTGGCAAATCCTCGCAGCATCTGCGCGCTGAGCGCGCCCAGCACGGCAAGCGGCACCGCCATCAGGATGATGAGCGGCAGCACCCAACTTTCGTACTGCGCCGCCAGCACGAGATACACGAGGAAGAGGCTCAGACCGAAGATGTAGATGGCCTGCGAGCCGGCCTTGATTTCTTCCAGTGACTGCCCCGCCCACGCGAAGTCGTAGCCGGGCGGCAGCACTTCCTCGGAAATCTGCTCCATGGCCTGCAGCGCCTGACCGGACGACACCCCGGGCATGGCCGATCCGGTAATCTCCGTTGACCGGAACAGATTGAAGTGACTGATGACCGCCGGCGCCGTCGTCTCCGAGATCGAGATGACGGTGTCGAGGGGCACCATGGTCCCGTCCGCCGCGCGCGCGTAATACCGTCGCAGCTGTTCGGGCGAGGCGCGGTAGGCCTGGTCCGCCTGCACGTACACGCGATACGCGCGGTTGTTGAAGTCGAAGTCGTTCACGTACGTCGACCCCAGCAGGATCTGCAGCGCGTCATTGACTTCGCGCAGCGGGAGGCCAAGCGCACGCGCCTTGTCGCGATCCACTTCCACGATGAACTGCGGATCGTTGGCCGTGAAACTCGAGAAGAGGTTGGTCACCTTCCCTGACGAGTTCCCCCGAGCCATCACCTGCTGCGCCAATGCCGCCAGTTCGCTGATCTCGCCGTTGGGGCGATCGAGCAACTCGTACTGGAAGCCGCCAAACGCCGACAGCCCCTGAATCGAGGGCGGCGCCACCGGGATGACCAGCGCGCCGGGAATCGCAAACAGCCGCCCACGCAGCCGTCCGAGCACCGCCTGCAGCGACTGGTCTTCGCTGGTGCGTTCCTCAAATGGCGCAAGCCGCGCGAACATGAGGCCCTGGTTCGGCGCCGACCCGCTGAAGCTGAAGCCGGCAACCGAGAACACCGCCAGGATCTCCGGCGTTTGCTGATACACCGCCTCGGCCTGCTTCATGATGTTCGTCGTGTACTCGAGCGACGACCCGGCCGGTGCCTGCACGATGGTGATGAAGTAGCCTTCGTCTTCTTCCGGCACGAAGGATCCCGGCACGGCCTGGTACACCCACCAGGTGGCATACATCGCGCCAGCAAAGATGAGCATGAACGCAAACTTCCAGCTCAACGTAAAACGTACCGCCCGCACATAAAACGACGTGCCGCCGTCAATCACCCTGTTGACGAAGGTGAAAAACCACCCATGCCCGTGGCTTTCCTTGTCCAGCAACAGCGCCGACAAGGCCGGCGTCAGCGTCACGGCGTTAAACACCGACAACACCACAGCGAAGGCAATCGTCAGCGAGAACTGCTGGTACATGCGGCCCGTGGTGCCGGGAAAAAACGCCACCGGCACGAACACGGCCACGAGCACGATGCCAATGACGATGACCGCGGAGAACACTTCGCGCATCGCATCCACGGCGGCGCGATACGCGTTCTTGCCGTACTCGCGCATGTGCCGCTCGATGTTCTCGATGACCACGATCGCATCGTCGACGACGGTGCCGGTCGCGAGCACGATGCCGAAGAGCGTGAGCGTGTTGATCGAGAAGTCGAACAGGCGGATGAACGCAAACGTGCCGACCAGCGACACGGGAATTGTCAGCGCCGGAATGAGGGTGCTGCGCCAGTTCTGCAGGAACAGGAACAACACGAGCACGACGAGCACGATGGCCTCGAGCAGCGTCTTGAGCACTTCCTGGATCGACTCTTCGACGACGCCGACGTTGTCGAAGGCCAGTCGCGCTTCCAGGCCCGGCGGAAAGTTCCGCTCGAGCCGGGCCATGGTTTCCTGCACGCCCTTGAACGTTTCGATCGCGTTGGCCGAGGGAAGCAGCTGGATGCCCATGCCGGACGCTTCAAATCCGCCGAAGCGCAGGACGGACGAGTAACTTTCCGCGCCCAGTTCCACGCGGCCGATGTCGCGCACACGCACGAGCGCTCCGCCCTGTCCGGCCTTGACGATGACGTCCTCGAACTCGGCGGCTTCAATCAGCCGGCCCGCCACACGCACGCTGATCTGGTACTGCTGGTCCGGTGCCGCCGGCGCATCACCGATCGAGCCGGCAGCCACCTGCACATTTTGTTCGCGCAGCGCCGCAACGACATCACTGGCGGTGATGCCGCGCCCGGCGAGTTTGTCGGGGTCCAGCCACAACCGCATGGCGAACTTGCGTTCGCCAAAGATGATCACGTTGCCGACGCCCGGCACACGTTTGATGGCATCACGCACGTACCGGTCGAGGTAGTTGCTGATGAACAACGAGTCGTAGCGGTTGTCGGCGGAGAAGAAGCCGTAGGCGCCAAGGAAGCCTGCGGAGTTCTTCGTCACCGAGATGCCGTTGGTCCGCACGTCGGCCGGCATGCGGCCCAGCGCCTGGTTGACGCGGTTCTGCACGTCCACCGCGGCCAGATCGGGGTCGCGCCCGATCTCGAAGACGACGTTGATCGAGGCAAACCCCGTGTTGGTGCTCGACGAGGTCATGTACAACATGCCCTCGACGCCGTTGATGACCTGCTCGAGCGGCGTGGTGACGGCACTTTCAACGGCTTGCGCGTTGGCACCCGTGTAAAACGCCGACACCGCCACCGACGGCGGCGTGAGTTCCGGATACCGCGCGATGGGCAGCGAGGGAATCGCCACCGCACCCGCGAGCATGATGATCAGCGAGCAGACCGTCGCAAGGATCGGCCGCTTGATGAAGAGCTGGCTGAACACTACCGGCCTCCGCCTGCCGCAGGCGCCGACGGGGGCGCCGCCATCACCGGCGCGCCATCGCCGATCTTCTGAATGCCGCCAACGATGACCCGGTCACCAGCCTGGAGGCCACTTTCCACGATGTAGTCATTGCCGACGACACCGCCCAGCGAGACTGGCCGCATCCGCGCCACCAGGCCTCCGCCCTGGCCGGGCTCGGCGACGTACGCAAAAAACTGGCCGCCGACACGTGTGACCGCCACGAGGGGAATCTTGAGGCCCGGCGCTTCCGACCACACAATGCGCGCACGGATGAACTGATTGGCGCGGAACTTCGACGCGTCCGATCCCAGCGCAGCTTTGGCCAGCACGGTCTGTGTGGCGTCGACGTTGGCTGCCACGAAGAAGATCTTCTCGGTGGCGAGTGCAGTCCCATCCTCGCCGAGGATCTTCACCGTGAGGCCCGGCTTGAGCCGGCCGGCGTCCTGCACCGGAACATTGATGTACGCCTCGAGTCCCGTGTTGTCGTCGATCGTCGTCAACACCGTGCCGCGCGTGACGCGGTCACCCACACGCACCGGCACGTCACCCACGACCCCGGCCACCGGCGAGGTGACCTTGTAGTAGCCGAGTTCAAGGTTGGCCTGGCGAATCTGTTCGTCGATGGCCTTCAACTGCGCCTCGGCGGCCGCGAGCGTCGCTTCCGCACGTTCGAGTTCCTGCACCGAGACGGCGCCTATCTTGAGCAGCGCACGCGTGCGATCGGCCTGTTGCTTCGCAAACGTGACGTCGGCCTGACGCGCCGCGCGCGTCGACTCAACGGCAGCAATCGCCGCCTGCTGAGGCGCGCTGTCGATCTCGGCGAGTACGGTGCCGACTGACACGCGCTGTCCCGACGTGACCGCAAGCCGGCGGATGAAGCCTTCGACCTGCGGCTGGATCGTGGTTGACCGGCGCGACTTGACCGTGCCGACGTACTCACTCGCCTGTTCGATCGGCGTCGCTTCCAGGGTCATCATCTCGACCGGCATGCCCATCGGCGCCCCGCCGCCGGCAGGCGCGCCACCGGGCGGCGCTGCGCCCTCGGGCTGGCCACCACCACAGGCCACGGCCGCCAGGGCGATCACAACCGCGGGGATGATGGGGCGTCTAACTGGGGAGAAGGAAGCGGAGAACAGGTTGGTCTTGTCAGGATGCATAGGGAATCCGTGAACCACACAGTTTACTCTCCCTGACGCGTCGACCGAGCCGGCTTTTTTCCAATCCGCATGTAACAGCTTGGTATTCTTTGAGTGCATGACGCAGCACGCGTTCAGAGCGCAAGTCCTGCTTGCACTCATCTGTCTGTTTCCGGTCACACCGGCCATCGCGCAGGTCACGGTGGAAGCGCCGTCGCTCATGACCACGCCCGTCTACCTCATTCAGGGGACGCGGCAGGTGTCGCAGGGCACCGGGTTCTTTTACGGCATCGCCAATACGAGCGGCGTCATCGACACGGTGTTTCTCGTCACCAACTACCACGTCGTGACGGGCAACTCTCCCAACACGGGCCTGCCCTCCAAGGGCGATCGTGTCGTCTTCTACATCCACACGAGCAAGCAGGACCCCTCGCAGGTCAAACAGGTCGCGCTGCCGCTGTACTCGATGGCGGGATCACCGCTGTGGATCCAGAGCGAAGAAGTGCCCGATGCGGATCTCGTGCTGCTGCCGCTGCCGCCGGCGGTGTATGAAGGCGTCGAGATGTTCGTGTTCTGGGAGGAGCACACACGTGGACGGATCACGATCCGGCCGACGTCACCCGCAACGCTGCTGGGGTATCCGTATGGCTTCTCCGACAACGTGAACAAGCTGCCGGTCTGGAAAACGGGAAACGTCGCGAGTGAACCGAACGTGGACTTCCAGGGCAAGCCCTCGTTCCTGGTGGACGTATCGGCGTTTCCCGGGATGTCCGGCTCTCCGGTGCTGGCCATTGCCAACGGCGTGTATGAAGACGATCGTGGCGTCATGACGACCGGCCGTGGCGTGATTCGGTTGCTCGGTGTGTTTTCCGCGATGCCGGTCATCCGATCCGAGATTCCCGGTCAGGCCGACACGTCGCTGCAACTCGGAATCGTGTGGAAGGCCAGCCTGATTGCCGAGCTGGCGCGGAGTTATCGCTCTCGCTGACATCGTGACGACACCGCCCATTCCCTCAGCGCCACTCATCGACGAGGTCTATCTGGAGCTCCGCCGTCTGGCCGCGGGATACCTGCGTCGCGAACGCGCGCGCAGCGTGCAGGCCACGGAGCTGGTGCATGACGCGTGGCTGCGCCTGGCGCACGCGCCGCAAGGCACGTGGAACGACCGCTCGCACTTCCTGGCGATCGCCGCCATCTCGATGCGCCGGCTGCTCGTCGAACGCGCTCGCGCGCGGCACGCCGACAAACGCGGCGGTGATCAGGTGCGCGTCACCCTGGACCCGCAATTGGCGGCCTCCCCGGACATGCCGCGTTCGGTGGACCTCCTCGCGCTCGACGATGCGCTCTCCGGGCTGCAGCAGTTGGACCCGCAGCAGGCGCGGGTCGTGGAGCTTCGGTTTTTTGCCGGGCTGACGGTTGAAGAAACCGCCGATGTGCTGGGCATCTCTCCCGCCACGGTCAAACGCGACTGGGCCGTTGCTCGCGTGTGGCTGCTGCGCAGGATCTGCGGCGAGGAGCCACAGCGATGAACGCGATGTCCCCCGAGGACTGGCAGGCGGTCACACGCATCTTCCACGCCGCGCTTGAACATCCGGAAGACACACGCGACGAGTACATCGAGCGCGAGACTGCCGGACACGAGGCGCTGGAAGCCGAAGTCCGCTCGTTGCTGGCCTTCCACGAACGCGCCGGTGACTGGCTTGACGTGCCCGCCGTGGATCTGTCGGTCGAAGGACAGATGGTCGGCCCCTATCGCCTGCTTCGCGATGCCGGCCAGGGCGGCATGGGTGTGGTGTTTCTCGCCGAAGACACACGCCTGGGCCGCACCGTGGCCCTCAAGGCCATCCCGTCTGAGTGGACACATGATCCAGCGAGGCGGGAGCGGCTGCGTCATGAAGCGCGCGCGGCCGCAGCGCTGTCCCACCCTGGGGTGGCGGTGATCTACGCGCTCGAGGAGATCGACGGACAGTTGTACCTCTCCTCCGAGTTCGTCCGCGGCAACAGCCTGCGCGAAGAACTGCGCCACGGCCCGGTGCCGGTGTCGGCGCTGCTCCGCACCGCGCAGGACCTCGCCGACGCGCTGGCCGCCGCTCACGATCGCGGCATCGTGCATCGCGACCTCAAACCCGAAAACGTCATGCGGACACCGGATGGCCGCGTGAAGATCATCGACTTCGGCATCGCGGGGTTTGGTGATCACGACGACGCGGCAGGTGGTACGCCGGCGTACATGGCGCCCGAGCAACTCACGGGTGGACCGGTCGACGTGCGGGCCGATCAATACGCGTTCGGCATCCTGCTGCATGAGCTGGCGACCGGTGAGCACCCGTTCGGCCACGGCGGGCCACGGATTCCACTCGATGCGACCAATCCCCAACTGGCGGGTCTGGACGCCGTGATCGCGCGCTGCCTGGCCGCGTCAGCCGAAGAGCGGTATCCCACGACACGAGCCCTGGTCGAGGCCCTCGCGCGTGTGGCCGTCTCGTTGCCGGCCGCCGGCTCGGCGCCGGTTGGCACCGTGGCGCCACCGGCAAAGGCCATGTCGCCACTCTGGTGGTGGCAGTTTCACCAGCTCATCACGAGCATCGGCTACGGCGTCGCGTTGTACTTCCTCTGGATCGCGCGCGACTACACGCCAGGTCATGTCACGCAGTGGTTGTTCCTGGCCGGGCTGGCCGGAGCGCTCACGGCCAACACCCTGCGCCTGCACCTCTGGTTCACCTCGCGGTTTTACCCGGAAGAGTGGCAAACCCAGCGGCGGGCGGCGTGGGTCTGGACACGCCTGGGTGATTTTGTCTTCGGCGCGGCGCTGCTGCTGAGCGGGGCCCGTCACCTCGAAACGCAGCCGGATCTGTCCGGCCTGTTTCTGGGCTCGGCGATCATCGTGCTCATCGCCTTCGCGATCATCGAGCCGGCGACCACACGCGCGGCCGCGCGGCAAATGCCCTGAGCCCTTCTGACGCGCCTCTGCGCATACCTGAGCAGGAGGGTATGCGTGATGTCAGACACCACCACATTTCGAGAATCGGTCCGCGACATGCGAGGGTTCACCGTGGCGATTGAACGGCGCGCGCTGCTGTGGATGGCGCCCCGACTGCCGTCCTGGGTGTCCTCGGACCACCTGACGCTGCTGGCTGCGACGGCCATGGTGCTCGGAGGCGTGGCGTATGCCACGTCCGCCACGATGCCGGCGGCGTTGTGGATCGTCAGTCTCCTGCTCGTCGTGAACTGGTTCGGCGACAGCCTCGACGGCACCCTCGCCCGCGTGCGGCAACAGCCACGTCCGCGGTACGGCTTTTATGTCGATCACGTCGTGGATGCCGCCGGAGCCGGAGCACTGCTCGCGGGCCTGGGATGGTCCGGCCTCATGTCACCGCTGGTGGCGTGCGGACTCGCCGCCGCATATTTTCTTGTCGCGATCGAGACGTATCTCGCCACCTACTGCGTCGGGCGATTCACCATGAGCGCCGGCGGCATCGGTGGCACGGAGCTCCGCCTGCTGCTGATCGCGATCAACGCCGGCGCCTACGTCATGGGGCCGCGTGCGGGACTCCTGGATCCGATCGGCCTTGCCGCGATCGCCCTCCTGGTGCTGACCTTCGCCACCGCGGCGATCCGCCACACACAGCAGCTGTTTCGGGAAGAGCCGCTCCCGACTAGAGTGCGCCGTCCAGGTACACCGTCCCGCTTGGCTGCGGAAGGCCACCGGCCGGCTCGAGTGTGACCGCCACTCGGGTCGGCATCACCGAGATGGGCGGTGTGTCCATGACGGCGTAGACATTGCCCGTGGCATCAGGCGTGAAGACGCCGACACTGATCGGTTTGGCGTCCACGATGATCCAGAGCTGATACACCTTCCCTGACGGCAGGGGCGGGAGTCCGTCCGCCGTGAACACCATGCCGTCCTTGTGGCTGACGTATGCACGCGCATGCGCGCCGCGCGCCGGATCGTGGGCGTCCAGTGTGTACGACAACATGTCGGACGCCCGGAGCACCTGCGCCTGATGCGTCATCGTGCGCACCTGGGCCTCCAACTGCGCCAGCGACGCCCGTGCCACCAGCAGCTCCTGCGCGTCCACCTGCAACGCAGCCACACGCGCCTGCAGTGTCGCGACCTCCTGCCGCGCCGCATTCCACTGCCACAGTGCCACCGCCACGATGATGGCGGCGGCCAGCCGCAGCCACACGTCGACACCACGCGCGGAGCGCGACGGGGCGGGAGTTGCCGCCACGGGGGCCTGGGGGCGCTCTGCACTGATGCGCACGATGCGGTCGCGCAGACCTGCCGGCGGGACGGCCTCATCCACGCTGCGCCCGATCGCGTCAAACGTCTGGGACACGGCGGCCACTTCAGCGCGGCACTGCGGACACGCCGACAAGTGGGTCGTCACCCTCGCCTGGGACACCTCGTCGAGCGTGCCCAGGACAAATTCGGGAGCGAGGTCAGCGACGTCCTGATGTGTCATCCGCGCAGCCCTCCTTCCGTCGTGACGGCCGGTGCCATCACCTCGCGCAGGCGCAGCAGACCGGTGCGGATCCGTGTCTTGATGGTCCCAAGCGGGATCCCGGTCTTATCGGCAATTTCAGAATGGCTGAGACCCTGGAAATATGCCAGTTCCAGCGCATCCCGCTGCTCTGCCGGCAGGGACTGCATCGCGTGTCGCACGGCGGTGGCCTGTTGGGAGGCTGCCACGATCACATCTACGGATGGCGTGGCGTCCGGGATGGCGGCCAGCCGTGTGCCATCGTCACCACCCGGCCCTGCGGGCCTGGATTTGCGGGCCCTCAGGCGATCAATCGCGCGTGTGCGGGCGGTGACCAGGAGCCAGGCCGCCACGGCCCCACGCGCCGGGTCGTACCGGGCGGCGTTTTTCCACGCCAGCGTAAACACGTCCTGGGTGAGGTCTTCGGCCTCCGACGCATCACCGAGGATGCGCACGCCAAGGGCATACACCGACCGGCCATGCCGATCGTAGAGCTCGGCCAACGCCTGGCCGTCTCCACGCGCCATCCGCGTCACGGCCGAGAGGTCCTGATCAATCACGCCGCTAGAGGATACCAGCGCGCGCTAACGATCGAGGACCTGCCGCACGCGTTGGGTGAGCACGGTGGGCAGGTAGGGCTTGGGCAAAAAATCGATGTCCTGCTCAACGCGTCCGCCGGCATTGGCAATCTCCTCGTTGTATCCAGAGGTGAACAGGATTTTCATGCCGGGACGCTGTTCGCGAAGCCGTTCCGCCATCTCCCAACCGCCCATCTGAGGCATGACGATGTCGGTGACCACAATGGCGAGTTCCTCGCCAAGTGCGCTCGCGACCTCGAGTCCTTCAAGACCGTTGGTCGCCGTGCGCACACGGTATCCCTGCCGCTCCAGTGTCGCGCGCGCGACGTCGCGCACCATCGGTTCGTCTTCGACCACCAGAACCGTCTCGGTGCCGGACCCAAACGCCTGGGCGACGGCGCCGTCAAGTACCGGCGGCACGTCCACGTCGGCCACAGGAAAATAACACGTCACGCTTGTGCCGCGCCCGACCTGCGACCGGAGATCCATGTGCCCGCCAAACTGCGCGACGATCCCGTACGACGTCGACAAGCCGAGGCCTGTACCCTGGCCTTTGGGTTTGGTGGTAAAAAACGGCTCGAACACCTGGGCGCGGATGTCGGCGGGAATGCCGGCGCCGGTGTCGCTGACCGTGACGGCCACGAACTCCCCTGCCGGCACATCAGTGCCCTGCACAGGCCCGACCACGTCCGCCGTCTCGATGAGCAGGCGTCCGCCGTCAGGCATGGCGTCGCGGGCGTTGGCCGACAGGTTGAGCAGTACCTGATCGAACTGATTGGCGTCCAGCCGCACCAGCGGACGTGTCGCACGTTCAACCACGTCCACGACCACGGTGGGCCCGACCAGATGCCGCACAAACGCTTCGGCCTTGGCCACGGCGTCATTGAGATCCACGACTCGCGGATCGATCACCTGCCGCTGCGCAAACGTCAGCAACTGACGCGTCAGCGAGGATGCGCGCTGGCCGGCGCTTTCAATCTCGGTGAGACCCGCGACCAGTTCGTCGGCCGCCGGATGCGCCGGCGCGTCCTGGGCCGCCGACCGCAGCAGGTCGGCGTAGGAAAGGATCACGGTGAGCAGGTTGTTGAAGTCGTGGGCGACGCCTCCCGCGAGGCGCCCGAGGCTTTCCATTTTCTGCGCCTCGATGAGTTGTGACTCCAGCCGCTGCCGGCGCGTGACGTCAAACGCCAACCCGGCCACCAGATAGATGCGCCCGTCCGCCCGTCGAATCGGGAACTGGAGATCTTCAATCCAGACGACCTCACCGTCGGGGCGGGTGATTCGGTACTCGATGTCCAGGCGCGTCAGCCGCTCGCGGTACGAGGCGCGCACGCGATCGCGGTCCTCGTCGTGCACCGAATCCAGGAACGAAAACGGATTGGCGTACAACGAGGCGCGCGTCCTCCCCCAGATTCGCTCGTACGCCGGGCTGATGAACAACAGGCTGCCCGTCGGCGGATCCACCAGATACACGACCGCGGGAATGTGCTCGGCCAGTTGGCGGAAGCGTTCCTCGCTCTCGCGCAGGGCCTCTTCGGCGGCGCGCTGCTCGGTCTCATCAATGATGACCGCCACGTGCCCGGTGCACTCCTGGCCGGACCACACCGGTGCGGTGCGCATCCGCCACCAGAAGACGCGCCCCTCCAGATGCAGAAACCGGCCGGCGCCCGTGAACGGCCGTTCGGCCTTCACCGCTTCATCGAGCAGCGCCCGTATCCGTTCACGATCGTCAGGATGCACGGCCGACAGCCAGCCACTGCCGAGCGCCTGCTGGAGTGAGAGGCCAAGCAGATGCAGCGCCGTGTCATTGAGGTAGCGCAGATCGCCGCGCGGTGTGAGCATGGCGACACCGGCCGGGGAGGCATCGGCCATGGCGCGAAACTCCGCTTCGCTGCGGCGCAGCGCGGTCTCCGCCGCCTTGCGCGCATCGAGATCGGCGACCAGGCGACGCGCCTGTGCCTGCGCCGCTTCTTCCGCACGCCGCAACGCGGCGCCGCGACGCAGCGTGACACCAAGCAACGCCACTGTCAGCAGCAGCAGTCCGCCGGTAATCCACTCGATCACACGTGACCTCGCACGGGCATGCCCGGAGCATTATGCGTCTATGATGGACACTTGGCACTGCGTCTTTTCGCTCTCGTGTCCGTACTCGCGGCGTCGGTCTTCGCACAGGCCGGCCCCGCGTACCGCGTGATCACGACGGCAGGTGTCGAGTCACTCCCCGTACAGGCAACGAACGGGACGGTCGACATGGTGACTCTTGATGCCGTAGCACGACTCTTCGGACTCACCGTGCGTGACGATGCGCGCGCAGGCGGGGCGGTGATCGCCGCCGGCTCGGATCGGATCATCATCACGTCTGGACAAGCCAGCGCGTCGATCAACGGCCGACTCGTCTCACTCGCGGCTCCGGTCGCGCGCAGCGGATCCACTTGGCTGGTGCCCGTGGACCTGGTGCGGACGGTGCGCCGCGGTGCCGACATTCGCCGCGACGCCCGGCTCATCGTGGTTCCTCCCGCAGTGGTCCCCACGGTGACACCCCGGCTCGAGCGCACCTCCGGGGGCGCGCGGCTGACGCTGTCGCTCTCTCCCGCAGCACCCACGAGGATCACGCGTGATGCCGGCCAGGTCACCGTGCGCGTGCAGGCGCCGGCGCTGGATCTGGTGGCGTTGGCGGCAGGGTCCCCGGATTTTGTTCGGGATTTGCGCGTGGCCGAAAGTTCACTCATCGTCGAACTGGGGCCGCTGGTCGCGACGGTGCGCCACGAGGCGGCGACGTCGGGAGACACCATCGTGCTCGAACTTGTGGCGACAGCCGGTGCCGTCACCCCGCCGACACCGCCTCCACCGCCGGCCGCGTTTGATCGTCCGGAGTCCGGACTTCGCACGGTGGTCATCGACCCGGGACATGGCGGTGACGATACCGGCGTGCGAGGCGCGGACGGCGTCGTCGAAAAGGACGTCACGCTCGCCGTCGCGCTTCGGCTCAAGAGTGTGCTCGAGTCCCGGTATGGCCTCCGTGTGCTGCTCACACGCGACGCCGACAACGGTGTCGACCTCGATCGACGTGCGGCCGTCGCCAACAACAACAAGGCCGACCTCTACATCAGTCTTCACGCGAACGCCAGTCCGCTGGCCGGTGTGCGCGGCGCGCAGGTGTTGAGTCTCGACCCCGAGATGTACGCGACGGTCGACGGCGCACCGGATCTCACGCCGGCCGCCGGCGCTTCGGTCCCGCTGGTTGGTGGCGGCACGCGGATCATCGACATCGTGCCCTGGCACCTGGCGCAGTTGCCTCGTGCTGCGGAGTCACTGACGCTCGCGGGCATCGTGACGCGGCGTCTCGTGGATGCGGGAGTTGGTCTGTTGCCGGCGCCGTCGGTCCGGGGGCCCTGGCGTGGACTGGTCGGCGCCAACATGCCGGCCGTCCTGATCGAACTCGGCATGCTCACAAACGACGATGACGCGCGGCAGTTGCGCGAAGAGTCGTACCGCACACTGCTGGCCGAAGCCATCGGCCTGGCGGTCGGCGACATCAGAACCGGTATCCCCCGGCCGTCCGGAGGCCGGCCCTGATGCCCTGGCGCACCATCGGCATCAGCGTGGCGGTTGTTGCGGTGGCGATCTGGCTGTTGTCGTTGTGGCTGCCGGACCTGCTCAGTCCGACGCCGGCATCGCGCGTCGACGGCACCGAGGCGTCTCAGGTGTCGGGGGCGACGGACGCACGCCGCATTCACGCCTCCTTGTTCTACGTGTCGGCGTCCGGGCTCACGCTGGACGGCGTGGATCGTGAAGTGCCGTACGCGCCCTCGCCGGGCGCGCAGGCACGCGCCATCGTGGAGGCGCAGCTGGCGGCCCCGCCGCCGGGCCGCGTCTCCGCCGTGCCGCAGGGCGTGCAGGTGCGGAGCCTCTACCTTACGGCCCGCGGGGAAGCGTTTGTCGATCTGTCGGGTGACATCGTCACCAATCACCCGGGCGGGTCATTGGCCGAGGCCCTCACGGTGTACGCCATTGTGTCTGCCGTGACGATCAATCTCCCGGATGTCACCCGAGTGCAGATCCTGATTGACGGGCGCGAAGTGGATACGCTGGCCGGCCACGTCGACCTCCGGCATCCGCTCGCGCGGGACTCGCGCTGGATAGCGCAGTAACGTCCGGGGCCGCCATCACGGTACGGCACAATGATCGGATGACTCGACTGTTCGATCGCGCACCTGATGCCCTGCGTCCCACCTCGCTGACGCCCAACGTTCTGATTCACGCGGAAGGATCCGTGCTCATTGAAGCCGGCCAGACGCGGGTCATGTGCACCGCCTCGGTCGAAGACCGCGTGCCGCCGTTCCTGCGCGGCACGGGCAAGGGCTGGGTCACCGCGGAATACGGCATGTTGCCGCGCGCCACCTCGACGCGGACGCAGCGTGAAGCATCGGCCGGCAAGGTCGGCGGACGCACGCAGGAGATCCAGCGACTCATCGGCCGCTCGCTCCGGTCGGTCACCGCGCTGCGCGAACTCGGCGAACGCACGATCTGGATCGATTGCGACGTGATTCAGGCGGATGGCGGGACGCGCACGGCGTCCATCACCGGGGGCTTCGTGGCACTGGTGCTGGCGCTGGATAGACTGAAGCAGCAGGGCGCCATTCGGACGATCCCCATCACCGACTATGTCGCGGCCACCAGCGTGGGTATCGTGCAGGCCACGCCGCTGCTGGATCTCGCCTACGAAGAAGACTCACAGGCCGAGGTGGACATGAACGTGGTCAAGACCGGTCGCGGGAAGTTCATTGAAGTGCAGGGGACGGCGGAATCAGAGCCGTTTGATCGCGCGTCGCTCGATGCGCTGCTGGCGCTGGCCGACAAGGGGATCGCCGACCTGGTCGAGAAGCAGAAGGCGCTGGTGGGGGGAATCCTCTGAACAGATGCCCAGGGTGCGGGGCGCCTGAACCAGGCACCCCGCACCCTGAACGCTGAACCTGTCGAACCGGCGCGTCAGCGCCGGTTCGAGACGCCGCCGCCGCGGCCGCCGGCTGCGGCACCCGGCGCGGCGCGTTCACGCATCGCGCGCGGGTCGAGGATCGTCGCGACTTCGTCGATCACGTCGCGCATGTGGCGCATGGTCGCTTCGTCGCGCGCGCCACCTGACCGAAGCGCGTTGTCCACCATCTCGCCAATCGCGCGCAGTTCGCCCTTGAGCAGCGACCGCACCTCGGCACTCGGTTCGGTCGCGCCATTGAGGCGCGTGTCCACGATGGACAGGTAGGTGCGCTGCAGGTTGCGGCGATAGATGTCCAGGTTGCCGCCCCGTGCGATGTCACCCCACACACCCGTGCGCAGTTCCGTCAGGAACTCCACCGGCGAATACGCCGCCGACCCATCCAGCGCCACCTGCTCGGTCATGCGGTCGAGCTTGGCGTTGTTGATGAGGTTGTTGAGCACGGACTGTTGTGCGCCGCGCACGCGCTCGACAATGCCCGACGGTTCGATGCGGCGGAGGATCTCCGGGCGCACCATCAGGGTCGGGGTGGCCAACGCGTTCTCGACGAGGAACTTCACGGCTTCCTGCTGACGCGCCCGCGCCACGATCTGAAAGCGCACGCCGTTCTGGCCGATGTGTTTCTGCTGTGAATCCAGCGCGCCAATCACACGCGTGACGTGGTTCATCTCGGTCGTCCACTGGCTGACCATGCGGCCGTAGACCTCTTCGAGTTCCGTCCACGGATCGCCGGTGCGCGTGCCCGTGGCACTCAACAACATCTCGGAGACGCGGCCGAGGTTACGCAGGCCGAGCGTCGTCGCGCGAACCGCGTCGATGTCACCGACGGCTTCCGTCTGGTCACCCGGGTCGCTGCCGCCCTGGCCTTCGGTGGAGAACCGGAGGTACGGCTTCTCGTCCTGTTCGCGCGCCCACTGGTCGAGTGTCGGCTTCTCTTCTTCCGGCGTCTTCGCGCCGGGAATCGGCTTGTAGCCCCACATCGTGGCCCACTTGTCGTACGGACCAATCTTCGGGATCAGGTCCGCGGGATCAATCTTGTCTTCCGGCTGGGCGACGTAGTTGAAGCGCGAGTAGTCCATCAGCGTCGGCGTGTGGCCCATTTCCTTGACCCACTTCGGATCGCGGATCTGCTCAATCGTGTAGGCCGAGCTGGCCTTCATGTTGTGCTGGAAGCCGAGCGTGTGGCCGACTTCGTGCGCCACGACGTAGCGCATGAGTTCCCCCATGAGCGCATCAGGCAGCGGCAGCTTCTGCGCGCGCGGGTCGAGCGGCCCCACCTGCACGAAGTACCAGTTCTTCGCGAGGTTCTGAACGTTGTGGTAATACTGGATGTCCGACTCGATGATCTCACCAGAGCGCGGGTCGTGAATGTGCGGACCTGACGCGTTCTCCGTCGTCGACGGCAGCCACCGGATCACCGAGTACCGCGCATCTTCAGGGCTCCAATCCGGATCGTTCTTCGGCGCTTCAGCCGCGATGATCGCGTTGCGGAAACCGGCCGCTTCAAAGGCCGGCTGCCAGTCTTCGATGCCCTTCTTCACGAACGGCACCCACTTGGCGGGCGTTGCCGGATCCACGTAGTAGACGATCGGCTTCACCGGCTCGGAGATCGCCGCGTTCGGGTCCTTCTTCTCGAGCCGCCACCGGGTGATGAACCGCTTGGCTTCGGCACGATGTTCTTCCGTGCCATAGTCGGTCACCGCGCGCGTGAAGTAGCCCACGCGCTCGTCGAACAGCCGGGGCATCATCGGCGTTTCCGGCAGCTTGACCATGCTGTAGTGCGTCAGCACCGTCGCGCTCGGACCCTGCATGCCGCCGCGGCCACGACCCGCCGCCGGTGCCGCATCCGTGGCGCCGGTGAAGGTCTGCAGCACTTCCACGTTCACGTTCTCCGGGAACGAGACGGCCTTCTCGAGGAACGTGCGGTTGGCATCGAAGCCACGGCCACCAATGCGGCCACGCACGGAGAACTCCGGAATCTCCGTGGTGAACAACTGCGTCACGTCAATGACCGGATCCTGCTGGTCGTTGTACGCCGCCACCGGAAACGCGCGGATGATGGTCGGGTTGTTCGAGTCCGCGACCGCCTGCGCGATCGGCTCGTTCGGATTCGCGATGTTGCTGTAGTTGATGTCCAGCATCAGGATCCGGTCGCCCTTTTTTGTCCACTGGATGACGCGGTTGCCTGCGGCCTGTCCGCCCCATCCCGCGCCGGTCGTCGTGCGCTTGATCTGCGTCACCCACAGGAAGTCCTTGTTGAGGTGCGCAGTCGGGATTTCGAAAAAGAGGCGCTCGCCGATCTGATGCACCTTGAACACACCGTCGTCGGTCTTGGCGTCCGACGTGATCACTTCGGCGTACGGCCGGGGTTCGGTCGACGCCTGCCCGGCGCCTCCGCCCTGACGTCCGCCGCCCTGGCGGCCACCCGCCTGTTCGGCCGCCTCACCGATGCCCGGCACCGGATCCTGCGCACCCACACGATTGGTCGTCGCAATCGCCATGAACACCGCCGCACACACGACGGCCAGCGCTGACGACACGAGTCGCTGCTTCTTGAACATGAGACACTCCTCCGGACGATGGTCGTCCATAACCCCGCGCGAATTATACCTTTCCCTCCCGGCACGGCCCTGCTGATTGCCACGACGAATCCCGGAAAGGTGCGCGAGATCCGACCGCTGCTCGGAGACGACGTCCACCTGTTGACCCTCGCCGATCTCCCTCCCATCCCCGAACCGGAGGAACACGGCGCCACATTTGCCGAAAACGCGCGCCTCAAGGCCCTCGCGTACGCCGCAGCCACCGGGTCGCTGACGCTCGCCGAAGACTCCGGGCTGGTCATCGATGCGCTGGACGGCGCTCCCGGCGTGCACTCCGCCCGTTACCCGGGTGCGACCTACCCGGACAAGTTCGCCAATCTGTACGCAGCACTGCACGACCGTCCCAGACCGTGGACGGCGCGATATGTGTGTGCGGTGGCAATTGCCAGGGGCCGGCAAGATGCGGCAAGTGGCGGCGAGGGGCCGCTAGAGCCAGAGGCGGCGGGGCGTGGCGGGCGGGGCCAGGCAGAAGGGGAGGTTGTCTTCGAGTGTGAAGGCCGCTGCGAAGGCGAGATCGCCGCGGAGCCGCGCGGGAAGGGGGGCTTCGGGTACGACCCGATCTTCTACTTCCCGCCGTATGGGCGGACCTTCGGTGAAGTCAGTGACCCGGAGAAGCTCGCGGTTGCGCACCGCGGTCACGCGATGCGGCAGGTCAAACGCTGGCTGGACGTTATTCGGGGCGAATTGCCTCGTTGAGGCCGAAGAACAACAGGCCGCCGATCACAAACCCCATGACGGGCACGTGAGCCGGAGCCACCAGCAGGTGGACAACGCCGCCCAGCAGACCTCCAGCCACGGTCGCACCCGCCTGACGGCGGAGACGCCGGATCCACACCGGTCGGCACTTGTGCCCTTCGGATAACGGGCCCAGACATCTGGGGCAGGTCGCCATTCGTAGTGGCTGGGGAAAGCCGCGGTCAGTGTACCACGGCGCTATTTCCCCGTTCCCTCATTTCCTCATTTCCTCATTCGCGAGGAGGCAGTGGTCACAACCTGACTTCGCGGGTCGCGACTGCTGCCAGTGGCCGGCCGTCCGCCACACGACCACCAGCGCCGCGCCCGCAGCGATGACGGTGACGACAATGTCCTGCCAGCCGGCAAACATCACGACACCCCGAACGCCCGCAGGCCCTGATACACCACGAGTGCGGCGACGTACGCCAGGCCGGACATGTAACCCAGTTGAATAAGGGCATACCTGGCGCGACCGGTCTCCTTGCGCGTGACCGCCAGGGTCGGCAGACACTGCATCGCGAGTACAAAAAACACGAGCGCACTGGCCGCTGTCGCGCGGGTGAACACCAGCGACCCATCATCACGAGTCATCGTCCGGATCCGGTCCATGACGCCTTCGTCGGGTTCGGCTTCTGCCCCACCCCCTACCAGTACCGACATGGTCGATACGAAGACTTCACGAGCCAGGAAGCTGGTCATCACGCCGACGGTCAGCTGCCAGTCGTATCCCAGCGGAGCAAAGACGGGCTGGATGAACTGGCCGATGCGCCCGGCGGCGCTGACCTGTTGATCGGCCTTCGCCTGGAGGAGGTCGGCCTCTTCTTCCAGGGCCACCCGCTCATCGGCTGAAGTTGCCGCGGCGGCCTGAACCAACAGCTGCTGCGCCTCGGGGACCGGCGCGGCCTTTGGATACGAGCTGAGCCACCACATGACGATGCAGATGGCGACAATGACGGTGCCGGCGGTCTGCAGAAACGCGAGCCCCTGGTCGCGAGCGGTGAGCAGCGCGTTCCGCAGCGACGGCTGTTTGTAGGTGGGCAGCTCCAGCACCATCTGACGCGGCCGTCCCTTGAGTGTGGTGCGCGAGAACAGCCAGGCGCTGAAAAAGGCCGCGCCGGAGCCCAGGAGATAACAGCCCGCAAACGCGAGGCCCGCCAGTTCCGGATGGTCCGCAAACAGGAACGTCGTCAGGAGCACGTACACCGGCAGCCGGGCCGAACAACTCATGAACGGCGCCACGAGAATCGTCGCCAGACGATCGCGGCGGTCCGGAATCAGTCGCGTGCTCATGATGCCCGGCAGGGCGCAGGCATGGGCCGTCAGCAACGGCACAAATGCGTGGCCCGGCAAGCCGAAGCGGCGGAAGATCCTGTCGTTCACGAACGCCGCACGCGCGAGGTACCCCGTGTCTTCGAGCAGGCTGATCATGAAGAACAGCAGGCAGATTTGCGGCAGGAACACGACCGTGCCCGCGATGCCGCCGATGACACCATCGATCAGCAGGTCACGCACCGGTCCATCAGGCAGCTGCGAACTGACCAGCGAGCCGAGCGACGCAAAGGTCAGTTCGATCAGGTCCATCGGAACCGTCGCAAGACTGAACAACGTCCAGAACAACGCGGCCATGACGCCAATAAACACCGCCGTGCCCATCACCGGATGCGTCAGGATCCGATCGATGCGTTCGGTTCGAGTGTCGTGCGCGATTGCCGGTGCGCCGCCAGGGTAAGCATCGGCCAATACACCTTCGGCCCATGCCGTGAAGTCTTCGATCGTGCCGGAGGCGAGGGGCAGATCCGCCGGGCGCGCCTGCCCCCCCATCGCGGGTAACGCGTCGATCGCCGAACGCAGTTGATCCAGACCAACACCGCGCGATGCGACCATCGACACCACCGGCACACCCAGCCGGGTGGACAACGCGCGAACATCCAGCCGCTGCCCCATCCGTTCGGCCAGATCGACCATGTTCAGCGCGACGACCACTGGCTCCTGGAACGTCAGCAGTTCTCCGACGAGGACGAGATTGCGCAGCAGATTGGCGGCATCAACGATTGCGACGACCGCGTCGGGACGACTGCCGGACGTCCCTCGGAGGACGTCACGGACGATCGTGGATTCAGGCGACTGGCCGTCCAGCGAATAGAGACCGGGAAGGTCAATGACCTCAACCGGGCGATCACCAATCGTGGCGCGCCCGAGCCGCATGGCCGTCGTGGTGCCGGGGAAATTGGATGTTTTGGCGCGCGCACCACAGAGCCGGTTGAACAGCGTGGTTTTGCCGGTGTTGGGATTGCCGAGCAGCGCGACGGAAAGCTGGCGACGGCCGACGGCCGGGGCCACGTCGGTGACCGACACGTTACGGTACCGGTGTGAGCGGCACGACCATGATGCGCCGCGCCACGGCGTGCGAAAGACCGATACGGGTGGACCGCACCTGAACGATGCAGGGTTCCCCCTTCTTGCAGAGCCGCAACTGGCATTCCTGTGTCAGGCCGAGCGACCTCAGCTGATGACACGACTCGGGATCGAGGTCGGTCGTATGGAAGCGCGCAAGGGCGCCTTCGGTCAGGGCTTCAAGGGAAACCGGCGTCACAACACGGATACTACCGTACAAAGTGAGACGTGTCTCACTTTTTATGCGACTTTTGAGGTCTTATTTAGCCGGGGACGCCCCGAAGGCGTCCCCGGCTGCCTGAAACTACCGCCGAATGGCCAATTCCCGCTGCAATTCGAGGATATCGGTCTCGGTCGGCGACCATCCCAACAGGTGCCGCGAGAAATAGTCCGCGCGAATGATGTTGACCCAGTCACTGGCGTCGGCGAACCCGTGGCGCTTGCCGGGGATCATGTACATGTCGAACCGTTTGTTCGCGCGAATCAGGGCGTCGACCACGCGCAGCGTGTTGGCCGGATGCACGTTGTTGTCGATGTCGCCGTGCATGAGCAGCAACTTGCCCTTCAGGTTCTTCGCGATGTCCTGGTTCTTGTCGACGTCATATTCGAACGTGATGTTGCCGTCGCGTTCACGTTCCAGCACGCCGTCGTGTTTTTCACTCCACCAGCGGTTGTAGACGCTGTTGTCGTGATTGCCGGCGGTGGACACCGCCACCTTGAAGAAGTCGGGATACACGAGCATCGCGGCCGTCGACATGAATCCACCGCCCGAGTGGCCGTAGATGCCGACCAGGTTGGAGTCAATCCACGGGTGGCGTTTGGCCAGCTGCTCGACCGCCGCCTTCTTGTCGGCAAGTCCGTAGTCGCGCAGGTTGCCGTATCCGAAGTTGTGGTACCACTTCGACCGCTGCGGATGCCCGCCGCGATTGCCGACTTCAATGACGATGAAGCCGAACTGCGCGAGCATGATGTTTGATCCACGCGGCGAAAACGTCTTCGTGACGCTTTCGGTCTGCGGTCCGGGATAGACGTACTCGATGATCGGGTAGCGCTTGTTCGGATCGAAGTCGAACGGCTTGTACATCACCCCATACAGGTCCGTGATGCCGTCATCCGCCTTGACCGTGAACGGCTCGGGGTACTTGAAGCCGGCCGCCAGCAGCGACGACACATCGGTCGTCTCGAGATCCATCAGCTTGTTGCCCGCCGCATCGTAAAGCGTCGATTCCGGCGCCATGTCGACGCGCGAGGCGTTGGAGATGATCCACTGCGCCTTGTCATCCATCGACGCGGTGTGCGTCGCGTTGCCCGGCGTCAGCAGCTTCATCTCGCCCGTGTCGAGGTTCACGCGGTAGAGGTGCTGGTAATACGGGTCCTCACCGGGTTCCTTGCCCACGGCATGGAAGTACAGCTGGCGGTTCTTCTCATCCACGTTGACGACGCCGGTCGTCACGAATTCGCCCTTGGTCAGCTGGCGGATCTCCTTACCGCTCTGGTCGTAGAGGTAGTAGTGCCCCCAGCCGTCCTTCTCGGACCAGTGGATCACTTCCTTGCCGCCGTTAATCAGGCGCACGGGCTGCACTTCGATATACGTGTTCGACCGCTCCTGAACAACGATGCGCGGTTCGCCGGTGGAACCATCCGCCTCGACGATGTCGATGCGCTTGAGATCGCGCGACGTGCGCGTGAAGAACAGCTTGCCGGGATCGGCGCTCAGCCATCGCGGCGCGGTGTCCTGCTTTTCGCGCTGGATGTTCGTCAGCGGCATGGTGAGGATGCCGATCTGCTGATCCTTGAACGAGTCAGTGGTGAGCTTCAGCTGCTTGCGCGCAGCAATGTCGAAGACGTGCAGTTCGGCCTGCGGCTGGTTTTCTTCACCAGGCATGCCGTACTTGTAGGTTTCGAGGCGCGGACGCGGATTCGCGAGCGAGTTGATGACCCACAGGTCACCGACCTTGCGCGAGTCCTGGCGCTGCAGCGAGAACCGCTTGTTGTCCTGCGACCACTGCACGCCCACGGCGCGACGCCGGGGGCCGAACTTCTTGTCGTTTTCGTGCTGCTGCTGGGTGGCGCCGCCTTGCCGGCCGCCCTGCTGGCCCTGACCGCCGCCCTGCTGCTGGTCGTCATCATCGTCCTGGCCGGCCCCCTGCTGTGTGGGCGCGTAGCCGTAGTGTTCCTCACCGTCGGTCGTGAGCTGGATTTCCTGCACGCTGGGATCGTTGGCTTCCTTCTGCGCGAGGGCGTAGTTCTTCGCGTCCATCATGAAGAGGTTGTGACCACGTGCGAAGACGATCGTCTGCTTGTCGGGTGACACCTGCGCCCAGCCTGGGTTGGAGGGCTCGGGTCCGTACTTGTCGTTGAGGACGACGTTTCCGGTCGCGAACTCGTATTCCAGCCACCAGGTCTTGTTCTGATTGCCGCCGGCGCCACCGCCGCGGCCACTTTGCTGGCCCTGTCCGCCGCCGCGGCCACCGCGGCCACCCTGCTGCTGTTGCTGCTGACCTTCCTGCGTCTGGGTCATGCCGGTCAGTTCTTCACCCGACATGGACACGACGGTGGATGTGCGCGGCAGCGAGACGCTGAACCGGAACTTGCGATCGTTGTCGAAGAACCGGATGTCGCCAATCGGCAGGTGCTGGGCGTCGTAAGGAGTACGGAGGATGGTGGTGAGCTGCCCGGCCATGCGCGCGCGATCAAAGAGCGGCTGCTTGGTCTTTTTGGCCGGCTCGACGATCCACCACTGACGTCCAGCCGGTGTTTCGTACGTGTACCAGAAGCGATCGCTGAATTCGAGCCAGCGGGGCGACACCGACGTGCTGAACACGTACTTGCCGACCTTGGAGGACGTCCAGCGGAATGCGAGGTCATAGTTCGGTTTGGGCAGCTCGCGGCCTGCCGTCGCGGTGCTGTACGGCACCGACGGAGCCGAGGGCGCGCCGTTCTGCTGCGCCAGCGGCGCGGCACCGGCAGCCAACACGAACAGCAGGGCAACACGGAACACGGTCTTCATGGGCACAAATCTCCTTGGGCAGGCACACTATAGTCTGAAGGCGCAGTAATCGGGGAGTCAGGTGAGGGACATCCGGGAGCACGGCACGTGGTGGGTACGGAGAGTCGTGGTGGCATTGGCCGTCACGTCGGTGTCCGGATCCGTGTGGGCGCAGCAGCGCCCGGCGCAGCCGCCGGCCACGACGCAGCCCCAGGTCCCCGGTCCCATCGATCCGGAAGTACGGGCCCGGTTCTCCGTGGTGGTCACGGCAGACAACGCCGTGACCGAGCGGGTCTATGAATACCTGCAGCTGGTCGCCAAACGTAATGAGCTGCAGACGCGGTTTGGGGGACGCGGCACTCCGGCTGAACTCGAGCTGGTGTTGATGTTCGAGAAGTACCCCAGGATGCCCTGGAATCGCCGCGACATCGGCACCGTGAATCTCAAGATCGACGCGGTGGAAGGTGTGGCGTCGGTCGAGTACTGCATCAAGGGTTGCGACAAACTCGATGCAGACCTCGTCCAGTACAGCCAGCTCCTCGACGACTTTCTGCGCAAGATCGACGCCGCCTCCGCTACACTGGCCCGACGATACAGATAATGCCGCGCACAGGACGTCGTCACGTCGTGAGCCTAGTTGCTGCCGTGGTGTGTGCCGGGTCTGCGCTGTCGGGCAACCAGCGTGCCGGCCAGTCACAAACGCCCGTCTTTCGGAGCAACACCGAACTGGTCGAGATTGACGTCGTGGTCATCGACACGGACGGCAACCGCGTGCATGGACTGACAAAGGACGATTTCGTACTGCGCGACCGACGCCAGCCACAGGTGATTGAGACGTTCAGCGAAGTGCGCCGGGATGTCGAGCGCACCGGCGAAGTGCCGCGACCGCCGGCCACCGCGCGTGTTGACGTGGCGTCCAATGCCACTGCCGAAGCTGGACGACTGATCGTGCTGCTCCTTGACGACCTGCACGTTTGGCAGGGCCGCACAGAGACGACAAAGGGGATCGCGCGCAAGATCGTCACCGACCTCGGGCCCGAGTCGTCAATGGCGCTCCTGCAGGCGGGTGGCGAGCATTCAACTGAGGTCACCAACGACCGAACACGACTGCTGGCATCAATCGAACAGTTCAAGGGCCGGCGTCCGGTGCGACGGCCGTTGGAGGCCTGTGCGCTGAAACCCATCAAGCGCGATGCGGAAAATCCCTCAGACTTTGATCCCGGCTGCGACATCCAGAACGCGTATGCCAACCTGAGCATCGTCCAGTCGCTGTGGGACGCCGCGAAGATCCTCGGGCGGGAGGACCGGCGACGCAAGGCGTTCATCCTGATCTCGGAGAGTTCGGCCGGCGACCTGTCTGGCCTCTTTGACGGTGGGACCGGGGTGCCTGGGGCGCCACCCAACTCGGCGGCCTATCTCTCTGGCAACCTTGATGGCCGTGACTTCGATGGCGGGGTATCTCAGCGGTTCGATGCCCTGTTGGGCATGCTGACTGCCATGCGGCGCGCCAACGTCGCGACCTATGCGATCGACCCGCGGGGGCAGGTGACGGCAGACGAAATGATGCTCGAATGCTGGCCGGGCTCCGCGAATCGTGATCCCAGGGAACTGACCGCTGCCAGCCCGATGGGACCCGACCCCTGCGAAGGCAACACGGGTGACCTGCCGCAGTCCTGGGGCAGTTGGGTGCGTCAGGCCCAGAACGGTCTGAAAGAAATTGCCGCGGCGACGGGCGGATTCGCAGTGGTCGACAGCGACGACTTCACCAGCGGCATCGATCAAATCATCGACGACATCGACAATTACTATCTCCTTGGTTTCTACACGACCGACCTCAAGTCGAAGGGCTACCGTCCCATCCAGGTCGAGGTCAAGGGGCGACCTGACCTCACGCTGCGGTTCCGGCGCGGCTACGAGATTCGCGCGGACGAAACGGCGAAAAACGCCAAGCGCGAGCCGCTCGATGTCCTGATCGACAACGCGCTGCCTTCCTCCGACCTGCCGCTGCGGCTCTCAGCGATTCCGATGCCTGGCGAGGGCAACCGCGCGCGCGTGGCGGTCGCGTTGGAGTTCACGATGCCGCGTGCGACTCTTGCGGACTCCGGTGAGGAGCGCCTGCTCGACGACATCCGGTATGGCGTCTACGCGATCGATCTGAAAGGCGCGAAGGTGCGCGAACACCTCGGCTCGGGTGCACGTGTGGCGCTGCGTCCACGCCCCGGACTGACGACGCCTCCAGACGAGGTGACCTATCAACTCGCGATTGAGATGGAATTGCCGGCCGGGCAATACCAGCTGCGCGCATCGGCGATGAGCGACAAACTCGGCGCCGGGGGTTCGGTGTATCAGTCACTCGACGTTCCGGACTTCTCACGAGCCGACCTCGAGGTCACCGACCTGCTGCTCGCCTACGCCGACGGTCCCCGTGTGCCCGTGGCGCGCGATCGTCGCGATGCCATCATCGTCACGCAGACCGTGGCGGTGCCTCGCGGCGCCGTGCCGCTTGCAGCGCGAGGTCTCAGCGCCGGCACAGAAGCACGACTCGCACCTCCCCCGCCGCCCGTGCTGCCATTTGAACCGACGCTCGATCGTGTGTTCAGCGCCGGTGACACCATCCGGCTGTACTTCGCGACCCGGCAACGTCGCCGCGCGCCACTGCTGGCTACTATCTCCGCCCTCGCGCCTGACGGGTCAACGGTGGTCACCATCGATCGCCCACTGTCCAACGACGGCACACTGGACCTCCGGCTGCCGCTGGGTCAGTTGCCGCCGGGCGGATACACGTTGCAGGTGGATGTGTCGGATGGGACACGAACCGTAAAGAAAAACGTCGGGTTCGCGATTCGGTAGAGCCGCTTGTCGGAAGTGTAGGCAGGAGACGGTAGGCAGTAGGAATTCAAACCGGTTGAGCTCCTACTGCCTACATTCTCCCGTCTACTCTCCCGACAAGCGTCTTTACTTCAGCGTGCCGGCAGGACCATCGCTCGCGTCTGCGCGTCTGCCAGCGGCCAGGCCTTGGTGAAGCGTGCTTCCGTGGCGGTCGCTTCTGCGTCCTTGCCCTGCGCGCGCAGGCTCTGCACCAGGAGGCCCAATGACCATCCCTGGCCCGGGTGACGGCGTACGTCTTCCCACAACACGGTCTCGGCCTCATCCGCGCGGCCGGCGGCCATCAGCACACGTCCGAGGTTCTGGCGTGCGGGCCAGTGCCAGTCGTGCGGCTCCTGATACACCAGCGCATCTTCAAAACGCACGGCTCTCTCGAGATGGAGCAGCGCGCGATCCCAGTCCTTGCGCACAGCCGCAATCTCTCCCGCCACCACCTCGACAGCGATCCGCATGACCGCCTGACCACTATTCACTGAAAACGTCGTGCCGGCGGCCATCGACGGGTCGCGAAGCAGATCGGTGAGGTGCGTGAGTTCCCGCTCCGCGGCATCGGCCCCTTCGGTCGACAACAACGCCATCGCCCGTGCGTACCGCCAGACGGCCTCGGTGTACGGCGTACGGTGCGACGGCCCCTTGTCTGCGAGAATGTCATCCCACTCTGAGAAACGGACCATGGCCCAATACGGCACCACGAGGAACCCCTGCAGGATCGGCACCGACGGGAGCGCTTCGGCCGGCACGGCTGACGCCAGCCGGCGCGCCGCATCGATGGCCAGCGTCCGCTGTCCACTGGCTGTCGCCCCCATCCAGATGAAGTGCAGGTTATGCGGGTAGTACCCGAGCGGATACAGTCCCTGCGCCCGGCACTGCGCGATGTAATCTTCGTCCGCCTTCGCAGCGAGTTCGTTCACCTTGATGACGTCCGCATGACGCCCCACGCGCTGATAGATGTGCGCGGGCATGTGCACCATGTGCCCGGCACCCGGCATGAGCGGCAGCAGGCGATCGGCTTCGGCCTCGGCGCGCTCCGGCGTGTCCGTCGACTCCCAGAGGTGAATCCACAGATGAAGTGCGCCGGGATGGTTCGGATTCGCCGCGATGACTCCACTCAGCGCTTCGATGAGCAGCACGGTCTCAGGGTGCGCCTGGCCGTCAGGCGTCCAATAACCCCACGGTCGCAGATCCATGAGTGATTCGGCATACAACGTCCGCGCATCCAGATCGTCGGGAAACGCGCGCGACACGCGCGACATGGCGTCCGCGTAGGCACGATCGGCCGCGCCGCGATCGGCCGCGTTCCCGGTGTACCGCAGGACCAGCGCGTCGATGTAGGCGCGTTCTCGAGGCGTCGCATTCGCACGCAGGGCAACGGCCTTTCCGGCCATCGCCAACGCTTTCGCCTCATCGTCGGGATTCATCGGCGCGTTGATGTTCGGCCCGAGAACCAGGGCTTGTCCCCAGTACGCCATCGCAAGCGTCGGGTCGAGCCGAGCGGCCTCGGCAAACGCCCGTCCGGCCTCCGCGTGGTTGAACGCATACGTCAGATTGAGCCCCTGGTTGATGAAACGCTGCGCCTGGGCCACCTTCGTGGACACCGGAAACGTATGCACGCCGAGGTTCTGCAGCCGCGGCGCGACCGGCTGTCCAGGCGGCGGAGGCGTCGTGAACTCGTCGGGTGCCGTGTAGTGCACATGTCCAGGCGGAGTGGACGCTGTCTGACGTTGGCTGGTCTTGGCAGTCTGGTCGGCAGAGGCAGACACCCCTGCCACGATGATGCCGGCAATGAATGGAAGTCGCATGAACGCTTGCATGATCTGGAGTGACGGATCGAGGCGGCCGGAAGTCGTCGCGCAGTGGTCATGGAACGGTCACGTTCCGGTAAGATCCGAGCCTCGTGCACATTTTAGGCCCGTTCGTGCTCGACGACGCCGGCGGCCGACTGCTGCGTGACGGTCTCCCGGTGCCTCTCACACCGAAATCGTTCGCGCTCCTGCAGCATCTGGTGAGCCGTCCCAACCAGCTCCTGCCGAAGGCAGAACTGCTGGCAGCAGTGTGGCCCGGGGTCTTCGTGACAGACGCGGTCCTCAAAAACGCCATTCGCGAACTCCGCCGGGCGCTCGAGGACGATGCGGCCCGGCCCAGGTATATCGAGACCGCGCACCGTCGCGGCTACCGATTCCTCGCACCTGCGTCCTCGACGCCGGGCGCCCGGACGATCGCGCCGCTCACCAGCGCGCCGCGTGTGCAGTACGCCCCCAGCGGCAACGTGAACATCGCCTACCAGGTTGTTGGCGACGGACCGGTCGATCTGGTGTTTGTCATGGGGTGGGTGTCGCACCTCGAGTATTTCTGGAACGAGCCATCCTTCGCCCGATTTCTGACGCGTCTGAGCGGCCTTGGCCGGCTGATTCTCTTCGACAAACGCGGCACGGGACTCTCGGACCCTGTGCCCGTGAATGCGTTGCCGTCGCTCGATCAACGCCTCGACGATGTGCGAGCCGTCATGGAGGCGGCAGGCAGTGAACGCGCGGTGTTGCTTGGCGTGTCGGAAGGCGGGCCGCTCTGCAGCCTGTTTGCGGCGACGTACCCGGAAAAGACCGAAGCCCTGGTCATGATTGGCAGTTACGCCCGTCGCCTCCATGCGCCGGACTATCCGTGGGGACAGTCAACCGCCGACCATGAGGCGTTTTGCGAGTTGCTGCGTACGCAGTGGGGTGGCCCTCTGGGCCTTGAGGTGCGCGCCCCATCCCGTGTATCTGACACGGTCTTCGCGAACTGGTGGGCCTCCTACCTGCGCATGGGCGCCTCGCCCGGCGCGGCCGTCGCACTGACACGGATGAACGCCGACATCGACGTGCGGGAGATCCTGCCGTCGGTCCAGGTGCCGACCCTGGTGCTCCATCGATCCGGAGATCGCTGCTTCCACGTGGATGAGGGACGCTACCTGGCGTCATGCATCCCAGGCGCCGTTTTTCGTGAGCTCCCGGGCGACGACCATCTGCCCTTTGTCGGCGACGAAGAGTCCGTGGTGCGGGCGATCGACGATTTCCTCTCGGCCGGGCGTCCACGGCATCAACAGCCGTCCTCGCTGGTCTCGGTGCTGACGCTGCTGACGATGAGCGGCGCGGCCGACGATCAAGAGCTGCTGAAGCGACTCGCGGTGCGGGAGATCCGCCACGCGCGGGGCAAAGTGATTCCTGCGGAGATGGGATCGGTGAGCGCGGAATTCGAGAGACCCGCGAAGGCGGTTGCCGCGGCGACGACACTGCTGGCGTTGGCCAGGGAGCTGAGGATTCCCGCCCGTGCGGGTGTGCACATCGGCTCATCGCGGGGGGATGGCCCCGGCGGCAGCGTCTCGGTACAGAGCCGGGTCGTAGCGGAGTCCGCTGGCGAGTATGAAACGGTCGTCAGCCCGGCCGTGGCACATCTGCTGCCGGGCGCCGGATTTCAGGTGACGGACACCGGCGACCGCCTGGTGGTCTGCAGGCAGTAGGCACGTCGGGTTCGCGATTCGGTAGAGAGCAAACCACCTGTCTGGGAGAGAAGACAGTAGACAGGAGACGGTAGGAACTTAACCAAGGTTAAGCTCCTACTGCCTACAGTCTTCGGTCTACTCTCCCGACAAGCGTCAGGGCGAGGGTGTTTACTTCAGCGTACCGGCGTAGCCGCGGATGGTGCCGACCAGCAGCCGGTACTTCTTCGCATCAATCGGGTTCGCGCCCTTCGCGTCGGCTTCCAGCGTGGTCGCCAGCGTCTCGAGCCCGGCCTTGTCACCCTTGTCGAGCGCGGCGTTGATCTCAGCCGAGCGCGCGGCGTTCATCGCCTTGCTGCGCACGAGCTGATCGACGTACGCCTTGGCGACCACCGGGACATCCGGCCATGCCATCTTCGGCTGCGACTGCGCGTTGAACTCCTGCATCTGGACCATCTTGGCCGCCGCGATTTCATTGGCCGAGAGGTACTCGCTGGGCTTGAGTTCGAGCACGTCGAGGCCACGCGCGATCTCCGAGCCGTAGATGAAGCCGTTGTACCAGTAGACCGACCAGTAGCCGGCGGTGATCAGTTTCTCGGCGCTGACGGGCCCACGGTCGAAGAACGCAATCTCCACCGGACGGGTCGCATCGGTGAAGTCAAACACCGAGAGGCCGCCCTGGTACCACGCCTGCACCTTGATGTCGCGGCCGGGCACGGGCACCAGCGAACCGTTGTGTGCGACGCAGTTTTCCGTCGCGGTCTGCGCGGCCGGCATCTTGAAGTAGCTGCGGAAGATCATCTTCTTGTTGTGGATCTCGAAGATGGCGTTGGCGCCCCAGCTGGGGAGGTCCGTCTCACGGCACCGCGGGCTGGTGCCGCCGCCCCACTCGTCGGTGAAGATGACCTTGGTGCCGTCGTTGTTGAACGTCGCCGAGTGCCAGTAGGCAAACGCCGGGTCGCTCACCGCGTCCAGGCGCACCGGGTTCACGGGGTCGGACACGTCAAGCAGAATGCCGTTGCCCGAGCACGCGCCGGCTGCAAGGCCCAGTTCCGGATAGACCGTGATGTCGTGGCACTGGTTGGTCGTCGACGTGCGCTGCGTGCCTTCGCCGTGCGCACCGCCCGGCCACAGGCCGGCGATCGCGCCCGTGCCGTAGTCCTGGAAGATGCGGGGACGGCTGACAATACGCGCCTTCTCGGGGTTCTTGAGCGGCACTTCAATGACGTCAATGGAGAACAGCGCCGTTTCCGGGTTCTCCTTCGGATCGCCGCCCGAGCAGATCTCGAGTTCTTCCTTGGTGCGCGCGCCTGAGGTGCCCGACCCGAACACGTACAACACGTCGGGGTTCTTGGCCGTCGGCACCAGGGAGTGAGTGTGCGAGCCGCGGCATGTCTGCACCGCCGCCACCTGACGCGGCTTGTCGAGATCCGAGATGTCGAAGATACGCACGCCGCGGAACCGCTCAGGGTTCGGCTTGTTCATCTCGCCCGTGCCCTGCGTGCCGCAGTCGATGCGGCCATTGCCCTGCTCGACCGACATGAACAGCAGGTTGCCGTAGACCGACAGGTCACCCTGGCCGCCCGGGCACGGAATCGACGCGCGCAGGCGCACCTTGCGCGGGTCTTCGATGTCGTAGAAGTTGAAGCCGTAGAAGTTGCCGATGAAGAGCGTGTGATCCTTGAACGCCAGGTCGGAATTGGCGAAGTTCAGGCTGCCCGACATCGGATCACCGAAGTTCTCCGGCCTGGGCATGTTGGTCACCAGCTCGATGTTCTTCGCAGCTGTGCCTGCATCCTTCAAGCCGGGCTTGAGTCCCACGCGCGGGTCCTGCTGCTGCGCGGACACCTGCCAGGCGCCGCCGACGACCACCGTCGCGACCACCATCGACCACATCAATCGTTTCATCGTGTGCATCCTCATGAGTCTGTCTACTTGTTCGTCAGGGTCTTGAGCATCTGGGTCATGCGCGCGATTTCCATGCGCTGATCCGAATCCACGTGCGCGGCAAAGTCGAAGATTTCGGCCTGCTGCGTCGAGTTGGGCGCCTTGTACAGGTCCTCGACCATGATCAGCGCGCCCATGTGGTGCTTGATCATGCCCTCCAGGAACAGCCGGTCGAACTCGGGCCCCTTGGCCTTGCCAAGGCGATCCATCTCTTCCATCGTCAACATCCCGGGCATCATGCCGCCGGGCATGTGATGCGCGTGTTCGCTGGGCAGCGGCTGGTTCCGCTCCTCCAGCCAGCGCCGCATCCACGCCATTTCGTCGTTCTGCGAGACCTCGATCCGCAGGCCCAGCATCCGCATGGATTCACTTTCGGTGCGGATCTTCAGCAGGTTGACCATTTCGATGGCTTGCGCGTGGTGCGTGATCATGCCCGAAATGAAGTCGACGTCCCCCTTCGAGTACGGAGGGATGACCGCCTTGGGCGCATTCTCCATCGTCGTCGTGGTGCTGGCCTCACCGGGACGGCCAACGTTGACGAGGACGGGTGCGGGTCCGCCATTGCCGGAGGCGCAGGCTGCGGCCGTCACCAGCAACAGTCCGCCAGCCACTGCTCGAAGCTGAACACGGTGTGTCATCTCGATAAGGATAGCGGGTTGACAGGGGGTCCGCGTACTGCTACAAACGGTAGCACTACAATGAGTCGCCCAACAGCTCCACGACGCCCACGTCTGCTTGGTGAGGCCGAACAACACGTCATGGACTACGTCTGGGCGAACGGCCCGGTGTCCGCCGAAGTCTGCCGAGAGGGGCTCCAGTCCGTCTGGCCGATGAAAGAGTCCACCATGCGCACGGTGCTCTCGCGGCTGGAGGCCAAGGGCTACCTGACGCATACCGTGGACGGCCGGACCTACGTGTACTCGGCCGTCGAGGCCCCGACCGCGGTGGCGGGTCGCACCGTCAAACACGTCATCGACCGCTTCTGCGGAGGTTCCGCTGAGGCATTGCTGATGGGCCTGGTGGATGCCGAGGTGCTCTCACCGCAACAGCTCGAGCGACTGGCGAGCAAGATTGCTCGCGAACGCGCCAAGGGGGATCGCGGATGATCACCACACTGATCGAAGTCACGGTCGCCAGCTGGGCGCTGGCGGCAGGTGCCGGGCTTGCTCTTGCCCTCGCGAAGGTGCGGCGCGCGGACACCCGGCTCTTTGCCTGGACGTGTGTGCTGACCGTGAGCGCCGCCCTGCCACTGCTCGGAGGTGCGGTGAGTCTCATCACCTGGCCGTCAGACGCCGGCACCGTTGCGGCAGTCGCTGCCGAGGGCAGCCGCGTGCTGAACACGCCGGTGCGATTTGCCGCATCGGCAGTCGCCACACGCAGCGACATTCCATGGTTCCTTCTTGCGTATGCGAGCGTGTCGGCCGTGCTGCTTCTGCGCGAGGGACTTGGCGCGCGACTCGCAGCGGGACTGTGGTCGTCAGCCGAACCGGTAGAGGGTGAGCCGTTCTTTGAAAGCGCGCGAGTCCGGACGCCGGTCACCGTCGGACTTGTCAGGCCGCGCATCGTGCTGCCCCTGGACTGGCGATCCTGGTCTGCCGAGATGCTCGCGACTGTGCTCACCCACGAACAGGGACATGTCGCCAGACGTGATGGCCTGAGAGTCGCGGGCGCCCGTATGTTCCGTGCGGTGTGCTGGATGAATCCGCTGGCGTGGTGGCTTCCCCGGCACTTGACCTCGTTGGCCGACCAGGCCAGTGACGAGTACGCCATCGAGCAGGGCATCGCCGCGCCCGACTACGCCGAGACCCTCCTGCGATTTGCCGCGTCACCTGTGTCGAAACAGCGCATCGCATGGACGCTGCCGATGGCCACAGGCTCACGGTCACGTATCGAGGCCCGGATTGATCACATCCTCTGCTGGAAAGGAACTCCCCCCATGACGGTCTTCTCAAAAGTCACCGTTGCTGCGGTTCTTGTTGTGAGTGGCGCGATTCTTCAGGCGACGCCGCGGCAGGAGGTGCAACAGGCGGCGGCACAGCCTCCTGACAGGAGCTTGACACTTGTTTATGCCGGTGCAGCCGAGGACCCGGTCCGGATCACAGGGTTTGGCGGGACTGACGACGCGCCGATATTCTCGACGGTGGCGGTGCTGAATCAAACCGACCGACCAGTGCGTGCACTCACCTTCACGGTCACTCGGAATCAAGGGACTGGTTCGAACCCGAAGCCGGAGACGGTTGGATCTTTCCGAACGGAAGTCGCCGTGCCCCCTCACACGCTCCGCACGATCGACCTCGCAACGTCTTTCTCTCTCTCGACGATCTCCACAAGATTCAGCGGCGCACCGGTCCTCGAACTCTCCATCGCCGGCGTCGAGTACGCGAGCGCCGAGGTGCAGACGACACAGGGGTCACGCGGGACAGGTCCAGGCCAGTCGGGGCGCGCAGGTGCCGGGCAGGATCAGGACCGCAAGGAGCCCGTGCTCCTGTCGATGACGCATCCGAAGTACACCGCGGAGGCGATGCGCCAGCAGATCCAAGGCACCGTTGAACTGGAACTCGATATCGACGCCGACGGTGTCGTCACCGGCGCGCGCGTCGTCAAGTCGCTGGACACGATGTATGGACTCGACGACCAGGCCATCGCCGCGGCGATGAAAACCACGTTCCGGCCGGCGACCGAAAATGGACTCGCGGTGGGCACCACGGTGAAGTTCCAGATGGAGTTCCGGCTGCACTGACGTCTGCGGCGTCCAAACCGGGCACGGAGGTACTGCTCATGCGCCCGATCACTCGTCACGTCCTGTTCACCCTGGCCGTCGCCTGCGCCCTGCCGACCCTGTCGTGGGCGCAGACAACCCCTACGCCGCCCACGCTACCCACCACACCGACGCCACCACCTGCTGTTGTCGGGGCTTTTCCAACAGACACGCAGATTGCTTTCGTGAACCTCGAACGCATCTTCCAGGAGTCCGCCTTCGGCAAAACCGGAATGGCGCAGGTGACAACCCTGCAGAACACGCTGAACACAGGCCTGCAAGTGCGCGCCCGCGACATCCAGGCCTTGTCAGAAAAGATCAAGTCACAGCAGACCGTCGCTGCCGAAGCGACGCTGATGGCCTGGAACACGGACCTGTTGCGGCTCCAACGCGAAGCGCAATTCGCGCAGCAGGAAGCGCAGATTCAGGTGGAGCAGATGCAGAACACCCTGCTGGCGAGTTTCGAGAAGCTCGTGCAGCCCGTCATCGAAAACGTCCGCAAGGAAAAGGGACTCTGGTTCGTGTTTGCGCTGCCGTCCGCGCAGGCCGACACCAGCGGGTTGACGCTGCTGGCGGCCGATCCCGCACTCGATCTGTCGGCCGAGGTGCTCAAACGCATGGTGCAGTAGGCAGGTTCAGGCTGGGAGCCCGATGCGCTGACACGCAGCACACCAGTACGTGCGTCGCGCATCGGGTCCGGTCGCCGCGCTCTGAATCGCGGCCCCACATCGGAAACACGGCAGGCCTGCGCGGTCGTAGACCCACAACGGTTCGTCGGGATTGAGGCGTCCGGTCGTCATCCGACCCAGCGGCGCTCCACGTTCCGCCACGTTCGCACGCAGGTATTTGACGCTGACGTTGATGATCTGCTCGAGCTCGGCGTCGGTGAGCGCACCGGTTCGCGTGGCGGGATGGATGCGGCAGGCAAACAGGATCTCGCTCTTGAACACGTTGCCGATGCCTGCGACAACACGCTGGTTGAGCAGGACCTCGGCAATCGGCACACTGCCCTGCTCGCGCATGCGGGCCGCGATGGTCGCCTGGTCTACATCACTCGCCAGCAGGTCTGGGCCGAGACTCGTCAGCCGTGGATGCCGGGCCACCTGCCGCGCGGTGAGCCACTCGGCTTCAGGCAGAGACACACCAAGCGCGACCCACTCTGGCGTGTGAATCTGTACCCGGACGTCGCCTGCGCGCACGCGCCAGCGCTCACCAGGCCGATACACGTGCCAGCTGCCGTGCATCCGCAGATGGGATCGCAGCGCGAGGTCGTCTCCACACCAGATGAGCAGATGTTTGCCGCGTGACTCGACGCGTGTGACCTCGCGTCCGACAATCCCGCCTTCAACGGGGAGACTCATCAGGTGCGCCAGCTGCGTCTCGAACGCCGTGATCGGCTGGCGACCGATAGCCCGGTCGAGCGTACGCGCCGTCCGAAAGAGGGTGTCACCCTCGGGCACCAGCGCCTCCCGCTCGCGGCATGTGGAGTTCGCCGGCCGCGGACACAAACCCCGCCTCGCGCAGCATTGGTGCGAGTGGATGTTCCAGCGGCGAGGCGCCGTCAATCGCGCTGATCACCAGGCCGGCGTGTTCGCGCGCGCTTTGCGCAAGTCTCGTTGCCAGCGCGCGACCGGTGCGCGACCGCGCCGGTTCTTCTTCGGGCAGCGACACGCGCAGTTCCCGTCCGCCCCGCATCACGTATCCCGCCAGCGCACCGTCCACCAGATACACGCGCGCACCGGCCACACGCATCGCGCCGGCAATCGACCAGGGCAGCGCCGCGCCATACGGATTGGCCGGGTCTGTCGCCGCAAGGTCCACCACCGAGGCATCGTCGGGATGCGGCGTCCGGTGTTGCCGCAACGCATCAACGGCGCCGGGCGACGCAAACTGCGTGGCCGCAAGACCATCAATGAAGTAGCCGCGCCGGATTTGTCCGGCATCTTCCATGGCCTTGAGCGCTGGATAGATCGACGAGAAGCCGCCGGTGAGCCCTTCGGCGCTGATTGCATCGCGCGTCAATACACCGTGACGAGCGAGCAGCTGACGCGCCAGCGCCGCCATACGTTCGGTGGCCGTCACCCGTGGCGCGGCGACCGCTGACCATCGGCCCTCCGCGGCCGCCGGCACAAGGCGACGTGAGCGGAAGGCCGGGCGTGGCGTGCGCTTGCGTCGCTCGGGCGCCTGCACCCGCGCGCGAAGCGCCTGGAATCCGTCGTTGGATACCTGCCCCTTCCACGCGAGCGACCACAACGTATCGACGAGGTCGCCCGGGTATCCCCCGCCGACACCCGCGAGGATGTCGCTGAAAAATGACGCGCCGTGCCCGCGCAGCCACTCGAGTACACGCGTTTCATCTGGTTCGAGCTCAACGGTGGGACGACTGAGCAGCACCCGCGCGTGATCCGCCAGGCAGAGTGCCACACGCCCATCGCGATGACCAAGCGACTCCAGTCCGACCCACACCACCTCTCCGGCCGCGGCCAGAGTGTCGAGCCACACCGGGTCGTATCCGTCCAGACGAGACGGCAGGATCTCGCGCTCGAGCACGGAAGCCACGAGCGGAGCGCCCTGCAACTGCTCAATGACGTCGAGCAGCGCGTCGGGCCCAGACCGAGGCTGCCCCACTCCCTGCCACACGGTGAGGAAGCGGCCAAACGCCGCAGGCTCCACGGCTGCGACGTGATGCCGAAGGCTCTGCAGCGACCGGCGCCGGAGCTGACGCAAGACGCCGGCGTCACACCATTCCTGCTCGTAACGCCCTGGCGTGAACTCCCCAGATACGATCCGCCCGCGTTGTTCAAGGACCTTCAGCGTCTGAATCACGCGCTCCGGAGAGAGGTCGAAGCGCGCTACGACGTCTCGCGCCATGAACGGCACGTGCGTGCGCGCGTACCTGGAGATCAGATCGTCCAGCGGCGCGTCGACGGGCTCGCGGAAAACCGCGGGCACCCCTTGCGGCAGCGACACACCAAGCGCATCGCGATACCTCGCCGCATCTTCTACGGCAATCCACCGTTCCTCGCCGGCCACGCGCACAGCAAGCACTCGCCTGGCTGCTTCCAGCTCGGCACGTGCGTCCTCCCACGCGTTGTCGGCCACACGAACGCGCAGCTCTGCGTCGGACAGGTCACCCAGGTCACGCAGCAGGTCGTGAATGCCGTCCGCCGACCGGGCCCGCCGCCCCTCAGCCAGGCGCTGCAGCTCGAGTTCCAGCGTCGACACGACGTTCGCGTCGAGCAACTCGCGAAGGTCGGTGTCGCCGATGAGTTCCCGCAGCTGTGACTGATCCACCGCCAGTGCCTGGGCGCGGCGTTCAGCCGGAGGCGCATCACCGTCATAGAGGAAGTTGGCGACATACCCGAACATGACCGAGCCGGCAAACGGCGAGGGCGTCGGCGGGTCCACCACCTGCACACGGATCTGGCCACGCACAATCGACCGCAGCGTCTCGACCAGCGCCGGCATGTCGAAGACATCACGCAGGCATTCGCGGTACGTCTCGAGCACAATCGGAAACGACCCGAAACGCGACGCCACGGCCAGCAGGTCCGTGGCCTTCTTGCGCTGCTGCCACAGCGGCGCTCTGCGGCCAGGCCGACGTTTCGGCAGCAACAACGCCCGGCCGGCATTTTCGCGAAAGCGTGCGGCAAACAACGCGCTGCCGCCGAGCTGCCGCATGACCAACGACTCAACTTCCGCAGGCTCCGGAATCAACCACGACGGGTCGGGCGGCGTGTCGGCATCAGGAAACCGCACCACAATCCCATCGTCGGTCCACATGGTCTCGACATCCGGGCCGCCTCGCTCACGTATCCGCGCCATCACCGCCATCGTCCACGGCGCGTGAATGCGAGAGCCGCGCGGTGACAACAGGCAGACGCGCCAGTCGCCCAGTTCATCGCGCACACGTTCGATCACGATCGTGTCGGCGTCGGGCAACGCTCCGGCGGTGCGCTGATCGTGGACGTAGCGCACAAGTGTTTCCGCGGCGGCAGGTGCAAGGCTGTGTTTTGTGGTGAGCGACTTCAGCGCAGCGGGAATCGACGCGCGCGCGAGGTCGCGTGTGAGGCCGCCAATCTCGAGGCCCAGTTCCAGCGGACGTCCAGGGCGATCACCCTTCCAGAACGGCGTCTTGCCCGGCTCACCCGGCGCCGGTGTCACCAGCACGCGGTCGTGCGTGATTTCTTCAATCCGCCAACTGGAGGCGCCAAGCACAAACGTCTCGCCCGCCCGCGACTCGAACACCATTTCCTCGTCGAGTTCACCCACACGCACAGCAGCGCCGCGACCGGTTGCGAGGAACACGCCATACAACCCCCGGTCGGGAATCGTTCCCGCGTTGGCGATCGCCAGGCGCTTGGCACCGAGACGCGACGACAGACGTCCCCGTGTGCGGTCCCACGTCAACCTCGGACGCAGCTCCGCGAATTCATCTGACGGATACCTGCCGCCCAGCATGTCAAGCACGCCCTCAAACACCGAACGTCCCAGGGCGTGAAATGGTCCGGCGCGTCTGACCAGACGCCACAGGTCTTCGACGTCGATGTCGTCGGTGGCCACGATGGCGACGACCTGCTGGGCGAGCACGTCCAGCGGATTGCGCGGCATTCGTGTCGCCTCCACTCGGCCCTCGTGCATCGCCCGCGCGACTGCGGCACACGCCAGCAGGTCGCCGCGAAACTTGGGGAACACGACACCTTCGCTCTCGCCGCCAACGTGGTGGCCCGCTCTCCCGATGCGCTGCAGGCCGCTTGCGACAGTTGGCGGAGCCTCGATCTGGATTACCAGGTCGATTGCGCCCATGTCGATGCCGAGTTCAAGCGACGAAGTGGCGACCAGCGCCTTGAGCGTGCCGGCCTTCAGGCGGTCCTCGATGTCGAGGCGTTGTTCCCGCGCAATGGAGCCATGGTGGGAACGCGCCAGCACCTCGCCCGCGAGTTCGTTGATCGCTGCGGCAAGCCGCTCGGCTAGACGCCGGCTGTTGACGAAGATGAGTGTCGAGCGATGAGCGCGCACCAGTTCCAGCAGCCGCGGATGCATGGCCGTCCAGATCGAGTGCGGCTGGGTTGCCGAGGCGGGTCCACTGGCCACCGGGCCTGGCCGGGCGCCCGGCATTTCTTCCACCGGCACGTCCACCGTGAGACTCAGCTTCTTTGGCGCGGAGGCGTCCACGATCGTGACCGGCCGTTGTGGTGCCTCACTCGCCTGCTCGAACTCGGCGCGCACTTCGGCCTCACCATCAGTGGCCTGTCGCCTGGTCGCACGAGTCTTCGACTTCTTTGCTGTTCGCGTTCGAGTGGCCTGCGGCGTCTGATATCCGCCAAGGAACCGCGCCACCTCGTCGAGCGGACGCTGCGTGGCAGACAGACCAATCCGCTGAATGGGCCGGTCCGTCAACGCTTCGAGGCGTTCGAGCGAAAGCGCCATGTGCGCGCCGCGTTTGACCGGCACCAGCGCATGGATCTCGTCGATGATGACCGTCTCGACCGAGCGCAGGGCCTCGCGCGCGTTTGACGTCAGCATCAAATACAGCGACTCCGGCGTGGTGATCAGGATGTCGGAGGGGTGTCGCTGAAAGCGGGCGCGGTCGGCCGCGGGCGTATCTCCGGTGCGCACGAGCACGTCGGGCACGTGATGTTCGACGCCTGCACGTTCGGCTGCGCGTGCGATGCCGGCCAGCGGCGCGCGCAGGTTGCGGTCGACGTCCACCGCCAGCGCCTTGAGCGGCGACACGTACACGACGCGACACCGCGCCTTGGCGGATGGAACCGGCGAAAACATCAGCCGGTCGAGACTCCACAAAAACGCCGCCAGCGTCTTGCCTGACCCGGTGGGCGCAAGAATGAGCGTCGACTCGCCCGACGCAATCGCCGCCCAGCCCTGCTCCTGCGCGCGCGTCGGCGCGCTGAACGACTGGCCGAACCAGTCGCGCGTGGGCCCGGCGAAACGGCGAAGCGAAGACATGCTGCCTTCCGATGATAGCGGTCCCGGCGTACCATTCCGCCATGTCGGCACGGGCCGGTTCAGCCCTCGCAGCTGCGCCCTACATGCTCGGGTTTCTACTGCTCCCCATCACATGGTGGTCGGCGCAACAGGGCGGCGTGTGGTTGTGGCTGTCGGTGCTCGTGTTGTACGTCGGATTCCCTCTTGTTGATTCCCTCACGTCGTTGAACCCGCTGAGTCCGGCTCCGGACCAGGTCACCGCGCTCGAGCGGAACGTCTGGTTCCGGCTCGTGACGTGGCTCTGGGTACCCGCCCACGTCTGGCTCGTCGTCTGGGCGCTGACCGTCTCGCTGGAGTTGTCCGGCTGCGCCTGGGCAGGTGTGACGATGTCGGTGGGGTCAATTGCGGGAGGCATCGGCATTACCTTCGCGCATGAACTCGTCCATCGCCCCGGCCGATTCGAGCGTGTGCTTGGTGACGTCCTCCTCGCGCTCGTCACCTACCCACACTTCGCCGTGGAACACGTCTACGGCCACCATCGCCACGTGGCCACGCCGCTTGACCCGGCCACGGCCCGGCTCGGCGAGAGCTTCTATCGCTTCTGGCCGCGCACGGTGTTTGGCGGGCTTCGCCATGCCTGGCGGCTCAAGCCTCGACTCGTGGCGCGGTATGCGGTCACTACGGCGGTGCTGTACACAGTCGTCTGGTGGCGATGGGGTGGTGATGGTCTCCTCTTCTTCGCCGCCCAGAGCATCGTCGCCTTCACGCTGCTCGAAGCCATCAACTATGTGGAGCACTACGGGCTCGTGCGCCGCGAGGTTGAGCCGGGGCGTTACGAACGTGTGAGTCCCGCCCACTCGTGGGACAGCGCGCATCGCGTGAGCAACTGGCTGCTCATCAATCTGGCGCGGCACGCGGACCATCACCTCATTGCGAGCCGGCGGTATCAGGCGTTGGCATCACAGGTCCAGGCGCCACAACTGCCGGCGGGGTACGGGACGATGCTGCTGTTGGCGTTTGTGCCTCCCTTGTGGCGACGGGTCATGGACCCTCGCGTGCGCGCGGCCCGGGGACAGTAGCGCCGACACGCCGGGGTGGTATCGTCTTGCGCATGGCACAACAGACGATTGCAGTGGTGGGCGCCACCGGCGCTCAGGGTGGTGGACTCGTCCGCGCGATTCTGGCGGATACAAGCGGAGCCTTCAAGGCGCGCGCGATCACTCGTCGCCCTGACTCCGACAACGCGAAGGCCCTTGCGGCACAGGGTGTGGAGGTCGTGGCGGGTGACGCCGACGATGCGAGCTCACTCGATGCGGCGTTTGCCGGAGCGCACGGCGTGTTCTGCGTCACCAACTTCTGGGAACATGGTGATCCCGCACGCGAGTTGCGACAGGCTTCGGCGCTGGCCCGAGCCACGAAGCGCGCGGGCGTGCAGCACGTGGTGTGGTCGACGCTCGAAGACACCCGTCGTGACATTCCGGTCAGTGATCCGCGCCTGCCTACGCTGAAGGATCACTACAAGGTGCCGCACTTTGACGCCAAGGGTGAAGCCGACGCGGTGTTTGCCGCAGAAGCCGCACCAACGAGCTACCTGCTGGCTGCCTTCTACTGGGACAACCTGATTCATTTCGGCATGGGTCCACGCGCACAGGCCGACGGGTCACTCGTGTTTGCGCTGCCGCTGGGCGGCCAGAAGTTGCCGGGCATCGCGGCTGCGGACATCGGCGGATGTGCGTTCGGCATCTTCAAGCGGGGCGCCAGCGCCGCCGGTGGCCGATTCGGCATTGCCGGAGACATTCTCTCGGGCGACGAGATGGCGGCTGCGCTTGGCAAGGCACTCGGCAAGACGGTCACCTTCCAGGACGTGCCGTTTGACGTGTACCGCGGCCTCGGCTTCCCCGGCGCGGACGACCTCGGCAACATGTTCGAGTATCAGCAACTGATGGGCGACCGCTTCCTGCAGTCGCGCGATCCAAAACTGACGCGCGAGCTGAATCCAGGTGCGGCCGACTTTGCGACCTGGCTCTCACACAACGCCGGACGCATCGCCATCGGCTGACCTGCACGACCCAAACTCTTACGTAACCCTTACACGCGGCGTCATCATCGCGGGCATACGATGCCTGCGATGACGACGCTTCCGCGGATCATTCAGGGCGGCATGGGTGTGGGGATTTCGGACTGGCGGCTCGCCAATGCCGTCTCGCGAGCCGGCGGTCTCGGTGTGGTCAGCGGTACCGCGCTTGACCAGGTGATGGCCCGACGACTGCAAATGGGCGATCCCGATGGGCACATCCGTCGGGCACTTGCGCACTTCCCGGTGCCCGCGCTCGCTCAGTCGGTGCTCGACACGTACTTGATCGACGGCGGCAAGGCCACCGACGCCTCCTTTGCCATGCCGGCAATGCTCACGCACGAGCCGACCGACGAATGGCTGGCGTTGTGTGTGGTCGCCAATTTCGTCGAGGTCTGGCTCGCCAGAGAAGGGCACGACGGTCCGGTCGGCGTCAACTTCCTCGAGAAGATCCAACTGCCGCACCTGCCATCGATCTACGGCGCCATGCTTGCCGGTGTCGACGTGGTCATCATGGGTGCCGGCATTCCGCTCAAAGTACCCGGAGTGCTCGACGCGTTTGTCACCCACGCGCCGGCCACGTATCCGCTCGTGGTCACCGGCGCAGAGGCACCGGTGCTCCTCCACTTCGATCCCACTCGCATCGTTGGCGCCGGTCTGCCTCCGCTGAAGCGCCCTCAGTTCCTCGCGATTGTCGCGTCCGATGTGTTGGCCATGACGATGCAGCGGCGCGCGAACGGTCGAGTCGACGGCTTCATCGTTGAGGGGCCTACTGCGGGTGGACACAATGCGCCGCCACGCGGCGCAGCGCAGTTCAACGACCGGGGCGAACCCATTTACGGTCCGCGCGATGAGGTCAATCTCGACAAGTTGAAGGCGCTTGGGCTGCCCTTCTGGCTCGCGGGTGGACGTGGGGATGCGGCTCAGGTGGCGGAGGCGATTGCTGCCGGCGCGCACGGCGTGCAGGTGGGAACCGCCTTTGCCATCTGTGCGGAGTCCGGCCTGCGTGATGACCTGCGCCAAGTCGTCATCAACCGGATCCAGTCGGGAGAGGTGGACGTCTTCACCGATCCCAAGGCATCGCCGACGGGGTTCCCGTTCAAGGTCGCGGCCGTGCCGGGCACGTTGTCAGAAGCGGCCGTGCGCGATGCGCGCCCGAGGATTTGTGACCTTGGCTACCTGCGCGAGGCGTACATGCAGGCTGACGGCACGGTGGCGTATCGCTGTCCCGCTGAGCCCGTGAACGTGTACGCCAGCAAAGGCGGCGACCCTGTCGACACCGAGGGGCGCGCGTGTATCTGCAATGCGCTCATTTCCACCGTGGGCCTGCCGCAGGTGCGCGCCCGCCGCTTGGTGGAACCTCCGATCGTCACCAGCGGCAACGACCTCGCCGGCATGGGACGCTTCATCCCGGCAGATGGCACCGCGCCTCATGCCGCGGACATCGTCGCGGCACTGTCGGCCGGCATCGCCTGAGACATGAGGCTCTGGAACACTAGCCTACGTTCAATCGACGAAGTACCCGTCCCTAACCGTCACCGTCGCGCCGCGGCGATTGACGGTCACCTTTACGGGGTGCCACCCCTTTCCGGCGGGAGCGCGATACGAGAGCAGGTAACTCGTCCGCATCCACGCGAACGTCGCCTTCATCAACGTGGCTGGGTCACCCTCGCCGAGGTTCACCGCGATGCCTCCCGTTCGCTGCGCGAGCGACCGCAACCGCGACGGGAACACGAAGCCTCTTATTTCGGCAAGTACAGTATCGGCAACCTCACGACCGTCCCGTCGGTCCACTGCGCCGGCGCCGTAGCTCTCCGAGACGCGCACCGGAGTACCGACGAGCACAAGGGGTGGGCCGAGGCGTCCGGCCAAATGCACGAGTCGGTCGAAGCTGATTGTGCTTCGGAAGTCTGCCGCATTGGTGAATGCGACCACCGCGGCACGCCGGGCATCGTCAGTGCGCGTCCGGAGCGCGATGCTGATTGCATCGAAGGGCGCAGCATACGGGCCGCCTGTGATCGATGCGAGATCGAATGCTGGCGCACCCACTTCGAGTGATCGCAGCACCGCAGGCGGCGCTCCAGCACTAATCACCGCCAGTCGGTCGCCACTCGTGACCTCTTGAGCGAAAGCTCTCAGGGCGGAGGCGAGCCGAGGCACCTGTTCGGCTGAGACCAGCGCAACCGATGCCAGCGGCGGCACGACGGCAATGAGGTCAAGGGGCGCTTCGGTGAGTGCTTCCAGCGTGAAGTCCTGTTTCACGCCAGCGTCGTACACGATGAAATCGTCGGCGGCGAGACCGGCAATTGCGCCCGCGTTGTTTGTCACGACCACATGGAGACGTACCATCGAGGTTGATGTGGAAAACGTCGGTTGTTGCCCGGCGTGGAACGCGGCAATCGGGAATGCGATCGCTGCAAGGGTAGACAGCCTCATTTGGCGACCTCCGCTGACCTGATTCGCGCCTCCAAGGCTGACCTCACCGATGGCGTAAGCACCACGCAGGGATAGAGGTAGAACAAGTCGTCTCGGTCAGACGTCGCGAGGAGTTCTTCGGCATCGGCCGACACCGTGGCGAGTCCGACTCGGGCGGCGACCGATCCGCTTGCGGACTCAAGTGCGCGCCGATACCACTTCGCCGCATCCGGGTCATCATTACGGCTGGCGGCCGCTTCGCCTCTACTCATGGCCGCCAAGTAGCGCAGGGCCAACTGTGGCTCTTCGTCGGCAATGCGTTCGAGTTCTCGTTCGGCGGTGCGGTCAGTCCGGGACTGAATGCGCGCGGCTCGAAAACGTGCCTCGCTGAGCGTGGGATCAACAGCCAGCGCCGCACGAAACGCCTTGAGGGCCCGTTCTGGACGTTTTGCCGCAAGGTCCTGAAAAAACGGAACAGGCACTTCCAGGCGCAAGACTCGAGTGCGCACTCCGGTCAGCCGGCTCAGGCAGTCAAACAGGACTCCTTCCGCCAACAGGGGTGCGGCGCCGGCGTCCCGTTCTCGTTTCCAGTTCATGACCGCGACATCCCAGTAGCGGATAGCGAAGTCCTCCTCTGGGGAAAGGACACCAGCAGCGAACAACTTCGCTCGATCGGCAGCCTCCTCGCCCCCTGCTTGTGCAAGTCGGGCGACTTGGTCCTGAATTGCCTGCGACCTCACTTGCGGGGCGACCGCCGTGATCACCGAAACCGGTTGCGCACAGACCAGGGCGGTCGCGGCTAAAGCAAGC
>BTVE01000007.1:0-88235 GCA_045862915.1 Acidimicrobiia bacterium
CGCTACTATTGGCATTTTGTTTGCAAGCTAAAGGGCGCACACAGAGCGGTAGCGGGAGGAGAAGGGAGTCATCATGAAGGCGCAGAGCACTCAGCGGAAGTCCACCAAGGCAGCGGCCAACGACACGGCGCGTCTGCGGTACGTCGAACTCAAACGAATCCTTGAGGAGCGGCGTCGCGAGATCCTGGCTCAGGTCCAGGAAAAGATGCGTGACGTGCGTGCGGAAGGCAGCGCGGGTGAGGGCCAGGGCGTGCTGGACGCGGCTGAGACTTCGGAAGCCGATATCCAGGACGATATCGAGTTTGCGCTCATCCAGATGAAATCCGAGACGCTCCACCGCATCGAAGAAGCACTGGCGCGGCTCGAGAGCGGCCAGTATGGCAACTGCTTCGAGTGTGGAGACGAGATCTCCGAGCGGCGCCTCCGGGCGTTGCCCTTCGCGGTCCGATGCAAGGACTGCGAAGAAGAGCGCGAAGTGGCCGAGCGGCGGGAGCGCCTGTTGTCGCGCCGGTCGTCGGGAATGATGCTCGACATGAACTGACGCGGCTTCAGATTCGTGATACACAACAGGCTCCGCCGCGAGGCGGGGCCTGTGCTTTTTCTGGAGGGGAGCCCACCATCCATGGCTGACAAGATTCCGGCGGAACTGCCTGTCCTGCCCCTGCGCGATACGGTGTTGTTCCCCAATGCCTTCATGCCGCTCGCGGTGGCGCGCGAAAGTTCGGTGGCCCTCATCGACGACGCCATTGCGGGCGACAAGCAGATTGCGGTCTTCACCCAACGCAACGCGGCCGATGAGGAACCGGGTCAGGACGGCCTGTACCCGATTGGCACCTTTGCGCACATCCACAAGATGTTCAAGCTGCCGGACGGCAGCCTGCGCCTCATCGTGCAGGGCCTTGCCCGCGTGCGGTTCGATCAGGTCGTCACCACCACGCCCTACCTGCGCGCGCAGGTGTCGGAAGTCGTTGAGGACGTGCCGGATCTGACGGCCGTCGAGAATGACGCCCTCATTCGCAACATCCGCACGAATTTTCAGCAGATCGTGCAGCTGTCGCCGGTGCTCTCCGAGGATCTCTCAACGCTGGTCGCCAACATCGCCGAGCCCGGGCGCCTCGCCGACTTCATCGCGTCGAGCCTCAGCACCGTGACCACGGTGATCAAGCAGGAACTGCTGGAAGCCGCTGATGTGCGCGATCGTCTCGACCGTCTCAATCGTGTGCTGGCCAAGGAACTCGAGGTGCTCGAGGTCGGCTCGAAGATCCAGTCGCAGGTCGAGTCGGAAGTCGGCAAGAACCAGCGCGAGTACTTCCTGCGCGAGCAGATGAAGGCGATCCAGCGCGAACTGGGCGAAGGCGACGACCAGGCCAAGGAAATCGACGAACTCGCGAAGAAGATCGACGACTCGGGCATGCCCGACGAGGTCAAGAAGGACGCCCGTCGCGAACTGGACCGGCTGTCGAAGATGCCGCCGGCCGCCGCCGAATACACCGTGGCGCGCACCTACATCGACTGGCTGGTGTCGGTGCCCTGGGAGGCGCGCAGTCCGGAATCCATCGACCTGCCGCACACCAAGGCCACGCTCGACGCCGACCACTCCGGCCTCGAACGTGTGAAGGACCGCATCCTCGAGTACCTGGCGGTGCGCAAGCTCAAACCGGACGTGAAGGGGCCAATCCTGTGTTTTGCAGGACCTCCAGGCGTGGGCAAGACCTCGCTGGCGCGTTCCATTGCCAACTCGATCGGCCGCAAGTTCGTGCGTGTGTCGCTGGGCGGCATGCGTGACGAGGCCGAGATCCGCGGACATCGCCGCACGTACATCGGCGCCTTGCCCGGGCAGATCATCCAGGGGCTGCGCCGAGCCGAGGTGAAGAACCCGGTGTTCATCCTCGACGAGATCGACAAACTCGGACACGACTTCCGCGGCGATCCCGCGTCGGCCCTGCTCGAGGTGCTCGATCCGGAGCAGAACTCCACGTTCCGTGATCACTACCTCGACGTGCCGTTTGACTTGTCCGAGGTGTTGTTCATCACGACGGCCAATGTGCTCGACACCATTCCGCCACCGCTGCGCGACCGCATGGAGGTCATCGAACTGGCGGGGTACACCGAGCGCGAGAAGCTGAGCATCGCGCGCGAACACCTCGTCGCGCGTCAGGTGACCAACCACGGCCTGCAGCCGGATCAGATTCACTTCACCGACGAGGCACTCTCGGCCATCATTCGCGGCTACACGCGCGAGGCCGGCGTCCGCAATCTGGAGCGCGAGATTGGCTCAGTCTGCCGCAAGGTCGCCCGTCGTCGTGCCGAGGGCGCCGAGGAGTCGGTTGAGGTCACCGCTGCGCTCGTCGAGGAGTTTCTTGGCGCGCCTCGCCATCAGGACGAAGAATTGGCCAATCGCACCCACCATCCGGGTGTGGCCATCGGTCTTGCCTGGACGCCCGTGGGCGGTGATGTCCTGTTGATCGAAGCGTCGCGCATGGCAGGCGGCAGCCTGCTGACCCTGACGGGATCACTGGGCGACGTGATGAAGGAGTCCGCGCGTATCGCACTGTCGTGGTTCCGCGCGCACGCGACCGACTACGGCGTTGATCCGACCTTCTACAAGGACTCTGAGATCCACCTGCACGTGCCCTCCGGCGCCATCCCCAAGGACGGCCCCTCGGCCGGTGTGACCATGGTTGTGGCCCTGGCCTCGGCGCTGTCCGGTCGGCCCGTGCGCGGCGACATCGCCATGACCGGCGAGGTGACGTTGTCCGGTCGTGTGTTGCCGGTCGGCGGCATCAAGGAAAAGGTGCTCGCCGCGCGGCGGCTCGGCATTCACCAGGTGATCCTGCCAAAGCAGAACGAAACCAACGTGCGCGAGGATCTCACCGATGAGGTTCGGCGCGGACTCACCGTGCACTTCGTGACGGAAGTGGACGAAGTGCTGGCGCTGGCGCTCACGCCGGCCGCGACGCCTGAGCTGACGGCCGTCTGAAACAAGGCGGACCTGAGGGTCCGCCCCACATTTGCCCACGCGCCGATTCCGTGGGGCGGGTCTTCAGACCCGTCGTCACGGCCGCAGCAGGCGGTACGCCATGACCGTCTTCATGTCCACGACACGGCGGTCGTCGATCATGCGCGCGAGTGCATCGAGCGACACGGTGGAAGATTCAATGACCTCGTCCAGATCCTGATGCACCGGCCCAGCCGGCGTCACCAGCGACGTGCAGTGATAGAAGTGCATGAACTCGTCGCAGAAACCAGGCGTCGGATACCACGAGCCGATCAGCCGCACCTGCTGCGGCGTCCAGCCGATCTCTTCCTCACACTCGCGGACCGCGGCCACGTCCGGTAGTTCACCGTCATCCAGGCTGCCGGCCGGGACTTCCCAGATCCATCGCCCAATCACGGGCCGATACTGCCGAATCACGATGATGGATTCCGGATCCGGCTGGGCCAGCAGGACCACCGACCCGCGATGGCGCACGACTTCAATCGTGACGTCGCGTCCATTCGGCAGCGTGATGGGACCACGCTCGACGCGAAACACACGCCCCTTGAACATCTCATCCATCACGACCGGCCTCCTGCGCCGGCTCTGAGCGAATTGAGCACGCGTTGCAGTTCAACAGGCAGCGGCGCGGACACGTCGATGGTGTCGCCGGTCATCGGATGTGTAAACGTCAAGCGATCCGCGTGGAGCCATGGGCGGTCGAGTTTTGCCACGGCGGCCAGGTGTGTCGGCAGACGTTTGCGTTGCCCGCCATACAGCGCATCACCCACCAGCGGATGTCCCGCTTCCGACAGGTGAACGCGAATCTGATGCGTTCGACCGGTGCCGATGGCGAGGCGCACAAGTGACACGCTGCGAAACGCCTCGACGTGCACCACTTCGGTGAACGCAGTTCGTCCACGCCGCGCCCGGCCGGACATCCGCTTCCGATCGTTGGGATCCCTGCCAATGGAGGTGTCGTACACGGTACCGACTTCTGGCGTGCCCCACACGAGCGCCAGGTACTCCTTGCGCACCTGCCGGTCGTGAAACTGCCGCGCCAACGCCCGGTGCGCGCGATCGTGTTTCGCCACCACCATCGCGCCGGACGTCCCTCGGTCGAGCCGATGGACGATGCCCGGACGCTCGGCGCCGCCAATGCCGGACAAATCGGTGAGATGGTGCAGCAACGCGTTCACCAACGTGCCGCCCGCGTGGCCCGCCGCTGGATGCACGACCATGCCGGCGGGCTTGTTGATCACCGCGAGGTCCGCATCGTTGTACAGGATGTCGAGTGGCAGCGCTTCCGCTGCCGGTGTCGCAGGCGCCGGTGGCGGCACATCAATCGTGACGGCGAGTCCGGCCGTGACCGCCAGCCCCGGCTTCACGCGTTCGTCGCCGGCCGTCACTCGGCCCTCCCGGATCAGTCGCTGCACCTGCGATCGTGACAGGTCGGGACGCCGCGCCGTGATGAACTGATCGAGCCGGCTGCCGGCGTCAGCGTCCTCCGCGATCAGCCGGTCAGGACCGGCCATGACTTACGCGGCCGCCGCGCTGCCCCGGCGGCGCAGGATCGCCAGCATCGTCACCGCCACCGGCACGAGCAGCAACGAGACGAACTGGGACGTGGAGAGCACGCCGAAGACATCGCCACGCTGCAGGTCGCCGCGATAAAACTCGACGATGAAGCGCGAGACGGCGTAGAGGCCCATGTAGAGCCAGAAGGTGCGGCCGGCAAACGGACGTCCCTTGCGCTCGGTGGCGAGCAGGATGGTCAGGATGATCAACTCCGCGCCGGCGTCGTACAGCTGGGTCGGATGCAGCGGAATGTTGAGCGGCGTCCCGACGTTGGCGTTGGCCACCGGATTGGTGAAGGTGATGCCCCACGCGGCGTCAGTGGGACGACCGTAGCAGCAGCCGGCCAGCAGGCAACCGAAGCGGCCGACGACGTGTCCGAGCGCGATGCCGGGCGCCATCAGGTCGGCGGTGGACCACACCGGCAGTTTGTATTTTCTGACGAGCCAGATGCCGACCAGTACCGCGCCAATGAGGCCGCCGTAGAAGACACCGCCCGCGCGCACGAGCGACAGGAGCTCACGCGGCTGCTGCCGGAAGTAGTTGAAGTCGACGGCAATGAGCATCAGCTTGGCGCCCACCAGCGCCGCGATGATGAGGTAGATGCCGAGGTCCATGACCTTGGCCGGATCCACGCCGGCCCGCCGCGCACGGACGACCGCCAGTTGCAGCCCAATCAGGTAGGCCGCGGCCAGAAGCACGCCATACGAGTAGACCGGCCAATCGCCGATTTCAAACAGGATCGGATACATGCGACCTCACGAAGAGCAGATCGGCGAACACCAGAATGGCGCCGATCGTGATTGCGGCGTCCGCGACGTTGAAGGCCCAGAAGTGCCAGGTCCCCCAATACACGTCCACGAAATCGAGCACATATCCCTGACGCACCCGATCGATCAGGTTGCCGATGGCTCCGCCGAAGATACAGGCCATGCCCGCGCGTGCCAGCCGCTCGTGCGGTTGCACCATGCGCGAGTACAACGCGATGCCGACGAGCGCGGCCACGGCCATGGCTCCCGTCATCAGGCGTTTGTACGGCACGTCCATGTTGTTGAAGAGGCCGAACGCGACACCTTCATTCCGCACGTGCACCAGATCGAGGAATCCGGGAATCACGGTGCGGCTCTCGTACAGCGAGATCGCGTCGTTCACCAGCGCCTTGGTGATCTGATCGGCAACAACAATGCCGATGGCGAACCACGCGAGCGGTGAAATCCGACGGATCACGCCGGCACCGCCACCGCATCCGCACAGCGGCCGCACAGGCCATCGGGCGTGTGCAGTGTCTCGACGAAGCGCCAGCAGCGCGGGCACTTCTCGCCGTCGGCATGCGCGACGTCGACCTGCACTGGTCCGTCACCAGAATCGACCACCGTCACCTGCGACACGATGCACAACATCGGCAACTCATCCCGGGTCGCCTGCAGCAAGGCGAGGTCGTCACCCGAGGCGCGGATGGTGATGTGCGCGGTCAGCGGCGCGCCGATGGTCTTGGCTGCCCGCGCGTGTTCGAGCGCTTCATTCACGTTGCGCCGAATGCGGCCCAGGGCCTCCCACCGCGCATCCAGCGCATCGTCAATCCAGGTGTCCGGTGAGGCGGGGAAGTCGGCCATGTGGACGGACAGCTCACGGTCGCCCGGCAACGCGCGCCAGATTTCATCGGCGGTCATCGACAGGACCGGCGCGATCAGCCGCACGAGTCCGTCAGCCAGGTGATACAGCGCGGTCTGCGCCGAGCGCCGTTCAGGGGAGTCCGGCTTGAAGGTGTAGAGCCGATCCTTCGAGACGTCGATGTACAGCGCGGAGAGTTCAACGGTGACGAACTCGTTGATGGTGTGCGCCAGTGCCTGGAACTCGTAGGCGCGGTAGTGCGCCTTCACCGCGCGCTCGAGACGCGCATATCGCGACAGGATGTGCCGGTCGACGCCCAGCATTGCCGCGTGCGGCACCTGGTCCCGTGACGGATCGAAGTCGTAGAGGTTCGACAGCAGGTAGCGGAACGTGTTGCGGATCTTCCGATAGGCCTCGACGGTGCGGGCGAGGATCTCCTTGCCAAGACGGATTTCGTCGCGGTAGTCGACCAGGGCCACCCACAACCGAAGCACGTCGGCGCCCGCGTCCTTCATTACCTGCTGCGGCGAAATGACGTTGCCAAGCGACTTCGACATCTTCCGCCCGTGGTTGTCCACGACAAAGCCATGCGTCAGCACGGCCTTGTACGGCGCATGTCCACGTGTGCCGACGCCGACCAGCAGCGACGACTGGAACCAGCCGCGGTACTGGTCCGTGCCCTCGAGGTACAGGTCTGCGGGCCACGTCAGTTCCGGACGCTGGGCCAGGACTGCTTCATGGCTGGACCCCGAGTCGAACCATACGTCGAGGATGTCGTGTTCACGTTCGAAGGTCTGCGCGCCGCATCCGTCACAGAGCAGGTCGGCCGGCAGGAACGTCTCGACGGGATGTTCGTACCACGCGTCGGCGCTGTGATCGGCGAACACCGTCGCCGCACGTTCCACCAGCTCCGGCGTGAGGTGTGAGTGCCCACACGACGTGCAGCGCACGGCAGGGATGGGGACGCCCCAGGCTCGCTGGCGCGAAATGCACCAGTCCGGACGAGTCTGGAACATGCCCGTCATCCGCTCGCGACCCCACGAGGGATGCCACTGCGTGTCTTCGGATGCCTTTGTCGCCTCGGGACGGAGTCCGTCCATGCGGATGAACCACTGCGGCGTTGCGAGGAAGATCACCGGCTGGTGGCAGCGCCAGCAGTGCGGATACGAGTGTTCGAAGGAGGAGCGATGCCACAGCCGTCCGCGTTCCGCGAGCGCTTCTTCGACGACCGGATTCGCCTCGAAGACCTTCAGGCCTCCCACGATGGGTGTGTCGTCGGTGAAGCGGCCATTCGTGCCGATTGGCGTGGTGATGGGGAGGCCGTACCGCACCCCCGTGTTGAAGTCGTCGGTGCCGTGACCGGGAGCCGTGTGCACCGCGCCGGTGCCTTGCTCGAGCGTGACGTAGTTGGCCAGCACACCCACCGATTCGCGTGGATACAGCGGGTGCCGGAACACCACGTGCTCGAACACCGAGCCGGGGAACGTCGCGATTGGTGCGCCGAGTGTCCGCCCGGTCTTTTCTTCGACCGTGCGGGCCAATCCCGTGGCCAGCACAACGATCCGTCCGTCGACGGCGTAGGCGCCGTATTCAAAATCCGGATGGAACGCGATCGCGAGGTTGGCGGGAATCGTCCACGGGGTCGTCGTCCAGATCAGCGCCGAGACGACCTGATCAGCCATTGCCGGCACACGCTCGGCCAGCAGCGTGTCGTCACTCGACAGCGGAAACTCGACGTAGATGGACGGCGAGGTGTGGGTCTCGTATTCAACCTCGGCTTCGGCCAGCGCCGTGCGATCACGCAGGCACCAGTGCACGGGTTTCTTGCCCTTGTAGACGAGTCCGCGATCGACAAACCGCCCCAGCGCCCGCACAATCGCGGCCTGATACTCGTAGGCCATCGTCAAGTACGGACGGTCCCAGTCGCCGAGCACACCCAGCCGCTCGAAATCGACACGTTGTGACGCGACGAACTTCTCGGCGTACGCGCGGCAGGCACGGCGGAAATCGCCGATGGAGTGGTCCTTCTTGGCGGCGCCGAGTTCACGTTCGACGTTCAGTTCGATCGGCAGGCCGTGACAGTCCCAGCCCGGGACGTACGGGGCGTCATGTCCGGACATCGAGGCGGACTTCACCACCATGTCCTTGAGGATCTTGTTGAGCGCGTGACCGATGTGGATGTCGCCGTTGGCATACGGCGGCCCATCGTGCAGCACAAAGGTCGGCGCACCCTTCCGGTGCGCGCGAATCTGTTCGTACAGCTTCATCTCCTGCCAACGTGTAATGGCCGCGGGCTCAGCCGTCGGCAGGTTGGCCTTCATGGGGAAGTCGGTACGGGGGAGATTGAGAGTGTCTTTCCAGTCGCGCATCGGTGCCGTAAATCCCAATTCTATAATGTGTTAGTGGCAGGCACCGCAGCCGTCTTCTTTGACGTCGACTTTACGCTCATCCAGCCAGGCCGCCGCTTTCGCGGCGAAGGATACGCCGAGACCTGTGCCCGGCACGGCCTCTGTGTGGACCCCGCCGGGTTTCAGGCCGGGGTGGTGGCCGCCGCCGTGCTGCTTGAAGCCGTGGATGTGCGCTACGACCACGAGGTGTTCGTGCGGTACACGGCGCGCATCATCGAGGTCATGGGCGGCTCAGGGCCGGCCGTCCGCCTGGCGGCCCAGGAAATCTACGCGGACTGGGCCGAGCACCGGCACTTCGAGATGTACGCCGATGTGCCAGACGCCCTGCGGCGCCTGCATGCGCGCGGCGTTCGCCTCGGCCTCATCTCCAACTCCCACCGGTGTCTCATCAGCTTTCAGGATCACTTCGCGCTGGCCGGACTGATTGACGTGTGTGTGTCGTCGGCCGAGTTTGGCGTGATGAAGCCCGATCCGCGCATCTTCCGCGAAGGCCTCACTCGGATGGGCGTCGCCCCGGAGCGGGCCGTCATGGTCGGTGATAGCCTGCCGCACGATGTGGCCGGCGCGCGCGGAGTCGGCATGGGTGCGGTGTATCTCGATCGCGCCAGGCGCGGCGGCGAGGTGCCCGCCCGTGTGCCGACCATTCACACGCTTAATGACCTTGCAGCGCTCGTTGAGTGACGCATGTGATGGCGGAGCTGAAGCTCCGCCCTACGCACTCAGCCCGGCGGCCAGGCGAGATTACGTCCGCCGAGCACGTGCAGGTGGATATGAAACACCGTCTGTCCCGCCGCGGCGTTGCAGTTGAACACCGTCCGGAACCCTGACGCCGCATGGCCGCGCTCGGCCGCGATGCGCTGCCCGCAGCGCACCATCGCGCCCACAAGCGCGTCGTGCTCAGGCGCCAGGTCATTCAGCGTGGCGATGTGCGTGCGGGGCACGACCAGCACGTGCATCGGCGCCTGCGGGTTGATGTCTTCAAACGCGATGACCTGATCGTCTTCGTAGATCGTCTTCGCCGGAATCTCCCCGGCGATGATGCGGCAGAACAGGCAGGACGACATGGGCACAGTATCTCACCGCCGCGCGCTGACGATGCGCGGGATGCCCTGCAGGTCGTGAATCCAGGTGATGTCCCGCAGGCCGGCCGACGTGAGCAGAGTGGTCACGGGGTCCTGCTGCCCCGCGCCCACCTCGAGGCACAATACGCCGTTCGTTGCGAGTTGTGCGGCCGCCTCCCGCGCGATTCGTCGCACGACGTCGAGGCCATCCACACCCGCAAACAACGCGAGCGCGGGTTCGTGGTCGCGCACATCGGGCATCAACGTGTCGCGATCGCGCTCAGGCACGTAGGGCGGATTCGACACGATCAGGTCCCACGGCGCACCGGTGTCGGGAAACAGGTCTGCGCGGACAAACGTGACGTCTGCGCCCAGCGCGGCGGCGTTTCGTTGCGCGACGGCGAGGGCCGTGTCCGACACGTCAATGCTCGTCACGGCGAGTCCAGGGCGCTCAAGTTTGAGTGTGATTGCGACACAGCCCGACCCGGCGCCGATGTCCAGCACACGGAGCGGCACGTCGTCCGGCGTGTGCCGCAACACCTCGTCGATGAGTCCCTCGGTCTCCGGGCGGGGAATGAGGACATCGGGTGCGACAGAGAAGTCGCGTCCATAAAATTCGCGTCGGCCGACAAGGTAGGCGACCGGTTCGTGAGAGGCGCGGCGCCCGATCAATGCGGTGAACGCATCGGCAAACTCGGGTGTCGCGGTGGTGTGTTTGTGCGCGAGCCAATCCGTCAGTGACCAGCCCAGCAGGTGACGGGCCAGCACCCCCGCATCCCTCGCCGCATCGTCGGCCGGAAAACCGGCCTCGCGCAGGTGCGCGGCGCCGGCGGCCACCACCGACGCGACCGACGTCACGCCTTGCTCGATTCGGCCTCGGTCGCCAGACGCAGGCGCTCGGCCTGTTCGTGCTGCACCATCTGGCCGATCAGCTCGTCAAGGTCACCCTCAAGCGCCGAGTCGAGCTGATGCATCGTGAAGTTGATGCGATGGTCGGTGACCCGGTTTTCCTTGAAGTTGTAGGTGCGGATCTTCTCGGAGCGTTCACCGGTGCCGACCTGGCCCTTGCGTTCCTTGGCGATGGCTTCCTGCTGCTTGCGCATCTCCATCTCGTAGAGGCGCGACCGCAGCACCTTCATGGCCTTCTGCCGGTTCTTGATCTGCGACTTTTCGTCCTGCTGGGACACCACGACGCCGGTGGGGATGTGGGTGATACGCACGGCCGAGTACGTCGTGTTGACGCTCTGGCCGCCGGGGCCGCTTGAGCAGAACGTATCCACGCGCAGATCCTTCGCGTCGATGTGGATGTCGACTTCCTCGGCTTCCGGCAACACGGCCACGGTTGCGGTGGACGTGTGGATGCGCCCGCTGGCTTCGGTGGCCGGCACACGCTGCACGCGGTGGACGCCGCTCTCGTGTTTGAGCAGGCCGTACACACCCTTGCCTTCCACCGACGCAATGACTTCCTTGAGCCCGCCAATGCCGTTTTCGCTCAGCGTGTGCACGTCAATCTTCCAGCCGTGCCGCTCGGCGTAACGCGAATACATCCGGTACAGGTCACCGGCAAACAGGGCCGCCTCGTCGCCGCCGGTCCCGCCGCGGATTTCAAGGACGATGCTGCGGTCGTCGTTCGGGTCTTTCGGCACCAGCAGCAGGCGCAGTTCGTCTTCGAGCGCGGCCATGCGGGCCTCGATGGCCGGCAGTTCTTCGGACGCCAGGGCAGCCATCTCGGCATCGTCGCCCTCGGCGAGCTCGCGGTTTTCGCGCAACTGCGTTTCGAGGCGCACGAACTCGCGGTAGCCATCAACGGCTTCCTGAATCTCCGCCATCGCCTTGGAGTGCGTGCGATAGGCGGCGGCGTCGGACTGCACCGACGGGTCGGCCACCTGCTGGAGCAGCGCTTCGTATTTGGCGTCAAGCGCCTTGAGTTTTTCTCGAACCTGCGGAGTCATACGGGCGTGTGTTCTCGGGATCAGCCGCCTGAGACGGGCGGCAGGAACGCGACGTCATCGGCATCGCGCACCGGGGAAGTCATTCTGGCAAAGTCGGCATTCACGGCGACCGATATCGCCCGGCCAAACGGGGCCAGTGCCGGATGTGCCGTGGTCACCTGTGTCCAGACGTCCGCCACGGTGGCGGAGTCCGGGACGTCCACGGCGAAGGTCTCATGGCCGGCCAGTTCCCGCAACCGTGCGAACAGCCGAACAGTTACGCGCATGCCACGGCCATCGCTTTCTCGCGGGCGGCGTCATCAGCGGGATCCGCAAGGGCGCCTTCGACCCACGCGTCGCCGTCGGTGAAATATTCGTGTTTCCAGACCGGCGTGATCTGCTTCACGCGTTCAATCGCATACCGGCAGATCGCAAACGCTTCGGCGCGATGCGCTGCCGCAGCGACGATGGCCACACTCGCTTCACCAATCTCGAGCCGTCCGACGCGATGCACCAGGCCCAACGCGGACTCCCGCCAGTGCGCGCGGACTTCGTCGCGAATCTGCTCAAACGTGCGCACCGCCAGCGCGTCAAACGCTTCGTACTCCAGATACCGCACCGTGCGGCCTTGATGTGTGGCACGCACGACACCCAGAAATCCGACCAGGGCGCCACAGCCTTCGCCACGCATACGCACCTGTGCCTCCACCTCCGCGGTGAGGGCATCCAGTGACAGGGGCGCGCGTGTGACGGCGAGCATCACGCCAGTATAGCTAGCGGCACGCCGCCTCGACGGCATCGGCCGTCTTGGGAATGGCCGGACCCAGCACCCGGTGCCCGTCCTCGGTGACCAGCACATCGTCTTCAATGCGATAGCCGCGAGCATCGCGGAACTTCTCGATCTCGCTGAAATTGAGGAACGCCGCGTGGGTGCCCTCGGCTTTCCACTGATCGATCAGCGCCGGGATGAAATACAGGCCGGGCTCAACCGTGAGCGCGAAGCCGGGTTCGAGTGTGCGGGCCAGCCGGAGATACCCAAGGCCAAACTGCGCGGAGCGGGTGAAGTCCGGCCCGTATCCGACGAGGTCTTCGCCGAGGTTTTCCATGTCGTGGACGTCGAGGCCGATCATGTGGCCCAGGCCGTGCGGAAAGAAGAGTGCATGTGCGCCGGCCGCGACCGCGGCATCGGCGTCACCCTTCATCAGTCCCGCCGCCGTCAGATCGACGACAAACGAGCGGGCCGCGGCGAGATGGATGTCCCGATAGGGCACGCCAGGTCGAACGGCCTCGATGGCCGACATCTGCGCGCGAAGGACCATCTCGTAGACCAGCCGTTGCTGTGACGAAAACGTGCCGCCAATCGGCAGTGTGCGGGTGATGTCACTGGCGTAGTGGGAGGGCACAGCGGCACCGGAGTCGAGCACCAGCACGTCACCTGCGGCCATCTGGTTGCCGTAGTGCGGGTTGTGCAGCGTTTCGCCGTGCACCGAACAAATCGGAGGGAACGAAAACGTTGCGCCCGCGCCGAGTGCGGCGTTCGCGATCGCGCCGACCACCTGATACTCGAATGCGCCTGGGCGCGCGACGCGCATGGCGGCGTCGTACATCCGCTGCGAGACGACGACCGCCGCTTCCATGGCGGCCACCTCGTCCGCTGATTTGTAACTGCGCTGGGCAATCACCGCCTTGTGCAACGCTACCGAACGCTGCGCCTTGACGTCCGCGGACGGAAGTCCCAGCCACGACGACAACTTCAGCGTGTGTTCCGGGCGATACGGTGCGAGGAAGTGCACCGTGCGTCCCTGCGCCCCGGCCGTGGTCAGCAGCGACTGCAATTCCGCAGGTGTCAGCGTCCGGGTGACACCGGCCTGTGCCGCGCGGTCGCGCAATGACGGCAGCGGGCCGGACCACACGACGTCCGCCATCGTGGCCTCTTCGCCGACGATGGCGTCGATGCCATTGTCGATATCGATCACGGCCGCCAGGCCCGGCTGATCGACCGCCCAGAAATACAGGAAGGTGCTGTCCTGCCGGAAGGGGTAGACGTTGGCGGCGTAGTTCATGGCCGCTTCGTCATTGCCAAGGAACAGGACGATCCCGCCGCCCAGATCCGCCTTCAGCCGCGCGCGCCGTTGTGTGTAGGTGTCAGCCGTGAACATGGTGTCATTCTCCCCGATTCCAGAAGTGCGCCAGCGGCCCATGCCCCCGTCCGAGGCCAGGGGCATGCCGAATCGCGCAAAGCACGTAGTCCTTGGAGGCGCGCACAGACTCGGCCAGTGAGTGTCCGAGCGCCAGGTTGGCCGCGATGGCGGAGGACAACGTGCAGCCTGTGCCGTGGGTATGGCGCGTCTCGATGCGCGGTGCCGACAGCCGCACCACGTCCTGGCCGTCGGTCCAGATGTCTACCGCATCCCCGTCGAGGTGGCCACCTTTGACCAGGGCCGAGCGGGCGCCCATTTCGAGCAGGCGCCGCGCGATGGCGACCATGTCGTCCGGCGTGGAGGCGCGCAGACCGGTCAGTACTTCGGCTTCGGGCAGGTTTGGTGTGATGACCGCGGCCAGTGGCAAAAGGTCGTCGCGCAAGGCGCCAACTGCGTCATCGGTCAGCAGCCGGTCGCCGCCTTTGGCCACCATGACCGGATCGAGCACCACCGGCGACAACGTGTGCCGGCGCAGCGCGGCAGCCACAGCTCGGACCAGCGTGGCGTCAGCCAGCATCCCGATCTTGACGGCGTCGGGCCGCAGGTCGGACGCCACGGCATCGATCTGGGCCACAACCATGTCGGGCGAAAGTGCGACCACGCCGAAGACGCCGGTGGTGTTCTGCGCGGTGACCGCCGTGATGGCCGACGTGCCGTACACCCCGTGTGCCGCAAATGTCTTCAGGTCGGCCTGGATCCCGGCCCCGCCCCCGGAGTCGCTGCCCGCGATTGTCAGTGCACTGACCATTCGCTTAGAATTTTGACCCATGTCCGTGAATACCGTCCGCGGTTCCCTGTTCGAGTCGTCGCTCGGCGCCAATCCATCGGCCCTGACACCCGTGCTTCGTGTGGCTGCCGTGGCCCTCGCGGTGGCGCTGACCGCCACGTCGGCGCAGTTCACGGTGGTCCTGCCGTTCACGCAGGTGCCGTTCACGCTGACCCCGCTGGTGGTCGTGCTGGCCGGCGCGGTGTTGGGCTCGCGGTTGGGTGCGCTGTCACAGGCCGCCTATCTGGCCGCCGGCATCGCCGGAGTGCAGGTCTTTGCACCGTCGGTGATTCTCCCGCCCGGAGCCGCCCGTCTGCTGGGACCCACCGGCGGATACCTGCTGGCGTATCCGATGGCTGCGTTTGCGGCGGGCTGGCTGGCCGAGCGTGGTTGGGATCGCACGACGCTTCGGGCCATCGTGGCCCTGTCGGCCGGCGTGCTGGTCATCTACCTCGGCGGTTTCTCGTGGCTGCTGCAGTTCACGCCGTCGCCGTCGGTCGCGTTTGCACAGGGCGTTGTGCCGTTTGTGCTGGCTGACGCGGCCAAGGTGGTGATCGCGGCCCTCATGCTGCCGCACGCCTGGAAGCTGCTGCGCTGAGTCAGCGCACGTAGCCCAGACTCCGCATCCGTTCAACCATCTCCCGGTCGAGCGCCCGTCCTCCGGGCGCCGATGCCGGCTGTCGTCGTTCACCATACGTCGGCACCGATGTCCCAGCGTGGGCCTGGCGGAAGGTGTCCGTCAGCAGCGCACCGGCGGGACGTCCGGGCAAATCCTCCGCAACAGGCACCCCGAGCAACCGCAACACTGTTGGCGCCACAGCCTCGATTCCGACGGCGACGTCGTCCACGTCGGCGGCCATTGGTCCAGCAACCGCGAACACTCCCGCTGCTCCCTGCTTCGTCCTTCCTGGATGGGTGATCAACACGAGCGCGATCGATGGGGACGAAGACTGCACGTCGATCAGGTGGCCAAGCAGGGCGTCGAGATACCGGTAGTAGGCCTCGACGATGGGCGTGTGGTCTGCTCCTGCGGGTAAGCCATGGGTCAGGATGTCCAGACCGGGCAGGTACACGGTGAGCAGGTCGAGTTCGCCCAGCGCCGGATCGGCGGCGAGCGCCAGGATCGCGGCGTCGAGCGCGGCCGAGCGGCGGGCCGTCTCAGCGGCGGCACCAGCGTCTCGCAGCTCCAGCGCCTGCAGCCACTGGTCCACCCGTTCCTGTCGAGCGTTGCGTGACTGCACCAGCTGTTCGTACAAAGCGGCCGGCGCAATCTCTCCTGCGAGCGGGCCACCCTGCTCGAGACGCAGCAACGCGCGGTCCGACAACACGATGCCGTCCTGCGGGCTGGCAGGCCATGTGGCCCACCAATGCACGATGGCGGTTCGAAGTCCGGCGCGCGCCGCCACTTCCCAGAACGTCGGCACCTTCCGCTGGTCGCCTGACACGATCGTCGGCCGCGTCAGCCGCAGCAAATCCGTCGCGGTGGTCAGCAACGACTGGCGCTCTGCGGCCACCTGGCCTTCTACGCCGGCCACCTGCCGGCCCTCAAGCGCGCGGACGCCGTGCCGCTCCGGAGGCTGGCCGGTGGCGATGGTCGTCCACGCGCGCGCAGGATCCCGGTCGTCTCCGGTGTTGAGTTGTCCCGTTGCGCCCGTGCTCCAGCGGCTGAATGTCGGCAAGGCATCACGCGACGTCAGCCGCGTGAGCGTCGATGCGTCGGCACCGTCAATGGCCACGGCAATCACGCGGACGCCGGTTGGCACGACCGTCAGCGGTGGCGGGGCAGCAGGTGTGTGTGAGGAGTTCGACGACAGGCCGAGGATGCCCCAGCCTCCAGCGATGGCGATCAGCCCCAATGGCGCCAGCACGCGCCACGACGACAGGGGCGGACCCGGAGGCAGGTCGGGGACTCCTGCACGCACCGCCATGGCGAGGATGCTGATCGTCACGCCGTGACCCAGCACCAGCGCGACGGCGGTCGCCACGACCAGGGCAATCGCCTGCGCGGCGAGATTGCCGGCCGGCACTGCGGCCTGCCACCAGAACGTCAGGTAGATGAGGCACGCGGCCGCTGCGAGCAGGCCCGCCGTGGTGGCCGCCCGGCGTGTGTGCCTCGCGAGTCCGGCGCGGCCCGCCGACCGGCGCGCCAGCCACGCACCGGCCATACTGGCCACGACGGCGAGCACCGCCGCCCCCAAGGCAAACGGTACGGCGAGGTAGACCGCCAGCACGACAGCGTCCATCGGACGAGTGATGAGTCCCGGGGCACGTGTGGCAAGCCCGACAACCGCCGACGGCCCCAGCAGCAGGCCGGTCAGCCCGCCGATGCGCAGCGAAGTCTGTATCGCGAGTGACGCCGCAGCGTCGCTTGCGCCGCCAAGCACAAAGCGGTCGACCGGCGCATCGAGGTAGCCGAGCGCACGCAGCCGCGCACGCAGCACGTCGATGTCGCCCGGCGGCGGTGCTCCGTCGCTCACAGCCTGCGCTCCGCGACAAAACGCGCGAGCGCGGCCAGTGACTCGGCCCGCGGGCCAAACGGCGTCAACGCGCGTGCTGCGGTCTCACACAGTTCCAGCGCCAGCGTGCGAGCGCCATCCACACCACTGAACGACACAAATGTCGTCTTGCGCGCATCACGACCGGTGGTTTTGCCGGTGTCTGCGGTGGTGCCCGTGACGTCGAGCAGGTCATCCACGATCTGAAATGCGAGACCGAGGTTCTTCGCGTACGCCGTCAGCGCCGCGATGTCGCGTGCCGATCCGCCGGCCGTCAGTGCGCCGGCCGTCGCCGCCGCGCTGAACAACACCCCCGTCTTGCGCCGGTGAATCCGCTCCAGGGTGTCAAACGACAGTGACTGGTCCGTCGCGAGTACGTCTTCGGCCTGCCCGGCCACCAGGCCGTCCAGTCCAACCGCGTCCGCATACAGCCCCGTGATGCGGGCCGCCAGCGGCGCGTCGTAGGCGTGCGCCAGATGGCGATACGCCTCGTTGAGCAGGCCCACCGAGGCGAGCATGGCCGTCGCTTCGCCGAACCTGACGTGGACTGATGGCATCCCTCGCCGCAGCGGCGCATCGTCCATACACGGCAGATCGTCGAGGATGAGCGACGAGGCGTGGATCGCTTCGACGGCGCAGGCGGCGGGCATCGCCTTGCCGGGTGAGCCGCACAACTCCGCCGACAGCAGCACGAGCACGGCGCGCACACGTTTGGATGGCGCAAGCAGCGTGTATCGCATCGCCTCGACAACGGGCGAGTCGGGTGCCTCGGGCAGAAACGCGTCCAGCGCGCGGCTGACGGCAGGCTGGTGAACTGCGAAGTACGCGGGCAGGGACGACATCAGCGCGGAGTAAACACCAGCAGGTACTGGTAACGCAGGAAGGTCTCGTGGGCGTGCAGGCGGAGGCCGGCGCGTTCGGCGTCACGCACGATGACGTCCGGCTCAAGCCGCTCGTCGAGAGCGGGGCCCGGCCCCAGCACATCGGTCTTGAAGTCGACGATGCCCAGCCGGCCCGTGGGGGACAGCGATCGGCGGATGTGCGTCAGCAGACCGACCGGGTCGTCAAGCTGCGGGTAGGTGTCGACCATCAGCACGGCATCCAGATCCTCGGGCAGCCGTGGATCCAGCGGCGTGCCGATGATGGTGGCGACGTTGAGCAGTCCTTCGCGCTGCACGCGCCGGTCGATCGACTCGATCATCTGACGCTGAATGTCCTCGGCGTAGACGCGGCCGTTGGGGCCCACGCGGCGCGCGAGGCGCACGGTGAACCATCCACCACCTGCGCCAATGTCGGCCACCCGTGACCCGTCGGCGATCGCGAGCGCATCCATGATGCGTTCAGGCTGCTGCCACTCGTCGCGATCGGGGCCCTCCAACTCGCCCAGCTTTTCGGGCGGGAAGAGACGGCCGTGTGCCGCGCGGGGCTGTTGCGCGTCAACCGACGCCACCACCGCCCAGCCGGCCAGTAACGCCGCTGCCATGAGGACTCGCACCTCCTAATCGTACATCCGCCGGAACGCCGGTCCGGCGATATGCTCTTGTGCATATGGCGTCGATGTTTCTTGAGAGCATGGTGGAACTGATTACGCGCACGGCAACCGACCTGCCGGCTGATGTGCGGGTGGCGATGCGGCAGGCGATGGGACAGGAAGAACCCGGATCCCGAGGCGCGCAGGCGCTGGCGGTGATTGCCGACAACATCGACCAGGCGGCCGGCTGCGAGGGACCGCTCTGTCAGGACACCGGCTGGCCGACGTTTGAGGTGCACACGCCGGTAGGTGTAAGCCAGCTGTGGGTGCGTGACCAGATTCGGGAAGCGGTGGCCGAGGCCACCCGGCGGGGCAAGCTGCGTCCCAACTCGGTGGATTCGATCACCGGCGAAAACACCGGCAACAACCTCGGGCCGGGCATGCCGGTGATTCACTTCGAGCAGTGGGAGCGTGACGACATCGAGGTCAAGCTGCTGCTCAAGGGCGGCGGCTGCGAAAACGTCAACGCGCAGTATGCGCTGCCGGTTGAGCTGGATCACCTGGGCCGCGCCGATCGATCACTGGAGGGTGTACGCAAGTGCATCCTGCACGCCGTGTGGAAGGCACAAGGCAAGGGGTGCGCGCCTGGCGCCATTGGTGTGTGCATCGGCGGCGATCGGACGGCCGGTTATTCACACGCGAAGACACAGCTGTTCCGCACACTTGAAGACGTCAATCCGGATCCGAAGCTGGCGGACCTCGAGCGCCAGATCATGGCGACGGTCAACGGACTCGACATCGGCACGATGGGGTTTGGCGGACAGACCTCGCTCATCGGCTGCAAGATCGGCGCGCTGAACCGGCTCCCCGCGTCGTTCTTCGTATCTGTCGCCTACGACTGCTGGGCGTTCCGTCGCCTCGGCGTACATGTTGATGCGCAGACTGGTGCCATCACGAAGTGGCTGTACCGCGATGCGGACCGGCCGTCCTCGCCAATGCTGGCCGAGGGCGTCGCCGGCGGCTTCCCGCGCACGGGCCGTGAAGTGGTGCTCGAGGCGCCGATCGATGAAGCGACGATTCGCAGCCTGAAGGTGGGAGACGTCGTGCTCGTATCCGGCAAGGTGTTCACCGGACGTGATGCCGTGCACCACCACCTGATGCAGCACGACGCGCCGGCCGATCTGTCGGGTGGCGTGCTCTACCACTGCGGTCCTGTCGTGAAGAAAAACGGCGAGCAGTGGACGGTCACGGCTGCAGGTCCGACGACAAGCATGCGCGAGGAACCGTATCAGGCCGACATCATCGGCAAGTTCGGGCTGCGTGTGGTCATCGGCAAGGGCGGCATGGGGGCAAAGACCTCCGCCGGCCTCAAACAACACGGGGCCGTGTATCTCAACGCCATCGGTGGCGCCGCGCAGTTTTACGCGCGCTGCATCGAAGGTGTCGACGACGTCTCGTTCCTGGAGTTCGGCACGCCTGAAGCCATGTGGCACCTGCGCGTGAAGGAGTTCCCCGCCATCGTGACGATGGATGCGCACGGCAACAGCCTGCACAAGGTCGTCGAAGACGAATCGGGCAAGCGCCTCGCGTTGCTCAAGGCGTAACGCGCCGCGCCGGCGGCGTTATTGCAGACCGTCCACCAGGTCCATCAGTTCCTGGGAGAAGTCGGCGTCCGTCTGATCGATGTGCGCGTGCAGCACCGTGCGGCCGTTGGCGACCAGCGCCTCGAAATCCCCCAGCGCCTGGGCGTGTTTCAGCGTGCTGAATGTGAATGACGCGTCCGGCACCGGTGTTTGAGTCGCATCGGCGGCCGTCAGCAGGATGAACACGCCGTTGTTGGTGCCGCCCTTGTGATACTGCCCGGTCGAATGCAGGTAGCGGGGACCGGCGCCATACGTGGTGGCGAGCCCGAAGCGGCGTCGCAGGTGCCGGCGCGCGCGCGCGACAGCTTCTGATCGACGGGCATCCTGCGGCAGGTAGTCGAGGATCGCAACGTACGTGTCGCCCGGAAGGTCGCTGAGACGTTCCGTGCCGTGTTGCCGTTGCAGGCGATCGCCGATTCGGCTCAAGGCCGGCGTGACGGTCAGGCCGCCGGGCGCGGCCAGCAGGGCCGATGTGCGGCTCTTGGCATCGCGCACGTTGGGCTCATCAAACGGGTTCACGTCGAGCACCACGCCTGCGACGGCGGTCGCAAACTCCCAGCGGAAAAACTCGGCGCCCAGATCGGCTGGGCCCGCATGAATCACGTGCACGGGATACCCGGCGTCAGCCAGCTGCGCGCGCCGCGCCTCCAGCACGTCGTCATTGGCGTCGCCCACCAGGACAAACGCGCGGTCGGTACCGTAGGCGTCGAGTGAATCGGATGGCGGTTCGTCAACGATGGGCAACACGCCCCGGCCCTGTTTGCCGGTGCTCTCCGCCACGAGCTGTTCGATCCACAGGCCCAGCGCGGCCATCGATGGCGGCAGTTCGATCGACAGTTTGTCGCGGCCTGCCGCTGCGTGAGTCGCCATGAATCGTCCCAACGCAACGCCCGGATTCTGATCGTCGTCGGCACGGCACGCGGTGACCATGCGGTCGGCGGAGTCAAGCAGCGTGGCCGGGGGAATTCCCATCAGCGCCGCCGGCACGAGGCCAAACAGCGACAGCGCCGAAAAACGGCCGCCGATGTCGGCCGGGTTGATGAACGTGTGCCGATACCCGTGATCGGCCGCGTGCGCCTGCAGCGCCGTATCGGGGTCGGTGATGGCGATCATCGCGCGGCCCGGATGCGGCACGCCGTGTGCGGTCAGCCATCCGCGGAAGTAGGCCTCCAGCGACGTGACTTCAATCGTTGACCCGCTCTTGCTGGCCACAATGAACACGGTGGAGGCGGGCGGCAATGCGGCCGAGGCTTCACGGATGGCGCGTTCGTCGGTGGTGTCGAGCACGAAGACGCGGCGGCGTCGATCGGCGGCGGCACGTATCAGCCGCAGGACCTCTGCGCACAACGAACTGCCGCCCATGCCCAGCAGCGCGATGTGTGTGATGCCGTCGTCGGCGCAGGCCTGCGCGACCGCGTCAATCGTGTCGAGGTGGGCGCGCATGGCGGCCGGCGCGTCCAGCCAGCCGAGGCGGTTGGCGATTGAGGCGCGGGCGTCAGCGCCTGCGGCGGCGCTGAACACGTCGAGGTCCTTGTGCCACAGTCGCGTGGCGATGGATGTTGTGTTCACGTCGTACTCCGATTGATGATGAGCACCTTCACCTCGGTCATTTCTTCCATGGCGTACCGAGGGCCTTCACGGCCGGTGCCGGAATCCTTGACGCCGCCATAGGGCGCCGAGTCGATGCGGTAACTCGAGACGTCGTTGACAATGACGCCGCCGACGTCGAGGGCGTCGGCGGCGGCAAACGCCGTCTGCAAATCGCGCGTGAAGATGCCGGCGTGCAGCCCGAAGGCCGATGCGTTCACGCGACGGAAGGCGTCGCTCAGGTCGGTGAATGGATACACGCCGACCAGCGGCGCAAATGCCTCGTCACGGCAGACAGCGGCGTATTCGGGCACGCCGGTCAGGACCGTGGGCGCAAACACCGTGTCGCTGACGCGGCGTCCTCCGGTGCGCACCTGTGCGCCGTCGGCTTCCGCATCACGCACCCACTGCTCGATGCGTGCGACATCGTCACGGCTGATCATGGGGCCCAGTTCGGTGGCGGGGTCGCGCGGATCACCAATCCGCAAGCGGCCGACCGCTTCGGCCAGGGACGTGGTGACGCGCTCGAACACGTCCTCGTGTGCAAACACCCGCTGGACCGAAATGCAGCTCTGGCCGGCATACGTGAAGCCGCCGGCCACGATGCGCCGCACGGCAAAGTCGAGGTCGGCCGTGCGATCGATGATCACGCCCGCATTGCCGCCGAGTTCAAGGGTCACGCGCTTGCGGCCGGCACGCGCTTTCATCGCCCAGCCCACCTCGGCAGAGCCGGTGAACGTCAGCAGCTTGAACCGGTCGTCGGTGACGAGGCGATCCGCGGCGCCACGTTCGAGCGGAAGGACACTGAGTCCGCCTTCCGGCACGCCATGTGAGGTGAGCAGCCGCGCCAGCAGCAGGGCAGACAGCGGCGTGCGTGTCGCGGGTTTGAGCACGACGGGGTTGCCCGCGGCCAGCGCCGGCGCCAGTTTGTGCGCGACGAGCAGCAGAGGAAAGTTGAACGGCGTGATCGCGGCGATTGGGCCAAGCGGCACGCGCCGAGTGACGAGGAACCGGCCCTCGCCGTGCGGCAGGACATCCGCCGGCAACACTTCGCCACCCAGCCGTCCGGCTTCGTCAGCCGCCGTGTCGAAGACAAAGGCCGCGCGGTCGGCTTCCACCAGGGCGTCGCGCATCGGTTTGCCGGCTTCGTCGCACACGATGGCTGCGGCACCAGCCCGGTCGGCGCGCAGGGCTGCGGCGACCGCCCGAAGGGTGGCCACTCTGGCGTGCACCGGCCACGCCGCCATGCGCGGAGCGGCGTCTACGGCGGCCTGGGCGGCCTGTTCGAATTCGGCGTCCCCCCCGGCGCTGGTTGTGCCGACCACACGCCCGTCCCACGGGCTGCAGACGTCCAGCCGTGAGGGGAGTGTGGTCCAGCGGCCCGCCAGGCAGACGTGCCAGGAATCAGGGGTGTTTTCGGCCACGCCTCAGTGTTCCACAGTCCGTATAATTGAAGACATGATTCATGTGACAGAAACGGCGGCGTCGCGTATTTCGGACCTGCTCGTGGAAGAAGGCCGTCAGGGAGCCGGGCTGCGTGTCTTCGTGCAGGGTGGCGGCTGCTCGGGCTTTCAGTACGGACTGATGATTGACGACGGCGAAGGGGATCCCGACGCCGATCAGGAATTCACCGTCAACGGGGTGCGCCTCCTGGTGGATCCGATCAGCATGCGGTACCTCAACGGCGCCGAAGTTGATTTCGTCGACAACAACATGGGCGGCGGATTCACGATCAAGAACCCGAACGCGAAGTCGACCTGCGGCTGCGGCTCGTCGTTCAGCGCCTGATCGCGGTCCATGCAGACAGCGTCCGAGTTCGTCGAGCAGCTGCGTCCGGCCGGCGGGCGTCGCTCCGGCAAACGTGACGTCATCGTCCAGACGTTCCTGCGGCAGGAAGGCCACCTGGCGGCCGACGAACTGGTTTCGCTGATCAGGAAAGAAGACCCGCGGATCAGCCGCGCCACCATCTACCGCACGCTGCAGTGGATGGTGGACGCCGGCATTGCGCGCAAGGTCGATTTTGGCGAAGGCCGTTATCGCTTCGAACATGCGTACCGGCATCCGCGCCACTTTCACCTGATCTGCAAGTCGTGCACACGGTCCTTCGAATTCCTCAGCTCGGATATCGAGGCGTTGATCGAAGAAGTGGCCGAAGCGCGTCGATTCAGCCCGCGCCAGAGTGTGCTGCAGATCTACGGCACCTGCGAAGACTGCCAGGCCGGCCGGCAGCCCGAGAAGATCAGCGCGCCCACCGAAGCGTTGTTTGCGCGTGACGCCCTGCGGATTGCCATCGCCACCGAGCGCAGCGGACTGGAGTTTTATTCACGCGCGGCAGCCATCACCCGTGATGCGCGGGGCCGCAAGGTATTCCAGCGTCTGGCCGAAGAAGAGAAGGAACACCTCGGCACGCTGGAGGCCCGATATCGTCAGCTGCTCAAGGATGATCCCGAACTGGAAGCGCACCCGACCTTCCTGTTTTTCAAGGGCGCAGCCAACGGCATCTTTGCCGCAGGCACCGAAGAACTGGCCAAAGGTGTCGACGATAGGCGCGCCCTGTTGATTGGGATCAAGTGTGAGCGGGGGTCGCACAAGTTCTTCAAGCGGTATGGCGAACGGTTCGAGGAGTCGGAAGGCAAACACATCTTCCTCGAGTTTGCCGACGAGGAACGCGAGCATCTCGAACTGCTGATCCGCGAATACAAGAGCCTGGTTGAACGCGAGCGCGCCGCCGCGCCGCAGAAGGCGCCGGCCCGGCGCAAGGCGCCCGCGCGCACCGCGACCGCCACGCGGCGAAAGCGGTAGCGCGGGATGATCGATCTCCACATGCACACGACCGCGTCCGACGGGCGGTCGACTCCGGAAGAACTTGTGGCGGAAGCGGCATCGCGCGGCCTGCGGGTGATCGCGGTGACCGATCACGACACCACCGCCGCTGGCGATCGGCTGCGCGTGGCCGCGAGGGACGCCGGCATTACGTGCCATCTCGGGATCGAAATCACCGCCGTCGATCACGGGCGTGACGTTCATGTCCTGGGCTACGGATTTTCATCCTCACATCCGGAACTGGTGACCTTTCTCGATGCGCAACGGCTCGACCGTCGCCGGCGCATGGAGGCGATCGCCGAGCGCCTCGAGGAACTGGGCGTGCCCATTGATGTCGAGGCGGCCATGGCCGAGGCAGGACGCCAGGCCGGCCGGTCCATCGGCCGCCCGATGGCTGCGGCGGCGCTGGTGGCTGCTGGTCATGTGCGGGACCTGCGCGAGGCGTTCGATCGGTACCTGGCAGAAGGGCGCCCCGCGTTCATCGAACGCACGGGCGCGGCACCGGCCGACGTGGTGCAGTTGCTCACGAGGGCCGGCGGGATTGCGTCACTGGCGCATCCGGGCAAGACGCAGCGCGATGACCTGATCGGGGGTCTCGTCGAGGCCGGCATGGCGGCCATCGAAGTGTTTCATCCCGACCATGACGCGATCGACACGTCCCGCTACCGGCAGATGGCCGGCGAGCTGAAGTTGCTCGCCACAGGCGGGTCCGACTATCACGGCGCCGGCAGCACGCGTGACGCGGCGTTTGGCCGTGTGCACCTGCCTGACGCCGACTACGCGTGCCTGGCGGCGCGCCTCGGCTGGCCGGCAGCCCATTGAGAGGTCCATGCGTATCGTCCTGACGGGAGTTCGCAAACAGTACGGCGGCCTCAGGCCCCTGCGCGTGAACAGCTTCGTGCTTGAACCCGAGCAGCGGGTGTCGCTGCGTGGACTCGACGCGGCGGCCGCCGAGATGTTCTGCCTGTTGCTGACCGGCGCCGCGGTGCCGGATGAAGGCACCGTCGTTGTGGATGGACACGACACGCAGGCGATTGCCACCGACACGCAGTGGTTGCACTCCCTGGACCGGTTTGGACTCGTGAGTCACCGCGCGGTGTTGCTCGATCCGCTCACGGTGGAAGCCAATCTGGCGTTGCCGCTGACGTTGTCGATCGATCCAATCCCGGAAGAGATTCGGCGAGCGGTCGCCCTGCTGGCCGATGAAGTGGGCCTCGGGCGCGAGCGCCTCTCCGCGTCGGTGCAGTCGTTGTCTGCCGTCGATCGCGTGCGCGTGCACCTGGCGAGAGCATTGGCCACGGACCCGAAGATCCTGCTGTTCGAACACGTCACGGCCCCCCTGGCGCCCGGCGATGCGGCGATGCTCGGCGGCCTGCTGCCGGCCATCGGCGACGACCGGCGGCTCTCGTGGATTGCGCTCAGCGAGGACGAACATTTTATCGGACCGCTCGGGGGCACGACGTGGCGCCTCGATCCCGGGTCCGGCGACGTCGCGGCGGGTGACGGCACAGTGAGGCAGTGGTGAGTCTGATTCTGTTCGACATCGATGGCACGCTCATACAAACCGGACGCGCAGGTGTGCGCGCGATGAATCGCGCGTTCGTCGATCTGTTCAACGTCGAAAATGCCCTTGATGGCGTGCAGGTCGCCGGCCGCACCGACCGCGCGATTGTCGGCCAGGTGCTCGACGCGCACGGGCTGCCTCACGACGCGGAGACCGTGACCGCCGTGCGCGATGCGTACTGCCGCCGGTTGCCGGACGCACTCGGCGACCCGGGCTCATTACCCATGGGTGTTCTGCCCGGCGTCGGCGCGATGCTCGATGCCCTCGAGGGACGCGACGATGTGGTGGTGGGCCTGCTGACCGGCAACTTCGTCTCTGGCGCCGAACTCAAGCTCGGGCACTTCGACCTGTGGCGGCGATTTGGTTTTGGCGCCTTCGGGGACCTGCACGTCAATCGGCGCGACCTCGTGCCGGTGGCCATCGAGGCCGCGTGTGGGCTGGGGCACAGCCGGTTCACACCCGATCGTGTGGTGGTCATCGGTGATACCCCGCTTGATGTCGACTGCGCGCAGGCGCACGGGGCGCGCGCCATTGCCGTGGCGACCGGAATATTTCCGATGGACGTCCTGCGGGAGTCCGGGGCGGACCTCACGGTCGAGACGTTGGCCGACGTGCCCGCCGACTGGTTCTGATTCGAGGGGATGGCGGAAACCCGAGGGAGTCGAACCCTCCCATCCCGCCAGAGGCGCGACGCGACCGGTTTTGAAGACCGGGAGGGCCACCGGGCCCCGTGGGCTTCCGTGACGACAGCCTATCAGGCTCCCAGGCCCAGCCAGTACGCCAGTAGCTTGGGAAGTTCGTAGAACGTCTGCCGGACGTCTCCGCGTGTCCAGAACCACCACGCCGGGTCGTACCCGTCAAACCGGGAGGCCGTTACCGCGACGGCGAGATCCGGCCCGAACTCCCGCTCAAACGCAAACCCGGCACGTCTGGTCGCTGACTTCGCCGTGATGATGACGGCCGACCGCCATCCGTGCGCCGCCAGCAGAGGCCGCAGGGCCTGGGCCTCGTGCGCCGTGTTGTCCACGGGTTCGGTCAGCACGACCACTGCCTGAGGTGGAATGCCCAGTTGCTGGGTCAACACGTCCCGCGCGACGTCGGCGGTTGTCGGCACGCGGATGCCGCGGTCACGCAGCAGACGTTCGGCGTCATCATCGCCTCCGCGGCTGATGACGATGGCCTTGGCCGCGCCGGATTGATAGAGCTCCGCCGCTTCCAGCCATCGATCAACACGAGCCCCGCCGAGGACGTAGGCGACGTCGGACGGGGTGGTGGGAGTGGGGGGATCAAGGCGTACGAGCAGCCGTCCGGCACCGGCTATCGTGACGGCCCCGAGCAGCAGCCCGGAGCCCCACACGAGGCGTCGTACGCGCAAACGCGGAAACAGGGGAAAAACGAGAGGTGGGGTTACTCGTCGAGCAGACGCACTTCACCGGCGCGGGGACCCTTCGGGGATTCCTCGACGGTGAATTCGACGCGTTGTCCTTCCCGCAACAGTTCAAAGACGGCGCCACGGATGGCCGACCGGTGGAAGAAGTGCTCCACACCACTTTCGTCTCGAATGAACCCGAAACCCTTGTCAATCAACAACCGAGCAATCGTGCCATTGGGCATGATTGTGTCCTCCGAGGGGCGCGACGCCCCATTGATTCAGTGAGTTAGGGGGCCAGTCTAGGCACGGGCTGCAAGGTAAGTCAAGAAGTCCGCCTTCGCGGCCCCTTTATTCAGGTAGCCGCTTCGGCCGCCGCGACGCCGTGTGCGCACACAACCCGCGGTTGTGCGCCGCCAGCCTGGCCTGGACATTCTCAGTGAGGCCAACGTAGAAGTGAGGCATTCAGCAAATCGTGTTCCTCGCCTCGAACGACGCACCTCGAGACGGACCGCGGACGACCGAGTGGCAGTGTGCAGGTTCTGCATTCGACGGCCTTCACGAGTGTGCGTTTTCTGCGACCTCGTTGGCTTGCCGAGCGGGAATGGCTTGCCGAGCCGGAGCTCGTCGTGTGCCAAGGTGGTGGATGGCTTGCCGAGCCGAAGCTCGCCGAAGGCGAGCGAAGGATGGTGGACCTGACCGGGATCGAACCGGTGACCTCCTGAATGCCATTCAGGCGCGCTCCCAGCTGCGCCACAGGCCCACACTCAAGACAATCGATTATACGGGGCCGGACCCCGTCGGGGCAATCAGTACTCCCGGAAGATGCGCGCCATGTCGGCGGGATCCGAGGTGGCCGTCAGCGCCAGCATCAGCAGAATGCGCGCCTTGATCGGGGCAAGGTTGTCGCCGCTTGCGCGGAACGGCGCGCCGCCGCGACCACCACCAAGACGGCCCGTTCCGGTGCGTGTGGTCGTGACCACCCACACGCCCTTCTCAATGGCGTAGCGTGTGCCCTCACCCTGGGTGCCCGAGAGCGCCCCGGCACCGGCCGTGGCCATCACGACGCCCTTGGCGCCGGCGTCAACGACCGCTTTGACGACGTCGCCATCAGCGCCCTGGTAGGTCATGACGACATCCACACGAGGCAGGGCGGTGATCTTCTCGACATCAAACTCACTCTGTGCCGAGTGGCGGCGCGTGGGCTTGCGGTAATAGGACACACCTCCGGGGTCGACGACCCCGAGAATGCCGAACTGACGCGACTTGAAGGTATCGAGGCTGTAGGCGTCCGTCTTGGTGACTTCGCGCGCGGAATTGATCTCGTCGTTGAGCACAACCACGGTGCCCATGCCGCGTGATTGCGGATCAGCCGCAGCGCGGAACGCGTCTTCGAGATTGGCCGCGCCTTCGTAACCGAGTGTGCTGGGATTGCGCATCGAACCCACGACCACCACCGGGCGTTCGTCGCGGACGGTCAGATGCAGGAAATACGCGAGTTCTTCCAGCGTGTCGGTCCCGCTGGTGACCACGACGCCGGCCAGTTCCGGATCTGACTTGAATCGGGCATTGATGCGTTTGGAGAGATCCAGCCACTGGTCAAGTGTCAAGGCGCTGCTCGACGTGTTCGCAAACTGCTCGCCTTCGCCTCGCACACGGTTGGACAGGCCCGGGATCGAGGCGATCAGCTCTTCCACCGTGAGTCGCCCCCCGACCTTGTTCGAGATCGTGCCGCCGGTGGCAAAGAGGAAGACCTTGGGCAGCGGGGTGGTCGGCTGCTGTGTCGCCTGTGGCGGCGCCGGAGCCGTCTGGAAAGCCTGGCCGGCTACTGGCGCACTCAGGGCCAGCGCAACGACAACGAATGCAGCGGAGGTCAGCAGTCGAGTTCGCATCGCGCTACTATACGCGGCCCGGCGCCTTCAGGAGCGCCCGGGTTTGGACACCCGCGTCAGCCAGCTGCTGAGATTGGCGGCGGCTTCGTTCGGCGTGGTGCCGTAAAACGGCATCAGCGCCGTGCGTCCGCCTGGCGTGCGGGCCATCTGCGCCCGCCATCGGTCCCGGCCCACGGCAGACACCTCGATCAGGACCGGCCGGCCGTTGATGATGTCTTCGAAACGCACGAGCGAGGGTGAGGTGTTTACAGGTGTCACGGCCGGACGACGATTGTGCGGGGGGAAGGGTGAAGGTGCAAGCGAAGGCGGGTACGAAATTGCGAGGTACATCCGACCAAGTCGTAGCTCCACTCTCAGGTCCGCGCGATCTTTTTTTCGGCTGACAGTTCTTCCACAGGCAATGCACGTTTTGTCCACAGGTTTTCCACAGCAGGCGGTCTCTTCGGCTGGTGGGCGACAATATCGGGGGATGAACTGGCCGAGAGTTGCCGCGCTGGCGGCAGGTGGGTGTGTGGTGCTGGGGGCTGCTGCGGCGGCCGCACAGGCTCCTGCGCCGGCGCCAGGCGGCGTGTCCACGTTCCGGGTGTTCCTGCGTGACGGTCGCGTGCTCAACAGCTACGGCGAGTGCGCGACATTGCCTGAAGAGCTGGTCTGTCTGGTGCGGCTTGGCGGCGACGGCGTCGCTGAGTCTCACGACGTGCTCACCGTCCCGCTCACGGAGGTGGACGCGGCGCGCACCACCGAGTACGCCCGTGCGCTGCGGGCCGCGCAATATGGCGCCACGCGAGGCGAGCGGGAATATGCGGAGTTGACGACCGAGATTTCCCGGGCCCTCGCGGATCTGGAAGCCGCCACCGATCGCGAACAACGCCTGGGAATCGCGCAACTCACACGTCAGCGTCTGGTGTCCTGGTCGGACGAACACTTCGGCTACAAGGCGGCTGAGACACGACACCTGGTCGGACTGCTCGACGAGGTGATTGCCGAACTGCGCGTGGCGGCCGGGCAGTCAAAGTTTGCCCTCGACCTCGTGGCCAACCCGCCGCCGGTGACGGACACGCCGCTCCTGCCTGAGCCGACACGAATCCAGGCGCTGGAAGCTGCGCTCGAGGCCGCATCGGTGACGCCGGTGGCGGCCGAACGCCTTGATCTGTTGCGCTCGGTGGACCGGGTGGCGCGCAGTACGCCCGGTGTTCCTCCGGCGTTGCGGGCGCGTGCCGCGACTGCGCTGGCGAGTGAGCAGACGATCGAACGCCAGTATCGCGCGCTGATGACCGATGCCATCGCGCGGGCGGATGTGGCGGTCCGTCACGGCCGGGCCAGTGTGATGCAAAGGCTCATCTGGGAAGTCGAGGAGTCCGATCAGAAGCTCGGCGCCAGACGTCCGCGTGAAATGGCTGCGTTCCTGCGGCGGCTCGAGATTGAGCTGGCGCTGGCGCGAGAACAGCAGACGGCCTTCACGCGATGGGAGCAGGTGAAGGACCAGTTGCTGGCGTACGAAGTGCGGCTCCGGCCGTTGTTCGATCGCTGGGTCAGTCAGCGGCGTGTGCTTGCCGCCCTGCGTGATCGCCGCGTGCCTGCGCCTTCCGAACTGGACGCCGCGCAGCGCGTCTTTGCCTCGATTGATACCTCGCTGGCGGGCATGCGGCCGCTGCCGGAACTGCAGGAGGTCCACGCGGTGTTGCGCAGCGCCACACAGATGGCCCGCCAGGCGCTGGTGCTCGGACAGCGGCTGACGGTGGCCGCCAACGAGGAGATTGCACGCAACGCGTCGGCGGCGATGGCCGGCGCCGAACTCCTGCTGGCGCAGGGCCGCGCGGACCTGGTGCCGGCGCTCAATCCGCGAAAGGTGCGATGACTCGACACCTGATTCGCGCGCGTGATGTCGCCGGTTTTCGTCGTGCGGTCGTCCGGCTCTGCGGCGAGGGCACACTGGCGGACATTCGTCGCAGGGTCGTCGTGTTGCCGTCGCGCGCCTCTGTAGAACTGCTGCGCCAGACGCTTGAGCGACATGCCGCACCGGGCCGCGCCGCGCTGCTGCCGGATCTGCTGACGCGTGACGAGTGGCTCGCGCGCTGGATTGAAGCGTTGCCCGACCAGCCGCGTCTGCTCAGCCGTATCGAGCGTGAGGTGCTGCTCACGGCTGCCGCGGAGGCGACCGCCGCGCGGCCACGCATGGGGCAGGCGCCGTTTCGTGTGCGGCCGGGGCTCATCGCGGCGATGCTGGACTTCTACGATGAACTGCTGCGCCGGCAACGCACTGTCGGCCGGCTGCGGCGTGAGGTCATTGCGCAACTCAAGAGTGTGTCCGGCTTTGACCGCGGCAGCGACACCCTGATTCACCAGACGGCATTCCTCACGCTGGCGTACCTCAAGTACGAACGGGCCGTACGCGACTCCGGCGCCATCGATGAACACATGGGGCGCGCCGGTCTCGTGTCGCTCGCCGAGCCACCCCACACTCATGTCGTGGTGGCGGTCGCGGATCATCCGTCCGATCCGCGCGGACTGTGGCCCGCGGACTTCGATCTGATTGGCCGATGCGCCGGCCTGCGGATCGATGTCGTGGTGACCGACGAACTCCACGACGCCGGCTTCCGGCAGCGCCTGGAGCGCGAACTGCCCGGCATCGAAGAAGTACGTGAACCCGGCGCACCGTGGACGCCAGTGGTCAGCCGTCCGGAGTCCCAGTGGCACTGGCTCGCCCGCGATCGCGAAGAAGAAGTGCGTGACGTGGCGCGGCGCATCCGTGCTCGCGCCGCCGATGGCCGCCCCCTCGCGCCTACCGCGCTGGTCGTGCAGCGACCGCTGCCGTATCTCTATCTGCTGCGCCAGTTGTTCGACGACGCGCGGTTGCCGTGGCAGGCGCTCGAGGCACTGCCGCTGGCCGGTGAACCGTGGGCGGCGCTGCTCGACCTCACGCTGGCGGTGGCGCGGACCGGCGGCACTCGTGAATCGATGCCGGCGCTGCTGCGGTCCCCGTGGCTGCATGTCGAGATGGATGGGACGCCGATCACCGGACGGGATGTCAGCGCTCTGGAAGCGGTGCTCACGGCTCGCCGTGTCGAGGGCGCGGCCGAGACCTATCCCGATCACGTCGAGGCCTTTGCGCATGGCGCCGATCGACGGGACGGCATCGACATCCCGCGCGCGCGCCGGGCGGCGTCAGCCGCCGTCCTCTGCGCGCAGGCGCTCGCGGGGTTCTGCCGCGTCACGTCTGCGGCCGCGCAAGTCCGGACCGTCGCGGCATTCCTGCGACGGTATGAGCGGCCGCTCGGTGCGTCCGAGCCTTGGCATGATGGCGCGCGTCGCGCGCGGGCCGCCATTCTCGGCTCGCTTGACGCCCTCGCCGAGGCGTTCGCCCGGCATGACGATCGTGCGCGTGCTCCCGAAGACCTTGTCGCGTGGATTCGCCACCGCCTCGAGGGGCAGACGTTTTCCGTCGCGCGTGCACACGCCGGTGTGCACCTGGTCGACGCCGTGGCGGCGCGCTTTGGCGAGTTTGATCACGTCCACGTGCTCGGACTGGTGGACACGGACTGGCCGGAGCGGCAGCGTCGCAACATCTTCTACACCTCCGGACTCCTCAAGGATCTCGGCTGGCCGCAGGATGCGGACCACACGGCCGCGCAGGTCGCCGCGTTTCGTGATCTGACCGGCCTGCCGGCTGAGACGATGTCGTTTCACGCGTTTGAACTCGACGCGGATGCCGTGGTGGGGCCGTCGCCGATGTTGGATCTCGTGCGAGGCTTGCCGAGTCGCGAAGATCCGCCGCCGCCGAATCTGGCCATCTTCAGCGACGAGGTGCTGGCGTTGAACACGCCGGCGGCGGAACATCTCGACCCGGCCCAGCATGCCTGGGCGGCCGCGCGTGCCGCCCGGCCCGACACGTCCGGCGCCGCCTACCGCGGTCAGGTCGGACCTCAGCCTCCGCAGCCCTACCGCATCAGCCGCGTCGACCGGTACGTGACGTGTCCCTTCAAATATTTCGCGGAATCCGTGTTGCGCCTGCCGGAGGAACGCGAGGAGACCGCCGGACTGTCGCCGCTTGAACGCGGCAACCTGCTGCACGACCTGCTCGAGCGCTTTTATCGCAACTGGCAGGCGGCCGGACACGGCGCGATCACGCCGGCATTGCTGCCGGAGGCAGTGCGCCAGTTTACCGACCTCGCGCAGGACACACTCGCCGGACTTCCCGAGGCAGACCGCGCGCTGGAACACACGCGGCTGTTGGGCTCTTTGGTGGCCCGTGGCGTCGCCGAACGTGTCTTTGAACTCGAAGCCGAAGGTGAGGAGCGGGTCGACTATCGCCTGCTCGAGCAACCACTCAAGGGCACCTTCACGTTTCCAAAGCAGAGCGGACTATCGCAGGCGGACATTGCGATCAACGGCAAGGCCGACCGCATCGATGTGCTCACCGACGGCCGCATCCGTGTGATCGACTACAAACTCGGCCGGATGCCGGACCTCGAGTCGTCGATTCAGATTGCCGTGTACGCCCACGCTGCGCGGCAGCAACTCGAAGCCGCTGACGATCAGCAGCACCCCGTCGCTGCGGCGTCGTACCTGGCGTTTGGCGACGAATACAAACTCGAGGGCCCGATCAGCCGTGGTGCCGATGCTGACGTCGCGGTCCAGGCCCGGGCCGCGATCTTCGCTGACACGGTGGAGCGCATCGAGCGAGGCCAGTTCCCGCCGCGTCCCCTGCACACGGGCGAGTGTGAGTGGTGCCGGTACGCCGGCGTGTGCCGCAAGGAATATGCGTTGGAGGACGATGCAACCGACGCTGTTTGATGTGCCGCTGTCTCCCGAGCCGGAGCCGCGACAGACACCGCCCGACCAGGCCGCGCGTGACTTCGCCGTCAACCCGGCGGAGCACGTGGTGCTCGAGGCCTCGGCCGGCACCGGCAAGACTCACGTGCTCGTGGAACGGTACGTCCGTCTGATTCGTGAGGGCATCGCACCGCGGCAGATTCTCGCGATCACGTTCACCCGCAAAGCGGCGGCGGAGATGCGTGAACGCATCCTGCGCCAGCTGCGTGACGACGTGCCGGCGTCTACGCTGGCGGACGTGCAGATTACCACCATCGACGCGTTCTGTTTTGGTCTGCTGCGCGAGTTCCCGCTTGAGGCGGACGTCGACCCAGGCTTCGAAATCGCGGACGAGACCGAGATGGCCCGGTTCTCCGCCGAGGCGCTCGAAGTCACGTTCCGGAAAGCCCGTGGTCTGGTGACCCGGCACGAACCTGTTCGCCTCCTGCTCACGAAGGTGAAGCCGCGCCCGCTGCGGATGGCGCTGGCGCGGTTGCTGGACAGCCGGCACCTGGCTGAACCGGCCGTGGCCTCGTTTGTGCGCCGCACGGTGACGCTGCGGTCGGCTGAGGACGTCGCGCACACGTTTGTCGCCCGGCTTCGCGATGTGTGCAGTGGCGCGCCGGCGTTGTTGCACGATGGTCCGGCCGGCTCGGCGGAATTCGGTTGGGTGGCGGCGGATCTCAGACGGTTGTTTGATCCGCACGCGGAGATTCCGGTCAGTGAGGTCCCACAACTGCAGCGTCGCTTCGAACGGTACTTCCTGACCAAGGACGGCAAACCGCGCAAACGCCTGCCGTCGTTCGTGAAGGCGGATCATTACGCATCGCCGGCAGCCAAGAAGCGCCACGAAGCCGCGTTTCAAGGTGTGACCTCTGGAGTGGCCGCGGCTATCGAGGCACTCGAACGCGAGGTGGATGGGCTGCTCGCGATTGGCCTGCAGATGGTGCTGCAGATTCTCGTGCGCGAATACCAGCGTCTGCTCGACGAACATTCGGTGCTCGATTTTGCCGCCATGTTGTCGCGCGCGGTGTCGCTGCTTGAACGTCAGGAAGAGTTTGCCCGAAGCCGGCTGAAGCTCGAGTCGCGGTATCGCCACCTGCTCGTGGACGAGTTCCAGGACACCAGCCGGCTGCAGTGGCGGCTCGTGGATCTGCTGGTGGCGGCGTGGGGTGAAGGCGAGGGCGTGGTGGACGGACCCACGTCCATCTTCATCGTGGGTGATCGGAAGCAGTCGATTTATCGCTTCCGTCACGCTGAGGTCGTCCTGCTCGATGAAGCCGCCAGGCGGATCGGCGCCCTGCGGCCTGGACGCCGCGTGCGGCAATCGATCACGACAAATTTCCGCTCAGTGGCCGGCCTCCTCGCCTTCGTCAACACGATGAGTGATCTGATGCAGGGCGACCCGGATCTCGATGAGCGGTTCGTGTACCGCGAGACCGACTGGTTTCCGGTGGCGGCGGTGGACAACGAGGGCCGCCGGGATGGCGAACCGGTGCTCGGCGTGATCGCACAACCGTCCATGGCTGCTGCCGCGGATGCGGTCGCGACGGAGATCTCGCGGCTGCTTGGTTCCGCAGTCATTCGTCCAAAAGACGGCCCGCCGCGACCTGCGCTGCCCGATGACGTGGCGATCCTGTTTCGCGCGCGTGCCGGCCACCAGGTGTACCAGGAGGCGCTCGAGCGCCGCGGCATCCAGACCTACGTCTACAAGGGGCTCGGATTTTTCGATGCGCCGGAAGTGCAGGACCTCCAGGCGCTGCTGCGGGTGCTCGCCCAGCCGGAGTCCGACCTGCGTACGGCCGAGTTCCTGCGCTCGCGATTTGTGCGGCTGTCCGACGATGCGCTGGCGTTGCTGGCGCCGGGCCTCGCAGCCGCACTCGAGTCGGACGGCCCCGTACCAGAGGGCATGGCCGAGGTTGATCGCGTGCTGCTCCTTCAGGCGCGCGAAGGTTTCGGGCGATGGCGCGCACTGGCCGATCGTCTGCCGGCCTCCGCGCTGCTGGACATCGTCATTCGCGAGTCGGCCTATGCGGCCGAGTTGCGCGGGACACGTCGTGCCCAGGCGCGCGAGAACATCAAAAAGGTGCGGGCACTCGTCCGGCGTGTCGAAAACCGCGGGTACTCGACGCTCGGTCGGCTTGCCGAATACTTCGAGACGTTGCGTGCCGGCGATGAGTCACACGCCATCGTCGAGGCGCGCGGGTGCGTCCAGTTGATGACGATGCACGCGGCCAAGGGACTCGAGTTCCCGATTGTGTTTCTGGTGAACCTGCAGAATCCCGGACGCGGACGGCATCAGGGCATCAGCGTGATCGAGCGGAGCGTGGACGGGGAGTCGGAGGTCGCGTTCCGATCCACCCCCGGGACCAAACTCGAGGAGCGGCGCGAAGACGAAGAGCTGCGACGGTTGTTGTACGTGGCCGTCACCCGCGCGCGTGACCGGCTGTATCTCTCTGCGCAGGTGGGTGACGACGGGCAGGTGCGCAACTCGCGCCGCAGCCTGGCAGGGTTGCTGCCGCAGGGACTGCGGGAGGTCTTCAGTCAGGCGGCCTCCGCGGCGCCCGAACAGGACGAGGTGTTCTGGGGCACCGAAAAACATCGGTTTGCATTTCGGGTGTGCCGTCCGGGCGCACCGGTGGCCGTGGCTTCGCCCGCACATGACGACGAGTCACTGCCCGGAATCGACCGGATACCGTTGCAGTGGCCGGTCGCCGTGCGGTCGGCGGCCCAGATGCCGATGGCCGATGGCTCAGAGCCGGTCCGTGGCCCGGGCGGGGAAGGTGGCCGGAGTGATCGGCTCGTGGGCACGCTTGTGCACCGGCTGCTGCAGTGGGCGGGCGCCCGGACACCCACCGATGCGGAATGGGCGATGGCCTGGGAGCAACTCGTGCCTGTGGAACGGCTCGTCGACGTCGACGACCCTGTGCGGTTGCGCGAGGTCGTATTGCAGGCGGCGGCGGGACTGCGGCGTCATCCTCGGCTGACCCAACTGCTCAGCACCGGCCGGCCCTGGTTCGAGGTGCCGTTTTCCCTGTCCGTGCCCGGTCCTGTCCCGGGATCGACCGAGGTCATCCGTGGCGCCATCGACTGTGTCATCGAGCGGGAGGATGGCGGGCTGCAGGTCGTCGAGATCAAGACCGGCCGGGCCCGGCCCGAACATGAGGCGCAGCTGGCCATTTATCTGCAGGCCCTCCGGTCCGTGTACACGAATGTGCAGGTGGACGGAGAACTCGTGTATTTCAGGGGGGAGGCCTGAGATACACTCATCCCGATGTCATTGACTTGTCCGAACTGCGGCAATGCCGAGAACTTTCTGGCCAAAACCCTCCAGATGCACCTGGTCCGGGTGGCGGACGGCCAGGTCCAGCCACCGCTGGAAGAAGGCCGGCCGGCCTTGTTCGAGCTGCTGTGTGATGAATGCGACAGCACGCTCGACCTCGAGTCGCTCGAGGATGCTGAGCGGCGCGAACTGATGGTCACGCTCGGCGCGCGGTAATGGCCCCTACGCCCCCCGCGCTCCCGCGCGACGAGGTGGCGTTCGACTTCGTCGACATGGGCCCCATCGTCGAGCGGATGCTCGACGTGTTCTGGATGGACGTCGGCGAAGGGCCGACCGACCATGCGTCTGCACATTGACGTTCTGGGCTGGCTCCATCTGGTCTGGGGCACGTTCGGCCTGCTGACCGGTTTCTCCCTCTTGATTCTTGCGGTGGGTGCACGCCAGGCGCTGACCGTTGGTGTGTACGGGCTCGGCGAACGGGCCGCCGTCACGGTGTTGCTTCTGGCGGCCGCGATCCTGTTCGGTGGTGGGCTTGCCAGCGCGGCGACCGGCTGGGCGCTGCGCCTCGGGCGCAGCCGGGCCAGGCAGACGGCCCTGCTGCTGGCCGTGCCCAACCTCCTCATCGTGCCGTTTGGCACCGCCCTGGGCGTGTATACGTTCTGGGTGCTTCTCAACAACGACGCGCGCCGGATCTTCGGGCACGCCCCCCGACCGGCATGACCCGCGATCCGAAGCTCTGGGCGGCCCTGGCGTACGTGTTCGGGCTGATGAGCGGCATCGGTGTCCTGCTGGTCGAGAAGCAGGATCGCTACGTGCGATTCCACGCGATGCAGTCGGTGCTGACGTTCGGCGGCGTCGCCGTGGTCTGGGTGCTGCTGCCCACGGTCCCCATTGTGGGTGACCTGCGACTGTTTCTCGGCATGTTCTGGGCCGGGGTCCTCGCGCTCTGGGGCCTGCTGATGTGGAAGGCGCTGCAGGGTGAGGCCTATCGTTTGCCCTACATCGGCGACATTGCCCACTCGATGACTCACTGAGCAGTCTAGAATCGAAGCATGGCCGTTTCGGAAGCTGCTGTGCTCGATGCCCTGCGTGTAGTGCAGGACCCAGACCTTCATCGCGACATCGTGTCGCTCGGATTCATCAAGAACGTCCGCATCACGGACGGACACGTCGCGTTTCAGGTCGAACTGACCACGCCCGCGTGCCCGGTGAAGGACCTCATGCGCGAGCAGGCGCGTGCGGCTGTGAGTGCGTTGCCGGGTGTGACCGGCGTGGATGTGGAAATGACCGCGCAGGTGCGCGCCGTGGGGCGTCCCGAGGCCGGGCGCGCGCCGGTTGAGGGCGTCAAAAACATCATCGCGGTTGGCGCCGGCAAGGGTGGCGTCGGCAAGACCACCGTCGCCGTGAACCTGGCCGTGGCGCTTGCGCAGGCGGGCAGCCGTGTCGCGTTGCTCGACGGCGACATGTACGGGCCGAACGTGCCGATCATGCTCGGCTTCGATCGCGGCCATCGGCTCGAGCAGGACGGCGACAAAATCCTTCCGGCGGTTGCACATGGGGTCGCCAGCGTCTCACTGGGGTTCCTTACACAGGACGATGCACCGGTGATCTGGCGCGGACCGATGCTGCACGGCGCCATGCAGCAGTTCTTCCGCGACGTGCGCTGGGACAACATCGACTACCTCGTGGTCGACATGCCGCCGGGCACCGGCGACGTGGCGCTCAGCCTGAGCCAGACCGTGCCGGTGTCAGGCGCCGTGGTCGTCACGACCCCGCAAACCGTGTCGGTGGCCGACACCCGACGCGCGGTGAAGATGTATCAGAAGCTCAACATTCCCGTCATTGGCCTCATCGAAAACATGAGCCACTTCGTGTGCGCCGGATGCGGACGCGAGGCGGACATCTTCGGCAAGGGTGGCGGCGAAGCGCTGGCGGTTGAACTGGGTATTCCGTTCCTGGGTCGTATTCCACTGGCCGAACCCGTGCGCACCGGTGGTGATGCGGGGACGCCGGTGGTGTTGTCACAGCCGCAGTCAGCGCCCGCACAGGCGTTGACCGCAGCCGCCGAGCGGGTCGCGCAGCAGGTGTCGATTGCCTCCTACGCGCGCAAGGCCATTCCCCTGACGCCGGTCAATTGATCCCATACACACAACACACCCTCGCCAACGGCCTCGACGTCATCGTCCACGAGGATCGACACCAGCCGTTGGTGGCGGTGAACCTCTGGTACCACGTCGGGTCCAAGAACGAAGCCCCCGGCCGGTCGGGACTCGCGCACCTGTTTGAACATCTGATGTTCAAGGGTGCCGAGCACCAGCCGCGCGGATTTTTCGAACCTCTCCAGGAAGCGGGCGGATCCCTCAACGGGTCCACCAGCGCGGACCGCACGAACTACTGGGCGGTCGTGCCCACCGGCGCAGCCGAACTGGCGTTGTGGATGGAGGCGGATCGGATGGGCTGGCTGCTGCCGGCGCTGACGGCCGAACGGTTCGAGACTGAGCGCGAGGTCGTGCTGAACGAGCGGCGACAGAGCTACGAGAACCGTCCGTACGGGTTGTCACACTTTGCGCTGTCGGAGGCCATCTATCCGGAACGGCATCCGTATCACTGGCCGACCATCGGATACCCCACCGACCTGCGCGCGACGACGGTCGAAGATGCGCGCGCGTTTTTTTCGCGTTATTACCACCCTGCCAATGCGTCGCTGGCGATCGCGGGCGACATTTCGAGTGACGCTGCGCTGGCGCTCGTCGAGCGGCTGTTTGGTGACATTCCCGCCGGACCCGCGGTGGCACCGATCGCGGTCGACGATGTGCCTGCGGTGCATCGCCGGCTGGTGCTTGAGGACCGCGTCGAACTGCCGCGTCTGTACATGGTGTGGCCGACGCCGCGGCTGTATGGGGAAGACGATGCGACCCTGGATGTGCTGGCGGACCTGCTGGCCAATGGACGTACCTCGCGGTTGTACCGCACGTTGCTGCACGATCAGCGCCGCGCCGCCGAACTGGGCGGCGGGCAGGCGTCACGCGAGTTGAGCAGTGTCTTTCAGCTGGTGGCCAGCGCAGCGCCTGGCGTGACGCTTGAAGAACTGCGCGTGGCGTTCCGCGACGAACTGCAACGCCTTGCCGATCACGGGCCGACCGCCGACGAACTCGAGCGCGCGCGGGTGCAGGCGGAAAGCACCTTCATGGCGCGGCTGCAGACGCTGGGGGGATTTGGCGGCAAGGCCGATCAACTCAACGCCTACAACGTCTACATGGGCACGCCGGGTTGGTTCGAACAGGACCTGCAGCGGTATCTCGACCTGACCATTGCCGATGTGCGGGATGCGGTGGCCAGGTGGTTGAATCCCGAACTCGCCACTCATCTCTCAATCGTGCCGCAGGGGCAGCGCGAACTGGCCCTCACTGATTCGGTTGATGCGGTGGTGACCACATGAATTCCCGCTTCATTCCGCCCGACATCGGGGCGCCGTCCGCGGTGCGATTCCCCGCGATCGAACGTCAGACACTCGACACGGGGTTGTCGGTGTGGGCCATACCGCATCGTGCGTTACCCGTGTTCACGGCCGCGCTGGTGCTGCCGTTTGGATCGGCCCAGGATCCGGCGTCCAGTCCGGGCCTGGCCGGGGTGCTCGGCGCGTTGCTCAACGAGGGTGCCGGTGACCGCCACGCCCTGGATCTGGCTGCGGCGTTTGCGGCGTTGGGCACGGAACTGACGGTCGATGTCGGATCCGACGTCACGACCGTGTCGTTCACGGCGCTGACGAAGTTCTTCGAACCCGCGCTCGATCTGCTGTTCGACGTCGTGGCACGGCCCAGGCTCGACGCCGAAGATTTTGCGCGGGTGGTGGAGATTCGGCTCAACCGGCTTCGCCAGATGCGCAGCTCGGCGTCGGCGATGGCCGACCGTGCCTTCCTGCGCGGCGTGTTTGGCCCACATTCGTACGGCCACGGAGTGATTGGCACCGCGGAATCACTGTCGGCGCTGACGGTTGAAGACGTGCGGGCATTTCACGCGGCCCACGTCCATCCGCTTGGCACGACATGCGTCGTCGCCGGTGACCTGAATGGCGCCGACGTGCACGCGCTGGTGGCCCGCCATGCCGAACGGTGGGCGAGCACCCGTCCCGTGCACGCGGAGGTGATTGCGACGCCGCTGCCGCAGGAACCACGGGTGCTGGTGGTGGATCGGCCTGGTGCACCGCAGACGGAAGTGCGCGTCGGACACCTCGGCCCCACGCGGCACGTCGACGAGTACTACGCGCTGGTAGTGATGAATGCGGTGCTGGGTGGGCAGTTCACGAGCCGCATCAATCTGAATCTCCGCGAGGCCCGCGGGCTGACCTACGGCGCACATACCTCGCTCGACTTCCGTGCGGCGTCCGGCCTGTTCCTGTGCGACACGGCCGTGCAGGCGGACGCGACCGCACTGGTGGTGAGTGAAATTCTGGCCGAGTTTGAGGCGATCGGCAGCAGCCGCCCTGCCGAGGGTGACGAACTGGCGCGATCGAAGGCATCCCTGACGCGAGGATACGTGCGGCAGTTCGAAACGCCCGCACAGTTGGCGATTGCGGCGTGCCGGTTGACCACGTATGGGCTGCCCGACGATACGTTTGCCCGGTTTGTGCCTTCAGTGGCGGCCATCGAGAGTGCAGATGTCACCGCAGCCGCGCGCAAGTACGTGCGGCCTCAGCAGGCGATCGTCGCCCTGGTCGGCGACGCGGCGCTGTGGGAATCGCAGCTCGCGCAACTTGGCCGGCCCGTCGAACGTGTGGAGGTGTGATGCAGGCGGTGCGCTTTCATCAGCATGGCGGGCCTGACGTTCTGCAGTACGAGGCCGCACCTGATCCATCACCCGCGCCTGGTCGCGTGATCGTACGCGTGCACGCATGCGGGATGAACCATCTCGATCTCTGGCAGCGGCGGGGACTCGATCGAGTGCGGATTCCGATGCCGCACATCTCGGGTGCCGAGGTGGCGGGAGTCGTTGCGGACGTGGGGGACGGCGTCAGCACCGTCGCGGTCGGCCAACGTGTGCTCGTGCAGCCCGGCCTCAGCTGTGGTGTCTGCGCGCGGTGTCTGAGCGGAGATGACTTCCTCTGCCCGCGATACGACGTACTCGGGTATCAGTCCGACGGCGGGTATGCGCAGCTTGTCTCGGTTCCGGCCGCCAACATCATCCCGTTACCCGAACACATCGACTTTGTGAGTGCGGCCGCCTTTCCGCTGACGTTTCTCACAGCGTGGCACATGTTGTATGCCGGAGGCCGGCTCCAGGCGGGCGACACGGTGCTGGTCGTGGCGGCCGGCAGTGGTGTCGGCCAGGCGGCCGTGCAGCTGGCGAAGGCGGCTCGGGCACGGGTCATCGCAACCGCGCGCGGCGAGGCCAAGTGTGCGCGCGCGATGGAGATTGGCGCGGACGATGTCATCGATTCAACGACGGAAGATGTCCCGAAACGTGTCAAGGCACTGACCGATGGACGCGGCGTGGACATCGCGATTGAACATGTGGGGGTGGCGACGTGGGACGCGAGTGTCCGAAGCCTGAGAACCGGCGGACGCCTCGTGACGTGTGGCGCGACGACGGGATTTGATGCCGCACTGGATCTGCGTCACCTGTTTGCCCGACAGCTCACGTTCGTCGGTTCTTACATGGGCGCCAAGGCGGAGTTACTGCAGGCGGCCGACGGGTTTTTTCGCGGGTGGTATGCGCCTGTGGTGGACTCCACGTTTGCGCTCAGGGACGCGGTTGCGGCGCATCAACGGCTCGAAGCGTCCGAACAGTTCGGTAAAGTCGTACTGATTCCCGAGTAAGCGTTCGCTACCGGTCGCTGCTGCTGTCACCGGCCCGTCAGAGGCCGGTGCTAGACTGATCGACGCCATGAGTCGGGGTCGGTGGAGCGTCAGTCTGGTAGGCCTCATCGGCCTGGTTGCGGCCACGATGGCTGCCGCCACCGTGTGGCTCCTGCTGACCGATCCGGTTACCGTTGCCGATTCCGTATCCAGCCTGTCGCGCGGCGAGGTCGGGCCTGCGATGCAGGCGCTGGGAGCCGTGATCGTTGACGCCCTCAAAGGCATCTTCAAGTACCTCTAGCCTGCCGGGCGCCGCAGGGCGACGCCGGGTTGCGCCGGCTGTGCAGTGGTTGATTGCCTCGCTGTTCTGGCTGGCGATCACCGCGCTCTATGGCGCGCAGCTCTGGTTGATTGCGCAGCAGCCCGGCGAAGCGCTGAACGTGTACCGGATCCTCGTGTGGCAGATGCCCTTTTATCTGGCCTGGATTCCGGTGACGGTGCTGTTGTGGCGTGCGGTTGAACGCTGGCCGCCCGATCGGATCGGTGTCACGCCCTTTGCCCTCCTGCATGTCGGCGGATGGATCTCGGTCACCGTGACGCATGCGTTGTTCGTGTCCGCTGTCGGCGTGGCCCTGAGTGGCCCGATGAACGAGACGTTCATACAGTCGGTGCTCGCCCAGACTCGGTCCCGCATCTATATCGAATTGATCATCTACAGCGGTGTGCTCGCCGCCGGCCATGTGTTTGTCCTGTACGACCGCTGGCGCGATCAAGCCGACAAGGCCAGCAGGCTCGAAGGTGAGCTGGCGGCGGCCACACTGTCGGCGCTGCGCGCGCAACTGCACCCTCACCTGCTGTTCAACAGCCTCCATGCGGTGGCCTCACTTGTGCGAGAGTCGAAAAACGCTGACGCGGTGCGCCTCATCGCCGGCATGAGCGATCTGCTGCGGCGTATGCTCGACACCGATCGGGTGTGGCATACGCTGGCGGACGAGATCGCACTTGCGCGAACGTTTCTCGACATCCAGCACGTGCGCTTCGAGGAGCGCCTGCAGGTCCGGTTTGACGTACCGGCAGACTGTCTACCGCTCATGGTGCCCACGCTGGTCCTTCAGCCGCTCGTGGAGAACTCGTTGCGGCACGGATTTGCGAACAAGCTGGGTGTCGGCCATCTTGAGATCCGGGCGAGGCGCACCGCCACCCTGCTGACACTTGAAGTTGATGACGACGGAGTAGCGGCCTCCGGGGATACCGCCCGCGATGGCGTCGGTCTCAGGAATCTCGAGGCGCGGCTGCGGACGTTGTATCGCGGCGGTGCGACACTCGAAGCCGGTGCCCGGGCCGGGAGCGGATTCCGTGTGGTTGTGCAGATGCCGGCGGCACCTCAGGCATGAGTGTCATCCGTGTGTGTATCGCTGATGATGAGCCGCCGGCGAGGCGAGCCCTCGAGCAACTGCTGAGCCGCCACCGGGATATCGCCGTCGTGGGATCCTGCGGGGACGGACCGGCCGCGGCTGACATCATCGCGACGCAGCAGCCGGATGTCGTGTTCATCGACGTGCAGATGCCGGGAGGTGACGGCTTCGATGTACTGGCCCGACTGCCGGCCACGCCACCAGTGGTGATTTTTGTGACGGCGTTTGACCACTACGCCGTGCGTGCCTTCGAGGCTCAGGCGCTCGACTACCTGCTCAAGCCGTTTTCTGACGAGCGATTCGAGCAGGTGCTGACCCGCGCACGCGAACGTCTGCGCACGCGCAACTACGACTCATTGGCCGCAAGGCTGTCGCCGCCGCCACTGGTCGTGCGGGACGGCACGCAGACACACGTGATTCCCGTGCGCGACATCGAGTGGATTGAGGCGGAAGACTACTACTCACGCATTCATGCGGCTGGTCGCCGCCCGCTCGTACGGCGCTCACTGGCCTCATTGCTGTCCGCCCTTGAGCCACATGGCTTCGTGCGTGTCCATCGTTCGGCTGTGGTCAATGTGGCCGCGGTGAGACAGCTGGCGACGCTGCCGTCCGGCGACGCCGAGGCTACATTGGCGAGCGGTGTGACCGTGCGCGTCAGTCGCACGTACCGCCACCTTCTCGACGCCAGGCTCTGACGATTCCCGCTCCGCTGCATCCCGCCCGCGGTTCGCTGCATTGCATCATCCTCCCTCCTCCGCGCGTCGTCTGTGACGCTGGAGGGATCACGGATATGCGAGGACTCGGAAGAGTGGGACAGTGGTTGGCCGGTGTGATGCTGGTGATCGGTGGCGGCATCTGTGGGCATGCGCAGGTCAAGGCGCCGGTGCCGCCCGCGGCACCCGCAGACGCGACGGCACTGCTCACCGCCGCAATGACGGCGATGGGCGGTGAGTCCGTGCTGACCGGCCTCAGGGGCCTCCGGCTCGAGGCAATCGGGCATCAGTGGGCGTTGGAACAGTCGGAACGTCCGGAGGGACCGTGGCTGTCGATGTACGGTCAACGGACCGAGGTTCGCGACTACTCAGCGAATCGTCGATTGGTGACGAGTCAGCGCCGCGACTGGAACTTCCCCGACTGGAGTCCGGCCTCCGACGTGATCGCCACGGCCACGGTTGCCGCACGCCGGAGTGGCGAACGCTGGGCAGGGGGATCGCCGATGGACATCAAGGCGCTCGAGCAATTGGCGCTCGAACCTGAGCGCCTGCTTCTGACGATTCGCGCCGCAGGTGACGCGAAACTGCTGCCGGACCAGGTGGAACAGGGCGTGCGCCAGCGCGTGGTCGGGTTCACCTTCGACGGCCGCCCGCACCGGCTCCTGCTCAACGCATGGACCCATCTGCCGACGATGCTGGAACTGGTGCGCCACGACGACATGTGGGGCGACGTGACCGAACGACGTTGGTACACGTTCTGGCGTCAGCACAACGGCGGTTTGATCTATCCGAGCCAGACGACAACCGAGTGGAACGGGATCCCATACAGTGACTGGACCGTGCATCGCGCCGAAGTGAACCCGGCCATTGACGACTCCGCGTTCCAAATTCCGGATGAGGCCGCCAAGGCCTTCGCTGCCAACGCGGGGCGCCCGTTCGGCATGGGAAGCCTCACGCTCGACGAGAGTCGCGTCACGGCGATCAACGACTGGATCACCCAGGTCCCTGGCGGCTTCAACGTCGCATTCGTGCGGCAGCCGGACGGCATTGTCGTCCTCGAGGCAACGACGACCTCGGCGTATTCGGCGTCGGTGCTCGCGCTGGCGGAGAAGCGTTTTCCCGGTGTGCCCGTCAAAGCCGTCGTGACCACCTCGGACGCGTGGCCGCATCTGTCAGGCATCCGCGAGTACGCGGCGAGGGGGATTCCAATCTACGCGCTCGATCTGAACGTACCCATCCTCTCGCGCATGATCGCGGCGCCTCGCACGTTGTCACCCGACGCACAGGCGCGCGCCCCCAGGGCCGGGAAGATCACGGCCGTGTCGGAGCGAACGGTGATTGGGAGCGGAGACACTCGCATCGAACTCGTGCCGGTGCGCGGGGAGATGGGCGAACGCATGATGCTCGCGTGGATGCCCGGTGCGCGCCTGTTGTATTCGAGCGACCTGATTCAGCGTGGACGTCCAGGCTCGAACACGTTTTTCATGCCGATGATGCTGGCCGAAGTGGCCACCGCTGCGGAGCGCGAGCAACTGGGCGCGATCGACGCGGTCTTCGGCATGCACCTGCCGCCCACCCCGTGGGCTGAGGTGAAGGCGGCGATTGCCGCGTCACGCAAGTGACGTCAGTCGTCGGTGCGTGAGAGCAATGCGTCGTACCCGCTGGTGGTTTTCTCGATTGGCAGGCCTTGTGCCTGCCAGTCGAGGTACCCGCCGGCGACGTTGGTCACGTTCGTGAAGCCGAACGCCTCGAGCATCTGGGTGGCACGTGCCGAGCGTCGGCCCGACTGACAGCCAAGCAGCAGTGGCGTCTCGGGTGGAAACGTGGCCTTCATCACGCGGACGAAATCCGGATTGGGCATCAACACGCCCGTGTCCTCATCGGCCTCGAGCAGCGGCACATGAATGGCGCTGCCGGGATGGCCATCGTTGAACTCTGGCGTGGAGCGGACATCCACGTAGGTGTCGCCCGCGGCCTGCCGCGCGGCGACGTCGGTGACAGCAATCGTCTTCATCGACATAAGAGTGATTCACAGGCGGCCGCTACGTCCAGCAGGTGGGACGTCTCGTTGCGCCGGCCCACCAACTGCAGGCCGACGGGCAACCCGTTTGTGGAAAGCGGCAGGGTGATCGCCGGGTGTCCGGTGATGTTGAAGAGTTGGGTGTGCTTGAGCATGGCCGCACGGACCAGCATCTCGACGCCGTCCATTGTCACCGAGGTTGCGCCGATGAGCGGCGCGACCATCGGGAGCGTGGGCAGCAGCAGCGCGTCGACGTCAGCCAGCAGCGTGTCGACTGCGGCAGTCAAGATGCGCCGTGTCTGCCTGGCCTTCAGGCAGGACACGGCCGTAATGTCGCGGCCGGCGCGCAGGCGATCTCGAACCGCAGGCGAGTAGAGGTCCGCCTTCTCGTCGAGCCAGTCCGCGTGCCACGCCGCGCCTTCCGGCAGGACGATGTTGACGTACGCCTCGGTGATGCTCGCGGTGCCGGGCACCTCGGCATCCACAAGTGTGACACCGGCTGCGCGCAGCACATCGAGTGCCTTGTCGCGCGCCTGACGCACCGCCGGTTCGAGCGGATGATCGAAGTAGCCGCGAAGTACCGAGATCTTCATCGAAGACGTATGCGGCGCCTGCGTCGGCGTGTACGGCCGATCGGCGAGCACCGCCCACAGCAGCTTTGCGTCCTCAACCGTGCGCGTGAGCGGACCAACGTGATCGAGGGATCGGCTCAGCGACACCACGCCGTCGGTTGGCACGTCCCGGAGAGACGGCTTGAGGCCCACGACACCGCAGGCAGCGGCGGGGATACGCACAGAACCGCCCGTGTCCGTCCCGATCGACGCCAGGCCCATGCCCGTAGCCACGGCGACAGCTGAGCCGCCGCTTGAGCCGCCGGCCGACCGAGTCAAGTCGTGCGGATTGCGCACCGGGCCAAAGGCGGAGTCTTCCGACGTCGTGCCCAGCGCGAACTCGTGCAGGTTGGTCTTGCCGAGGCTGATGGCGCCGGCCGCCGCAAGCCGGCTGGTCACCGGCGCATCGGCTGTTGCGACGTTGTCCGCGAACACCTTCGAGGCCGCAGTAGTTGTCAGGCCTGCTTCGTCGATCAGATCCTTGAGCGAAATCGGCAGCCCGTGCAGGAGGCCATGGCTGGGGCCTTCCGCACGTTCCCGATCGGCCTGTGCTGCAGCCTGCCGAGCCCGGTCGGTGTCCACGCGGATGAACGCGTTGGTGTCCGGATTCAGGCGGGCGATGGTGTCGAGGCTGGCCTCAACCATGGCGGCGCTGGTCGTGCGTCCGGTACGTAGTGCCAGCAGGCCTGTAGTGAGTGAATCCGGCAAGGACATCGCGATATCGTAACGGCAATGTCTGACCCTGTGTTGGCGGCTGTGATGCCGGCGCCGCGTGTGCCGGTCGAATTACGCGAGTTTCCCGAGCCGGACCTTCCGCCCGGCGGCGCGTTGCTCAAGACCATGCGTTCGGAGGTGTGCGGTACAGACGTACACCTGTGGCACGGACGGCTCTCCGGTGTGCCCTATCCAATCATCCCCGGTCACGTGACGACCGGCGTGCTCGACAAGTCGCATGGGCCGCTGACGGACGTGGAAGGACGCCCGCTGCGCGAAGGTGACCGGCTCGCGTTTTTCGACGTGCATCGCACGTGCGGACGCTGCCTGGCGTGTACGGCGCATCGCACGCCCACGCGCTGCCCGCATCGGCGCGTGTACGGCATCACTGACTCGGCGACCGAAGGGTTGTTTGGCGGCTGGGCCCAGAAGGTCTACCTGGAACCCGGCGTCATCATCGCGAAGCTGCCGGATGCCGTGTCGTTTGACGCCTACATCGGCGGCGGTTGCGGCCTGCTGACGGCCGTGCACATCATCGAACGCTCGAAGATCCACCTGGGTGACACCGTCGTTGTGCAGGGCGCGGGCGCGGTCGGCATGAGTGCCGCGGCCCTGGCCCGGCAATCCGGCGCAGGACAGGTGATCGTCATCGGCGGTCCGGCATCGCGACTGGAGCTTTCCAGGCAGATGGGTGCGGACGCCACGATCTCGATCGAGGGCACCACGCCCGATGAGCGTCTGGAGCGCGTGCTGGCGTTGACCGGTGGACTCGGCGCGGATGTCGTCATCGAAGCAGCTGGGTCTGCGCTCGCATTTGAGGAAGGCGTGCGCCTCGTACGGAACGGCGGCGCGTACGTCATCGCCGGCCACTACACAAACGTCGGCGACAGCCGCATCAACGCACACGAACACATCAATCGGAAGCACCTCGACATCCGGGGATGTTGGGGCAGCGAGGTCGGCCACTTCCTGCGCGCACTGCGAGCGCTTGAGCGCTACCAGGACGTCGTCCCCTGGCACCTCGTCGGCGCCCGCACCTACGGCCTGACCGAAATCAACGACGCACTGACGATGGCGGAGTCACTCGCGATTCCCAAAGCGCTGATCGATCCCTGGCGGTAGTTCTGGTGGGTTGATGGGCTGGTGGGTTGGTGGGCTCACTCCACGAACTCGCACCTCACGCCCAGACGATCGTAGGTCGCCTTGGCGCGGTGATCTCTGGTGAGCAGCGTGGCGCCATGCGCCAGTGCCGTTGCGCCAATCAACGCATCGTAGATTGCACCGCCGGCCATTCGTTCTTGAGCGGCAGACGCGATGAGCGCGTGGTGCGCCTCTGCGGACAAGGTGAGGGCGGCGTCGGGAAAGCGCGCGGAGAGAAACTGCCAGACGACTGCCGGCGGCGCGCGATGGGGCGGCGGCAGGCGGGTGAGCACGGAGAACGTCTCGATCAGGACGTGAGCAGGAATACGCGGAGACTGCGCGAGAGCCTGGACCGCCGCCTCGTGCCCTTCATGCCACGTGGCAAACGCCGCCACAACCACACTCGTGTCAACCGCGTTCATCGTCGTGTGCGTTCAATCGCGTCGCGCACCATAGCGTCCGTCAGCGCCGGCAGCTCGGTCGCCGGCACGGCGACGACACCACGCGCGGTGTGTTCGAGGGTCATTGCCGTTGCAATGGGTTCAATTTCGATCCACCCATCCCGCTCGCGTATCTCAACCAGCTGGCCCGCGCCAAGGCCGAGTTTCTCGCGCGTGGACTTCGGGATTACCAATCGTCCAGCCGAATCAATGGTAGTGGTCATGGTATGAATTTTACCATTTGGTTGGTATCCAAGGACGAGGTGAGGGCTGCCCCGCCCCTGTAGAATTCCTCCTTCCCCGTTCGTCGTCTCTGTAAGAACCATGCTTGACCTCAAATACGTCCTGCGCAGCCTGATCCACTCCCGCGGCTTTGCCGTGGCCGTCATCGTCACCCTCGGCCTCGGAATTGGCGCAAATACGGCGATCTTCAGCGCTGTCCGCGGTGTCCTGCTTCGGCCGCTGCCGCACCGCGACGGCGACCGCCTCATGTACCTCCGGCAATCCGCCGAGGCCAAAGGCAGCGACAACATCGCCTTCTCGGTGCCGGAGATCAACGACTTCCGCGACTCGTCCACCACGCTGGCCCAGATTGCCGAGTACTCGCCGCTGACGCTCAACCTTGTTGAAGACGATGGGGCGTCCCAGGTGGAAGTGGGCCTGGTCACCGGCAACTACTTCGACGTGATGGGGCTGGAACCGATCACGGGCCGCAAATTCAACGAGAAGGATGACGGTGCGGGCGCTGCGCCGGTGATCATGCTGACGCATGACTACTGGCTCTCACATTTTGCCGGTGACCGCAGCATCGTCGGCCGATCGCTGAGGATTGGCGGGCGGACAGCCGAAGTGGTCGGCATCCTGCAACCCGCACCGTTCTTCCCGCAGAAGATCGACGCGCTGATGAACATGTCGATCAGCGAACATCACGTGAGCGCGACGATGGTGCAGGGGAGAACGCACCGGATGACGGAGATGATCGCGCGCCTGGCGCCTGACGTCACGGTGGAGCAGGCGCGAGCCGAGGTCGCTGCCATCACCACACGCGTACACGCGGAACATCCGGGCACCTACGACGCGGCCTCCGGCTACGCGGTCACCGTGACGCCCTTCAAGGAAGTGCTCGGTCAGGACGCGCGGCTGACGTTGTGGCTGCTGATGGGCGTTGCCGCGTTTGTGCTGATCATCGCGTGCGCAAATGTCGCCAACCTCACGCTGATGCGCGGCGTGCGGCGGCAGCACGAAATGGTGGTGCGCGCGGCACTGGGGGCCGGCGCCGGCCGGCTTCGCCGCTTGTTGTTGCTTGAGCACCTTGTCCTCGCTCTTGCAGGCGGTGCGCTTGGCGTGGCCATTGCCTATGCCGGCACCGAATTGCTGTCGACGTTTACGGCGCGGATGAGCAACCGTGCTGGCGAAATCCGGCTGGACGCGGTGGTGCTCGCGTTCACCGTGGGCATCGCCGTGGTTGTGGCCGTGTTGTTGTCGCTGGTGCCCCGGGTCGGGCGTGAACGCCAGCTGGGCACCGAACTGACGGCAGGCAGCATCCGCACCACCGGCAGCGGTCGTCGGCGTCGCCTGCAGCAGGCGCTCGTCGTCACGCAGATCGGCGTGTCGGTGATTCTGCTGACGGGCGCAGGCCTGCTCGTGCAGTCGATGCAGCGGCTTGCCGCCGTTGATCCCGGACTCGATACGAACAACGTGCTGACGATGGAAGTGCCGGCTGACTTTGCGGCGTTGTCGAGCCGGGAGACGGCCATCGCGCAATACGAACGGATGGCCACGGAACTCAAGACAATTCCCGGCGTGGAGGTCGTGGGGCTCGGCTCCAACGTCCCGTTGCGGGTCTCCGATTTTCAGCTCGACATCCGGGCCGAGGGCCGCGCGCTGCAGCCGGGTGAACCGCAGCCGCAGGCGGAGTTCCGCACGGCCGATCCGGGGTACTTCAAGGCTTCCGGCATGACGCTGGTGGCGGGGCGTGACTTCACGATGGGCGATACCGGTACGAGCCCGCGTGTGGCCATCGTGAATCAGACGCTGGCGAAACTCCTGTTTCCTGGCGAAGACGCGATTGGACGCCGAGTGACGTGGACGGGGGAAGTGCTCCAGTTCATCGGGCTCAAGGAAGACTGGATGACGATCGTCGGCGTCGTGCGCGATACGAAGGACGGCGGCCTCGACGCCCGCCCGGTACGCGCGCTCTATACGCCGTTTGCGCAGGGCGTCTTCCCCACCGGCGGACTCGTGCTGCGGACGGAGGTGAATCCCCTTGGTCTGGCGCAGGCGGCACGGGAAGTGGTGCGCTCGGTCGATCCGCAGCAGCCGGTCGAGAACCTCATGGCGCTTGATGCCATTCGCGACGAGAGTGTGGGGCCACGCCGCATCAACGCAATGTTGATCGGATCATTCAGCCTGCTGGCGCTCGTCATCGCAGCGATAGGGATCGCTGCGGTACTCGCGTTCTCGGTGAGCGCGCGCACCAACGAGATCGGCATTCGCATGAGCCTGGGCGCGGACAGCGGCAGGGTGCAGCGGATGGTGCTGGCCGAGGGCGGCACGCTGCTGGTGGTGGGACTTGTGCTGGGCGTTGCCGGCGCTGTGCTCGCCACGCGCCTGATTCAGGGGCTGCTCTACGACGTCGCGCCGAATGATCCGATGACGCTGGCAGCCGTCGCCGCACTGATGACATCCATCGGCCTCGCCGCGTGCTGGATTCCGGCACGCCGCGCGGCTCGGATCAATCCAGTGTCTGCCATCCGAGGCCGGTGAACTCAGGCTTCACCATGAAGGCATGGAGTTCATGGAGTTTCCTTTGAAAAAGGAATGCTCCATGGTCTCCACGTCCCCATGGTGAACAGGGGGGCGTATTCCGACGCTAGCGCTTCTGTGCCTGCGCGAGTGCGGTTTCGAGCGCCTGCGCGAACTGCGCAAACGGCAATGCGCCGGTGATCGCGCGCGTGAGCTTCACCTGGCCGGTGGCCTTGTCGATGATGCCGATAAAAAACGCCGGCGTGCCGGTCGCGCCGTAGCCTTCGATCTTGGAGATGCCTTCGCGGATGGCCGCGGTGTGTGTGCCGCTGGCCATGCAGGTGCGATAGGCGTTGAGGTCCAGCCCCACCTGTGTCGCCTTCGCCTCGAGCGCCTCAGGGGTGTGCGTGGACGAAGGACCAAACATGCCGTTGTGCATCTCCCAGTACTTGCCCTGGTCGCCGGCGCAGCGCACGGCTTCGTGCGCGCGGATGGCCTGCGGATGCAATTGGTCGATGGGGTAGTCGCGGAAGCTGTAGAGCACGCGGCCGGTCTGGATGTAGTTCTTGTCGATGAGCGGCATCGTCTCCCGTGTATGCCGCAGACAGAACGGACACTCGTAGTCCGACATTTCGATCAGCGCCACCAGCGCGTCCGGATTGCCTTTCACGGGGCCGTCGTTGATCGAGATCAGCGGCCGCGGACGACCGAGGCTGGCGCGCAGGCTCGCGAGGTCGTCTCGCAGATCGGCCACCTCCCGCCGCAAGGCTTCGACTTCAGACGATGACGATTGGGCGCAGGCGGGCACGGCGGCCACCGCCAGCACGAGTAGTGTGAGTCCAGCAATCCGTTTCAGCACGATTCCTACTCCTGACGGTCGGCTCTGGCCAGACCCAGTACTTCATCCATGGTGGCCATGGCCCGCCGCAAATGCGGAATGGTGATGGAGCCACCCACGACGAGGCCGACGTTGAACGCCTCGAGGAACTCGGGTTCGGTCACGCCTTCTTCGGCGCACCGCGTCACGTGATACGTCACACAATCGTCGCAGCGCAGCACCAGCGAGGCGACCAGGCCCATGAGCTCCTTGGTTTTCACCGGCAGCGCGCCGGCATCGTACGCGCGCGAGTCGAGCGCGAAGAACCGCTTGATCTCGAGGTTGTCCGCCCCGAGGATCCGCGCGTTCATCTTTTCTCGAAACTCCCTGAACTCATCGAGTTTACCCACGACGCCTCCGGTTTTCCTTGCCCGTCCTCGAACAGAGATTGTACGCTGCGGTCAGCATTCATGGGCAGCAGACGCACCAAGATCCTGGCTACGCTGGGACCGGCCACGGCCGATCCCGCCAGCATCGGCGGATTGATCGTCGCGGGTGCCGATGCCATCCGGCTGAACTTCTCCCACGGCAACGTCGAGTCGCACCGCGCGGGCTACGAGGCCGTGCGGGCCCAGTCCGCGCGCCTCGGCAAGTGCCTGACCGTGCTGCAGGACCTCGGCGGCCCCAAGATCCGCACGGGACGCCCCGGCCAGCCGCTGCACCTGCGCGACGGCGAGTCGGCGCGCCTGGTCTACAGCGAGCAGGAGGGCGCGGCTGATGCCATCACCTCGTCGTTTGCGCCGCTGTTCACCTCGGTTACGCCGGGACAACGTGTGCTCATCGACGATGGCCGCCTCGAGTTTCTTGTGACCGACGTCGGGCACGGCGTGTTGCACCTGCAGGTGCTCGAGGGCGGCGTGCTCGACAGCCGCAAGGGGATTCACGTGCCCGGCAGTGCGGTGCAGACACCCGCGCTGATGCCGAAGGATCGCGAAGACCTGCACGCGGGGATCGCGCTTGGCGTGGACATGGCGGCCCTGAGCTTCGTGCAGACACCGGATGACGTGCGGCAGGCGCGCGAGGAAGCCCGCGCAGCCGGCGCCCCCGACCTGCCGATTGTGGCCAAGATCGAACGTCCCGCCGCTGTCGAACGCATCAACGAAATTGTCGACGTCGCCGATGCCGTGATGGTGGCGCGGGGAGACCTCGGCATCGAACTCCCTCTGGAGACGGTGCCGGCGGTGCAGAAACACGTGATTCGCGCCGCCCGTCGGCGGGGAATTCCGGTGATCGTCGCGACCGAAGTGCTCGAGTCGATGCGTACGTCCCCGAGGCCGACACGCGCCGAGGTGACCGACGCGGCCCATGCCGTCGACGAGGGCGCCGACACGATCATGTTGTCGGGAGAAACGGCGGTCGGCGCACATCCGGCCCGAGTGGTCGCCACATTGGGCGGCATCATCGAAGAGGCGGAACGTGCCGCGGCTCGGGACGGCGGCGCCCTGCCCGTGCCGACCGATGACGTGAAGGCCACGCGGCATGGACTCGCGCTCTGTGAGGCAGCCGTGAAGCTGGCGAGCCGTGCCGGTGCGTCCGCGATCGTGGCCGTGACCAAGGCCGGCATGACGCCCCGGCTGCTGGCGGCACTGCGGCCGAGCGCGCGGATCATTGCGGCCACCGCCAATCCGCGCACGGCGCATCGGCTCGGACTCATCTGGGGCATCAGCCCGGTGGTGACCGAGGGCACGAGCCTCGACGCCATTCGTGACACGCTGCTCGCGCGCATGCTCGCGCCGGCGGGATCCACTGTCGTGTTCGTCGCGATGCACGCGGCACTGGGGCGCGACGCCCACAACTACCTACTCGTGGAGCAGATTTAGCACATGGCACACGCACCGGCCCGCCAGACAGGGGTCATTCAGTTCATTCTCGACAATTCGCTGCTGCTCATCGGCGGCACCGTCATCGCCCTGGTCTGGGCCAACCTCAACTACGAGGCGTACGAACACTTCGCGCACGCCGTGCACTTTGCCGTCAACGACATCGGCATGGTGTTCTTTTTTGCCCTCGCCGCCAAGGAAGTGGCTGAAGCGACGCTGCCGGGTGGGCCGCTGTCGTCACCACGCCAGGCCGCGGTGCCGGTCATCGCCGCGATTGGCGGCATGGTATTGCCCGCCAGTCTCTACGTCGCCAGCGTGTATGCCGTGAACGACATGGAAGTGCTGCGTGGATGGGCGATCCCCTGCGCCACCGACATCGCGTTCTCCTACATGGTGGCTCGGGCCATCTTCCCGGCGGGCCATCCCGCGATCCCCTTCCTCCTCCTGCTCGCGATTGCGGACGATGCGATGGGATTGATGATTCTGGCCGTCTTTTATCCCAGCGGTCCGCTCAACCCTGGACAACTGGCGCTGTGGATGGCGGCAGCCATCGCACTCGCCTGGTGGATGCGCAAGCAGCGTTACGGCAACTTCTGGCTCTATCTGATTGGTCCTGGTGTGTTGTCCTGGGTCGGGTTGTACGTCGGCGGCCTCCATCCGGCGCTGGCGCTGGTGCCGATCGTGCCCTTCATGCCACACGCGAAGAACGACCTTGGTGTGTTCGCCGAGGCGGAGGACGCGCGCCACGACACGATGAACGAGTTCGAGCATTGGTGGAAGACACCCGTGCAGTTCGTGTTGTTCTTCTTCGGCCTGGTGAATGCCGGCGTGCCGTTTGGCGCCGTTGGGGAAGTGACGTGGATGGTGCTTGGCAGCCTCGTCCTGGGCAAACCGCTGGGCATCGTGGGATTCGCCGTGATCGCGGGACTCTTCGGACTGACACGCGCGCGTCAGTTGACCATCCCGGTCATGGTGGTGGTGGGCATTGCCGCCGGGATCGGTTTCACCGTGGCGTTGTTCTTCACGACCGCCGCATTCCCGGTCACGTCGCCACATCTGGACGAAGCGAAGATGGGGGCGTTGTTCAGCTTCGCCGCTGCGCCGCTGGCCATCATGGTCGCCCGCATGCTCGGCGTCATGCAACGCAAGCCCGAATCAGGACCAGTGTTGTGACCGGCGGGGCTTCAGCCCCGCCATCAAGACCCCGACACCTCACCGCGGCTGTTCGCACAGCCGCCGGAGACCGGTGAGCGACAACTGCCAGCCGTGTGAGACGACGGTGTAGTACCGCCGCCAGCGGGGTGAGGGTTCGTAGCCGTCCTGGCGGACGGTGAGCCGGCACCCCTCACCCTCGGCCTGACAGGAGACGTGCAGCGCCATCGGGCCGAGTGCGTCTCCCTCGGGCGGAATCCACCAGCAATCCGCCACCAGAAACTGCTGCCCGGGGCGCACATCAACCACGGTGCCGTGAAAGACACCGCCCAGCGGGCCCAGCACCTCGTCGCGATACGGTGTGGTGGCCCACTGGACGGCGAAGACACCAAAGGGCACCGGTGTCACGACGGCGTGCACCGCCTGCCACCACGTGCGCAGCGACTCGTTGTCGAAAAAGGCGTCAAACACCCTCGCAGGTGTCGCGCCGATGTACAGGCTCTGTTCGAATCGGCCTGCGGGATCGGTGACCGGGGCCACGGATCGCTAGGACGCCGCGCGCAGTGACTGCACGTAGGCCACGATGGCCCAGGCCTGTTCCTTCGTGAGCTGCTCGGAGAAGGCAGGCATCTTCGGGTTCAGACGGCCGTTCCAGATCTTGTAGAAGACCTGTCCGTCGGTGTTGCGGACGGCGCGTGCGGCGTTGGTCAGGTCCATCGTTTCGGCGTACCGCGCATCGGCATCTTCGCCATCACCCTTGCCCTTCGGGCCGTGGCAGTTCTGGCACTTCTGCTCGTAGAGCTTGCGGCCGCCGGCCAGCGTCGCCGCGTTGGCGGGCAGGGGGTTTTTTTCTTCGGCGGCGCCCTGCGGAATGGTCCAGCGGGCGGCGGTCTGTTCCGGGGATGTGGGTTCGGCCGTCGCGGTGGTGGCCGTCGTACGGGCCGTCAGCGCCAGCCCGAACAGGGCTACCGCGCAGAGGACAGGGGCGGTCGACAGGTTCTTCATGGCAGCCAAGATACATCAGGTACAATCTGCCTGCATTCGGACAATCTGGGTGGGGAGTGGAGATGGGTCTGCAACAGCTCCGCCGCTCCGGCGTGATGGCCGGTGTGGTGTCGATCGTGGCGTGGGGTGTCGTCGTGGCCGCCCGCGTGCCGGCCGTGCAGGAGGCACCGCAGGCGCCCGATCCGCGCACGACCGAACAACTCGCGGCTGACGTCTTCGAGATCTTCAAGACCAGCTGCCTCGAGTGTCACGGCGCTGCCCGCGAGGGTGGACTCGATTTGCGCACCGAAGCGTCGCTGCAGGCGGGTGGGCGCAACGGCAAGGCCGTAGTGCCGCACAACCCATCGGCGAGCCTGCTCTACAAGGCGGTGCAGCACGACGGCGACCTGTGGATGCCCGAAGACGCCGACAAGTTGCCCGCCGCGCAGCTTCGGACGATCCAACTGTGGATTGAACGCGGCGGGTCTCTGGCCTCCGTGCCCGAAGCCACCGCCGGCGCCGCGGAAGATCTCGACGCCCTCAAACGCCGCGAGGCCCGGCCGATCACCGAGGAGGAGCGCGCCTACTGGGCGTACACACCTCCGGTGAAAGCGGCGGTCCCCATCGTCACGCGAGCGGGCTGGCAGGACAATCCGATCGATGCATTCCTGCTCTCGGCGATGACTTCGCGTGGGCTCACACCTGTTGCCCCTGCCGACAACCGCACGCTGATCCGACGCCTGTATCTCGACGTGCTCGGCCTTCCGCCGACACCGGCCGAGGTGGACGCATTTCTGAACGACACAGCGCCGGACGCCTGGACACGTGCGGTGGATCGCGTGCTCGCGTCTCCGCACTACGGGGAACGCTGGGCGCGGCACTGGATGGACCTGGTCCGGTACGCCGACTCCGGCGGATACGAGTTCGACGTGGATCGCCCCGAGATGTATCGCTATCGCGATTACCTGATCAACGCGTTCAACACCGACAAACCGTACGACCGCTTCGTCATGGAACAACTGGCCGGTGACGAAATCGCGCCTGAGTCCGACGAAGCGATGATTGCCACCGGATTCCTGCGCCTCGGTCCCGAGGGCGGGGGGAATCGTGACGATGCGATTGACGACCTGATTACGACAACCACGCTGACGTTCACCGGGATGACCGTGGGATGCGCGCGGTGTCACAACCACAAGTTCGACCCGATTCCTCAGGCGGACTACTACCGCTTCAAGGCCATCTTTGCGCCGACCCGCGCTGTTGACCATCCGCTGGTGCCGTCACACGAGGTCAATGCCCATCGTGATGCGACGCAGGCGGTCGAAGCGAGGCTCAAGCCGCTGCGCGCCCGCAAGGCGGCCATCGAGAAGCCGTACCACGACATGGTGGTCGAGCGGGAGATTGCGAAGCTGCCCGAGTATCTGCAGGTGGCCTGGCGGACGCCGGCTGACAAACGCACCGAAGGGCAGCGCCTCAACGTTGTGCAGATCGAATCGACGCTCGGGATTGCGTCGCTGCGCAAGTTGGTGACTGAGGCGCACCTGGTCGAGTTGATGCCGCCGGACGTGCGTGCGCAGCATGCCGTCGTCAAGGCCGAGATCGCGCGTGCCGAGGACGAGCGGCCGCCGAAGTTGCCGACGGCGCGCGCCATTGGTGAGCGCGACGCGACACCGGAGCCGGTGCACTTCCTGCATCGCGGGAGTCCCGACGCCAAGGGTTCGGTCATGACGCCGGGTGTGTTGTCGGTGGCGCATCGAGGCGAGTGGCGGTTCCCGACGCCGTTGGACGGCGGCACGTCGAGCCTCCGGCGGCGCGGCCTGGCCGAATGGCTGGTCGACACGGGCAATCCGTTGACGGCGCGTGTCATGGTCAACCGGCTCTGGCAGCACCACTTCGGTGAAGGAATCGTCCGGACGCCGTCGAGTTTCGGGAGGATGGGTGAAGCGCCGTCGCATCCCGCGCTGCTGGACTGGCTGGCGGTCGAGTTTGTCGAGCGGGGCTGGAGCCTCAAGGCGATGCATCGCCTGATGTTGACGTCGCAGGCGTATCGGATGGGTGCGAACGATACGACGGCCAACTACGCCATCGACCCTGAAAACCGGATGTTCTGGCGCATGCCGCGCGTGCGGCTCGAAGCGGAGATCATTCGCGACAGCATCCTCGCGGCGTCGGGCACCCTCGACCGCGCGATCGGCGGACCCGCGGTGTTTCCGTTCATCGATCCCGACCTGTTCGAGAAGAGCTCCAACCGCGACTGGAAGGGACTGCCGGACTCGGATCCGCGCACGTGGCGCCGCAGCCTGTATGTGTTCTCCAAGCGCAGCATCCGGTACCCGATGTTCGAGGCGTTTGATCAGCCCAACCTGATCAACTCGATCGACCGCCGCAACCGCACGACCATTGCACCGCAGGCGCTCATCCTGATGAACAACGACATGGTGTTGTTCCAGGCGTCGAAGTTTGCCGAACGGATCGCGCGTGACGCGGGTGCGGACCCCGCCGCTCAGGTGCGGCTTGCGGTGTCACTTGCGCTGGGCCGTCCTGCTGATGCCGTCGAACTCCAGAAAGGCGCCGCCTTCGTTGGTGCGACGCCCGACGGTCTGCGCGAGTTCTGTCACATCCTGTTCAACCTGAACGAATTCCTGTACCGCCCATGACACCGCCGCGCCATCCACACCACCACCATCCGTCGCTCGTCTGGTCGCGCCGCGAATTGCTGGGACGCCTGGGCGGCGGCATTGCCGGACTCGCCTTTGCCGATCTGCTTGGCCAGTCGGGGCTGGCGTCGGTCGTGGAGGCCGCGCAGCAGCCGCGTAATCCCCTGATGCCCAAACCCGCGCCGCTGCCGGCCAAGGCCAAGGCGGTGATTTCAGTGTTCTGCTACGGCGGTGTCAGCCACATCGATACCTGGGACCCGAAGCCCGACCTCGTCCGGTGGCAGGGTGAAACGATGCAGGGTGTGGGTGAAGTGCGCACGGTGATGGGAAATCCAGGCGGATTGATGCCATCTCCATGGGCCTTCAAGAAACACGGCCAGTCGGGCATGGAGGTGTCGGAGCTGTTTCCGCACATGGCGGAACACGTGGATGACATCGCGCTGATTCGCTCGATGTACGGCATCAGCCCGGCGCACGGACCGGCGTTGTTCCAGATGAACACCGGAACGATTCTGGCCGGCAGCCCCAGCGTGGGCAGCTGGGTCACGTATGGGCTGGGCAGCGAAAATCAGAATCTGCCGGGGTTCATCGTGTTCACCGACCACCGTGGGGGTCCCATCAACGGTCCGCCCAACTGGTCCAACGGGTACCTGCCCGCCGCGTATCAGGGCACGCAGATCCGCGACAAAGGTTCTCCCATCGTTGATCTGAAGCCGCCGGAGGGGCGGACCGAAGAGGCGCAGCGCCGCTGGCTCCGGATGCTCCACGAGCTGAACGAGAAGTACGCCGATCAGCATCCCCTCGACACCGAACTCTCCGCGCGTGTGTATTCGTATGAACTCGCGTACCGCATGCAGGCGCATGCGCCGGAGGTCATGGATCTCAGCACCGAGTCGGACGCGACCAAGTCGCTGTATGGGATTGGCGTCGAGCCGACGGACTACTTCGGTCGGCAGGCGCTGACCGCGCGCCGGCTCGTTGAGCGGGGTGTGCGGTATGTGCAGATCTTCTCGGGCGGCGGCAACTTCGAGCCGAGCTGGGATGCGCACTGGGATCTGAAGGGCAATCACGGCCTGCACTGCGCGGAAACCGACAAGCCGCTGGCCGGACTGATCAAGGATCTCAAGAGCCGCGGCCTGTTCGACGAGACGTTGATCGTGTGGCACGGAGAATTCGGGCGCCTGCCGATCTCGGAACGTATGGACGGCCGCGATCACAACAACAAGGGGTTCAGCGTGTGGCTCGCCGGCGCCGGCGTGAAGGGTGGCACGGTGGTCGGGGCCACGGATCACTATGGGTATGCGGCCGCGGAGAACCCGAAATCCGTGTACGAACTCCACGCGACCATCCTGCATCTGATGGGGCTCGACTTCGACAAGCTCACGTACCGTTTCAACGGCCGCGACATGCGTCTGACGGATGTGCACGGGCGGGTGATTCGCGAAGTGCTCGCGTGAACGAATAGTTCTAAAATCAGCGCATGCGACTGAACGTGGCGTTGACGACCGGAGTGTATGTACTGGCGCTGACCATTGGCACCGCGGCGCAGGGGGCCTCGCAGAACCAGTACGATCAGGCGGTTGCGCGTGTGCGGGCCAGCGCGCCGTTCACGACCGCGATGACGATTCTCGACCGCGACCACGGTCGGCTGGTTGAAGAAATCATCACGTTGACCGAAATTCCGGCACCGCCGTTCAAGGAAGAGCGCCGCGCGAAGGCCTACCTCGAGATGTTGCGGGCCACCGGCGCGTTGACCGACCTCGAAATTGACGCCGAAGGCAACGCCATGGGGCTCTGGAAGGGCACGGGCGGCGCCTCTGCGCCGTTGATTGCCGTTGCCGCGCACCTCGATACGGTCTTTCCCGAAGGCACCGACGTGACCGTCAAACGTGACGGGACACGGCTGACGGCGCCAGGCATCGGCGACGACACGCGGTCACTGGCCGTGTTGCTCGCGATGATTCGCGCCATGAAGGAAGCCGGCGTGCAGACAACGTCCGACATCCTCTTCATCGGCAACGTGGGTGAAGAAGGACAGGGCGATCTGCGCGGTGTGAAGTTCCTCTTTCAGAAGGGGAAGTACAAGGACCGCATCACACAGTTCATTTCCGTGGATGGCGCGGGTGGCGGCGCGGACATCACCCACGGCGGTGTAGGTTCGCGCCGGTATCGGGTCACGTTCAAAGGCCCGGGCGGCCACAGTTACGGCGCCTTCGGCCTCGTGAGCCCGGCGTTTGCCCAGGCCGGCGCCATGCAGCGGTTCGGCAAACTGAAGGTGCCGTCCGATCCGAAGACGACCTATAGCGTTGGCGTGGTGGGCGGCGGCACGTCGGTCAACTCCATCCCGTTCGAGACGTTCATGGAGATCGACATGCGGTCGGAATCGCGCGACGAACTGCGAAAACTCGACGAGGCGTTCCTGTCGATCATCAACGAGGCTGTGCAGGAAGAAAACGCTGCGCGCTCAACTGCGCAGGGGCCGATCACGGCTGACATCAAATTGATTGGCGACCGTCCGTCGGGAGAGACGCCGATCACGTCGGCGATTGTCGAAACGGCTGCGGCGTCGATTCGCGCGGCGGGTGGGCGCCCCACCTACTCGTGGAGCAGCACTGACTCGAACATCCCCATCAGCATGGGCATCCCGGCCATCACCATTGACTCCGGCGGACGGGGCGGCCGGGCGCACGCGCTCGATGAGTGGATCTCGGTGGACAAGGTCCCGAGCCTGCGCGGCATCGAGATCGCGATGGCCACGCTGCTGACGCTGGCGGGATCAAGATGAGCTCACTTCACGACGGCGGCGCCGGCCAGGGCGCACTGGGCGTCCTGCGCCCCGGTCACGCCGCTGACGCCCACGGCGCCCACCATCTCGCCTGAGGCGACGATGGGCACACCGCCTTCCAGCGGCATGAAGCCGTCGATGGGCAGCAGCGCGGTGCGCCCGCCCTTGGTCACTTCTTCCTCGAGCCCCTTGGTCGGCTGCTGAAAGAACGCGGCCGTCCGTGCCTTGCGCATCGCAATGTCGGTGGCCACCAGCTTGGCGCCGTCCATCCGGCGAAACACCATCAACTGTCCGCCATCGTCCACGACCGCAATCGACACCGCCCAGCCGTTCTTGCGCGCTTCGGCTTCGGCAGCGTCCGCCACCTGCGTGGCTGCGGCCAGGGTGAGCGCGCGTTTGTTGCGCGTCTGTTGCTGCTCGGCACTGCTGCCGCTGACCAACGCCATCAACACGACTCCCGTGAAAAAGACTCGTCGACCCACGTCTTGCCTCCGTGTGTGGGGTGAGCTTACCAGAGGCGCGACTTTGCGATACATTCCGCGTGCATGAAAAAGATCCGATTCGGCATCCTCGGCGCGGCGAAGATTGCGCTCGAAAAGGTGATCCCCGGGATGCAGGGCGGCGCGCACACGGAGGTCGTCGCGATTGCCTCCCGGGATCTGTCGAAGGCCCAGGCGGCGGCCGCACGCCTCGGCATCGATCGCGCGTATGGATCGTACGAGGCGTTGCTGGCGGATCCCGACATTGACGCCATCTACAACCCGCTGCCGAATCACCTGCACCTGCCGTGGACGCGTGCAGCCGCGGAAGCCGGCAAACACGTCCTGTGTGAAAAACCGATCGGTCTTGATGCCCGTGAAGCCGAAGCGCTGGTGGAAGTGCGCGACCGCACAGGCGTGAAAATCCAGGAAGCGTTCATGGTGTGGACACACCCGCAGTGGCAACAGGCGGTGACGATGTGCCGCAGCGGAGCGCTGGGCCAGCTGAAATCGTTTGTCGGAATGTTCAGCTACTTCAACGACAACCCGGACAACATCAGAAACGTGGCTGCGTGGGGCGGCGGCGGGCTGATGGACATCGGCTGCTACCTCATCCTGTCGTCCCGCATGTTGTTCGGTGAGGAGCCGCGTCGTGTGATGGGCCTCGTCGAACGGGACGCGACGACCGGCGTCGATATCCTGACCTCGCTGATGCTCGACTATCCGTCGGGCCAGGCTATCGGCACGTGCAGCACGCGCATGACGCCGTATCAGCGTGTGCACATGTTCGGCACGCAGCGTCGTTTGGAGATCGAGATTCCCTTCAACGCGCCGCCTGACAGGCCGTGCCGGATGTGGACGGACGGTGGGGATCTCTTCGGTGGTGATCGTGAGGAAATCGTCATTCCTACGTGTGACCAATACACCGTGCAGGGCGACGCGTTTGCGCGAGCCGTTTTGGAGGATACGGCGGTGCCATATCCACTCGAGATGTCGGTGCGAAACATGCAAATTATCGATGCCGTCGCCAGGTCGGCATCGACGGGCGCCTGGGTGACCCTGTAGGCCGTGGCGGCACATCCCGCTCTCTATCTCGGGCTCGATGCCTCGACGCAGGGGCTGGGCGCGGTCCTGCTGGCCGTTGACGGAGAACGAGCCAAGGTGGTGTGGTCGCACGATCTCGCGTACGACGACGCGCTGCCGCAGTACGGCACGGTGCGGGGGGTGCTGCCCTCCACGGACCCCGCGGTCGTCGTCTCGCCACCGCAAATGTGGGAGGACGCGCTGCACCTGATGTTCGCCGCGCTCGTGCAGTCAGGCCTCGATGTGTCGAACCTTCGGGCCATCAGCGGCGCGGCACAACAACACGGGAGCGTGTACCTGCGCGCCGACGGCACGTTCGCGCGCGAGGTCTCGCCGGTCTGGCTCGATTCAAGCACGCCGGACGAATGTGACGCGATCACCGAAGCGGTTGGTGGGGCCGTTCGCCTGGCCCGTCACACGGGCTCTCGCGCCTACACACGTTTCACCGGTCCGCAGATTCGCAAGTTCTTCGAAACCGAACCGGGGGCGTACGCGGACACCGCGCGCATTCACCTCGTCAGTTCGTTTCTGGCCTCCCGATTGATCGGCAGCCACGCGCCGCTTGAGCCCGGAGATGCCAGCGGGATGAACCTGATGGACCTGGCGACGAGGAACTGGTGGCCGGATGCGATGCAGGCCACGGCTGTTGGCCTGGAAGAGCGCCTGCCGCCAATTGTCCCGTCGCACACTGTGGTTGGGACGTTGGCGGATTCGTGGCGGTCGCGGTACGGTGTGCCGCCCGCGCGTGTCATTGCCTGGACGGGCGACAACCCTTCGTCTTTGGTGGGCACCGGTGTCGTCACGGAAGGTCAGATGGTCGTATCGCTGGGCACCAGCGATACGGTCTTTGGCGTGATGCGCGAGGCGCGAGTGCATCCGGGGGGCGCAGGTCACGTCTTTGGTGCGCCGACGGGCGACTGGATGGGCATCACGGTGTTTGCCAACGGCTCACTCGCGCGTGAACGTGTGCGGGATGAGTGTGGGTTGGACTGGTTGCAGTTTTCCGAGGCACTGGCTCAGACGCCCCCCGGCAATCACGGCCGGCTGATGTTCCCCTGGTTCGTACCCGAGATCACGCCGGTTGTCTCCGCGCCACGCGTCCATCGCGTGGGGCTCGTAGATGCCGATGTGGCCGGCAATGTGCGCGCGGTCGTTGAAGGGCAGATGCTGGCCATGGCCAGGCATTCGCGCTGGATGGGCGTGACGCCCACGGCGATTCGCGCCACGGGCGGTGCGTCCGTCAATCGCGACCTCCTGCAGGTCATGGCTGACGTGTGGGGCGTCCCCGTGGCCACCGGCCCTTCGTCGAACGCGGCCAGTCTGGGGGCAGCCCTGCGGGCGTGGCATGCGGACCGTGCCGCAGATGACGTGCCGCTGGCGTGGACAACGATTGTGGACGCTGCGGGCCTGGAACCGGCGATGATCGTGCAGCCTCGCATGGACCCGCATGCGACCTACGCGCAGTTGCAGCACGAGGCCGCGCGCCACGAAGCCGCGCTGCTGGGAGGGTGAGATGAGACAGGTGCTTGCGGGAGTGGTGATCGCCGGAATCCTTGCGTCAGCGGCCGTGATGGCGCAGGCGCCGCAACGCCCCGACTGGACGGCCGTGGAAGCGGAGACGCTGAAACACTTCCAGGCGTTGCTGCGCTTCGACACGTCGGACCCGCCCGGGCGTGAGCGCGAGGCCGTGGACTACCTCGCGAAAGTGCTGCGGGACGAGGGTATCGACGTGCAGGAGTTCGCGCTGGAGTCCCATCGGCCGAATCTGGTGGCGCGACTCAAAGGCTCCGGCGCCAAGCGGCCGCTGCTGCTCATGGCGCACACCGACACGGTGAACGTGTACCCGGACCGGTGGACGTTCCCGCCATTCAGCGCCACGATCGACGCCGGCTACGTCTACGGTCGCGGGGCCGTGGACGACAAGGACAACGTCGCCACCTCGCTCGTGATCATGTTGCTGCTCAAACGGCTCAACGTGCCGCTCGATCGCGACGTGATCTTCCTGGCCGAGTCCGGAGAAGAAGGCTCCACGCGTGTGGGTATTCAGTTCATGGTGAACGAGCACCTGGACGCCATCAACGCGGAGTACTGCCTCGCCGAAGGCGGACGCGTGGTGCGCGAGCGTGGTGAGGCGCGCTACGCCTCGGTGCAGACGCTCGAGAAGCGGCCGTATGCGATTGAACTCGTAGCCAAGGGGCCGGCCGGACACGGCTCGGTGCCGCTTGAGACCAGCGCGGTCACCCATCTGGCGCAGGCTGTCGCAGCCATCACAAAGTGGCAGCCGGAGATTCGCCTCAACGAAACAACAGCGGCGTTCTTCAAGCGCCTGGCAGAGATTTCGGAGCCGGAAGCCGCGGCACGGTATCGCGGCGTCTTTGATCCGAAGACACTGCCGGAGGTGGACGCCTACTTCCGTCGCTTCGAGCCCGGCATGGCGGCCATTCTCCGCTCCACCCTCGCACCCAACATCGTCGCCGGCGGCAACCGCATCAACGTCATTCCGTCGGAAGCCATTGCTACCGTGGACACGCGGGTGTTGCCCGACGAAGACATCAACGCGTTTGTCGAGCAGGTGCGCAAGGTGGTGGATGATCCGGCGGTTGAGGTCAGGCTCGGCAAGCGCGACACCCGGCCTGGTGGTGTGGAAGCGCGCATCGATTCCGAAGTGTTCAAGGCGATTGAGACGGCCGTGCGCACACACTACAACGCGCCAACACTGCCGAGTATGAGCACCGGCGCCACCGACATGGCGTATCTGCGGGCCAAGGGGATTCAGTGTTACGGCATCGGGCCTGGCATCGATACGGAAGACGGCCCGAAGGGGTTTGGCGCGCACAGCGATCAGGAACGGATTCTGATCTCCGAGTTGCACCGATTCATGCGCACCTATTGGGACATGGTCATGGCCGTGGCCGGCCGCTGAGGACTGACGTGAGACGAAGTGTTGTTGCCATCCTTGTCGTAAGTGCAGCGGCTGCGCTGGCAGCGTACGACCGTGCGCCTCTGCCGGAGCCGATCATTGGCGCCGACATCGTGCGGCCCGCTGTTGCCTACGACCGTTCCCCACGCCTCGACTCCATCGGCGTCGACCAGCGGCCCGTCGTGGTGACGGAGCTCGACGACGAATCCGACCAGCCGCAGTCGAATACCGGCCGGCCGGCTGAAGCGCCAAAAAACGCCGCCGGCGCCTCCGTCGAGCAGACGTCAATGGGCACCGGGCCGTCAGCCACACTTGTGCGTGCCTTTGATGGTCTTGGTGCCAGCTTCACCGGCCCGCAGGGGTCGTCCACAGGCCGCAATCCATCCGACAACAGTCTCGCAGTGGGACCTCGCCATGTCATGCAGTCGGTCAACACCCGCATGGCCGTGTTCGACAAACAGGGAGCCGTGTTTTGGGGCGCCGTGCCTAACAACACTGTGTTTCGCGGCTTCACCGGCATGTGCGATACGACGAACAACGGCGACACCGTGGTGCGGTACGACCAGCTCGCGAACCGCTGGCTTATCGTGATGCCCATCTTCCGCCGTGGCCAGGCTCGTCCCGACCAGCCGCCTGTGCCTTCACCATCGGAGCGCGCCGTGGTCAGCACGCCGGGAGTTGCCGGGCAACCAGGTGCGGCGACGCGCATGTTTGTGCCGCCAGCGCCGCCTCCTCCAGCGCCGACACCGGCAACGCCGCCTTCGCCGGCGGGATCACCAGCTGCGGCCCCTCCGCGGCCGACGGGACCGTATTCGATGTGTTACGCGATCAGCGTCACCGACGATCCGCTGGGTGAGTACTACCGGTACGAGTTCCTGCGTCCGCTGTTTCCCGACTATCCGCGTCCGGCCGTGTGGCCCGACGGCTACTACGTACCGACCAGCACCGGTGACGATGTGATTGAGAAACATGCGTGTGTGGTCGATCGCCAGCGGATGTTGCGTGGCGAGGCAGCCACGGAGCAGTGCGTGATTGTGCCGGACGTGAACTTTCTCAACAACGCGGATCTCGATGGATCACGCCTGCCTCCTGCGGGTGCGCCCAATCCGATGCTGGCCACCGGCGGGTCTCAGCTCAAGGGCGACGTGGATGACGATGGCGTGTACGTGTGGAACTTCCACGTCGACTGGGCGGATCCGGCGAAGACGCGGCTGACGCCGGTCGTCAAGGTGCCGGTCGCGCCGTATCACTACCTGTGTGACGGCCAGCTGACCAGCTGTGTGCCGCAGCCCGGCACCGAGCGTCGGCTGGATGCGCAGGGAGACAAGCTCATGGCGCGGGTGGTGTACCGCAATCTCAGTGTGAACGGTCAGGCGCAGGAGTCGATCGTCGCCCTCCACTCGGTGAATACCGAGGCGGCGGCCGGTGGTGTGCGCTGGTATGAGTTCCGCGTCAACGAAGATCGGTCGCTGCGCCTGCATCAGCAGAGCACCTACGCGCCTGACGCCGCGTATCGCTGGATGGCGAGTCCGGCGATGGATCGTTTCGGCAACATCGGCATCGGCTATTCGTTCGGTGGCACGCCGCACTACGCGGGCCAACGTTTCGCGGCGCGCCGTGCTGCCGACCCGCTGGGTCAGTTGACGCTGCGTGAAGTGGTGCTCGCCGAAGGCGCGGATGCGCAGACGTATGGACTTCGCTGGGAGGACTACACGCAGACGGCCGTGGATCCCGAAGACGACTGCACCATCTGGTACGTCGGTGACTACTACCGGAAGGGTGACACGAACTACTCGACCAAGATTGGCGCGTTCCGCATCCCGCCATGTGGCGAACCGGGTGTGTCCGCGCCGCTTGTAGCGTCGTTTGGCGCCTGGATGCTCAGCGCGCCGCCGGCGTCGCTCAAACTGGATCCCTTCTACGAAAAACACGCGGACGCGTACGGCATTCCCGTCGTGGCGTCAGGCGTGGTGGCCGACGATGCGTTGTTGATGGCGAGGGATATCGTCAACTACATGCTGAGTGCGCGGCCGGACGTGCGCGCCGAGATGGTGAAGCAGGGATACAAGGTGGGCATCATCGGACGGTTCCAGGGGCAGGCGGACCTGCCGGAATACCGGACCTACAAGAAGCCCGCCATTGACGATCGCCGCCTGACACCCGGGGAGCGTGAGCGGTACAACCTGCCTGGCGGGATTGCATCGATGACGGACGCGGAGTACTGGAATCGGCGCGCGCGTGGACTGGGTGGCAGGTACACGACGGCTGGAGAGGAGAACATCCTCGGCATTCCCGGGACGCGGTACTTCGGCGAGCACATCCTTGTGCACGAGTTCTCGCATGGGATCCACTCAGCGTTGCGGACCGCGGACCCCGCGATGCACGCCGAGATTCAGCAGGCCTACGATGCGGCCAAGGCCAAGGGGCTGTTCAAGGGGCACTACGCCGAGAACACCGTGGCCGAGTACTGGGCCGAAGGCACGCAGTGGTGGTTCTGGTCGAACTTTGCGTGGACTGCCCCGACAGGTGAACGACTGGCGTCACCTGAATCGCTGAAAGCCTACGACCCGACCCTGTTCGCGCTCCTCGGACGTGTCTACGCCAGCCACCACATCCCCGGGGACGTGTATTACGGACGAGCGAAGTAACGGCGCCGTGCAAGCCGGGGCTGAAGCCCCGGCCTACGACAGACTCTCTCAGCGCGCGCCGAACGCAAACACTGTCTGCGACGTGTACGTCTCGCCCGGGCGCAGCACCACCGAGGGGAAGTTCGGCTGGTTGGGTGAGTCTGGGAAGTGCTGGGTTTCGAGGCAGAAGCCCGAGCGACGCGGATACACGCGGCCACCTTTGCCCGTGAGGGTGCCATCGAGGAAGTTGCCCGCATAGAACTGGATACCCGGTTCGGTCGTGCGAATCTCCATCGTGCGGCCCGTCGTCGGCTCGTAGACCGTCGCGGCCGTCTGCAGGCCGTCGCCGGTGCGATTGAGCACCCAGTTGTGGTCGTAGCCGGGGCCGTGCGCGATCTGCGGATGGTCGGCGTCGATACGCGCGCCGATGGCCGTTGCCGTGCGGAAGTCAAACGGCGTCCCCTCGACGGGCGCCAGTTCACCGGTGGGGATCAGCGTCGCGTCCACCGGCGTGTAGCGGTCCGCATTGAGCATCAGCTCGTGGCCGAGGATGTTCTCGGTCTTCGAGCCACCCAGGTTGAAGTAGCTGTGCTGCGTCAGGTTGATGACCGTCGGCGCGTCCGTCGTCGCGTGGTAGTCAACGATGACTTCGTTGTTGTGCGTCAGCGTGTATGTCACGCGCGCGGTGACCTTGCCGGGGTAACCTTCGTCGCCGTCCGGGCTGACCAGTGACAGATGCACGCCGGCGCCGTTTGCCGCGTTGAAGGGGTCAGCCGTCCAGACGAGTTTGTCCCAACCCTTGTTGCCGCCGTGCAGGTGATTCGGGCCGTTGTTTTTCGCGAGCGTGTACGTTTTGCCGTCGAGTGAGAAGCTTCCGTCCTTGATGCGGTTGCCGACGCGGCCGATGAGTGAGCCGAAGTACGGTGACGACTTCTCGTAGTCCGCAAGCGTGTCGAAACCCTGCACGATGTCGTCGTAGGCGCCGGTGCGATCCGGCATCTTGAGCGACTGGATGATGCCGCCGTAGGTCAGCACAACCATTTCGGCGCCCTTGTCGTTGCGAATGGTGTACGCGTCCACCGGCGTGCCGTCGGCGGTGCTGCCAAATTCGGCCTTGGTCACACGAGGGGGTGTCAGGGGCATGGATTCCTGGGTGTCTCCTCCTCCGCACGCGGAGATCGCGGCGGAAGCCATGACGAGGGTGGTCGCCAGCGCAATTCGTTTCATGGGCGGATCGTATACGATTGGCCGCGGGAAATGACCGCATCCGCACTCGCATTCGACGGCATCACGAAGGCGTTTGGCGCCGTCAAGGCGTTGACCGGCGTGAGCTTTGAGGTCGTCTCCGGTGAGGCCCACGCGGTCGTTGGGGAAAACGGCGCGGGGAAGTCGACGCTGTTGAAGATCCTGGCGGGCATCCAGAGACCCGACGCAGGCGCGATGCGGCTGGGTGGCGAGGTCCAGGCCTTCACCAATCCTCGGGAAGCGCTCGAGCGCGGCATCGGGATGGTCTACCAGGAGATGCTGGCGTTCCCGAACCTGACGGTGGCGGGCAACATCTTTGCCGGCCGTGAGCTCACGACTCGATGGGGCCGCCTGGACGAACGTGCCATGCGGGAACGCACGCGTGCCCTGCTCGCAGACCTGCACCTCAACATCGATCCCGACACTCCGATGGATCGCCTCTCCACCGCCCACGCCCAACTCATCCAGGTGGCGCGTGCGCTGGTCTACGACTGCCGGGTGCTGGTGCTGGACGAACCCACGACGTCGCTCACCGACGCCGAGGTTGATCACCTGTTCTCCGTTGTCGAACGTCTGAAGACCCGCGGCGTGACGATCCTGTTCGTCTCGCACCGGTTGCCTGAGGTGTGGCGGCTGTGTGATCGCATCACCGTCTTGCGGGATGGGCAGTACGTCGGCACCTTCGAAAAGGCGGGAACCACGCCGGCCGACATCGTCCGCGCGATGGTCGGGCGGGAGCCGCCCGAACGGCTGGCACGCACACGCACGGACCATGAAAGCGACGCGGCTGCCCTGACAGTGACGGGCCTGTCCAACGGCGATCGTGTGCACGACGTGTCGTTGTCGGTGCGGAAAGGCGAAATCGTCGGCGTGTTTGGGCTTGTGGGCTCGGGTCGGACGGAACTGCTGGAGGCGCTGTTTGGTCTGGCGACGGATGTGAAGGGCCGTATCGAGGTCAACGGCCGCGTGGTGGCCGTGTCATCGCCGGGCGACGCGGTACACGCGGGCCTGGCACTGGTGCCCGAAGAACGTTCGCGACAAGGCCTGCACTTCAACCTGTCGATTTGCGACAACCTGGCGCTGCCCAGTGCGGCTGACCGCGACCTGGCGCGGATCGACTCCCGGAATGAGGCCGAGTCGGCCGCCACACAGATTGCCGCACTCGCGATCAAGACACCCAGTAGCGCGGTTGCTCCAGATGCCTTGTCGGGCGGCAACCAGCAGAAGGTGGTGCTCGGCAAGTGGCTCGCGACACGGCCATCGGTGCTGCTGCTCGATGAGCCGACCAAGGGCGTCGACGTCGGCGCCAAGTTCGAAATCCACAATCTCATTCGTCGCGAGGCGGACGCCGGCATGGCCTGTGTGGTGGTCTCCAGCGACCTGCCGGAAATCCTTGCGGTCTCCGACCGGATTCTCGTGATGCGTGAGGGACACATTCGAGGCGAGTTGTCGGGGGCGGACGCGACCGAGGAATCCGTCATGCGACTGGCGACGCACGAGGTGACGGCGGCATGAATCAGTTCTGGAAGGCGCGCGAGTTCAGCACGTTGATGATCCTCGTCGCGGAGGTGATCTTCTTCACGTGGTATCTGTGGCCCGACTCCGGCGGCCACCCGTTCCTCAATGTCGGCAACGGCCTCCTGATCCTGAAGTACTCATCGATTTACGGCATCGCCGCCATCGGCGCGGCCATCGTCATCATCACCGGCGGGATTGATCTCTCGCCGGGCGCGGTCATCGGCCTGACCAGCGTCGTGACCGGCTACTTTTTTGTCGAGGCCGACTGGAGCCTGGCCGCGAGCGCCATGATGGGCCTGCTGGTCGGACTCAGTGCCGGCGCGGTGTCGTCGCTGCTCATCGTGCGTGTCCAGCTGCCGCCGTTCATCGCGACGCTCGGTGTGATGGGCATCTGGCGCGGAGTTGGCTACATCATCACGGAGGCGCGCTTCTACGACCTGTCGGCCAAACTGCCGCGCAACTGGTCGCTGGCTGGGATTCCGATCGAGTGGGTGCCGCCCATCGTCATGGTCGTGCTCGTGGCGATCTTCCAGGTGCTGATGAAGCAGTACCAGTGGGGGCGCTCGATCTTCGCCGTTGGCGGCAACGAAACCGCAGCGTTGTTCTCCGGTGTTCGGGTGGGACTCATCAAGACCTCCGCGTATGTGGCGGCAGGACTCCTCGCGGCGATCTCCGGCGTGGTGCTTGCGGTCGTGCAGGGGCAGGGCAAGGCCGACCTCGCCAACGGCTACGAACTCGATATCATCGCGTCAGCGGTCGTCGGCGGCACCAGCCTGACCGGCGGTCGCGGCTCGGTGGCAGGGGCGGTGCTTGGCGCGCTCATTTTTGGTGTGCTGCGAAACGCGCTGCCGCAGATTCCAGGCGCGACGTTCTACGACCGCGTCATCGTGGGCCTTGCGGTCATCATCATCGTGGTGATGGACCAGGTCCTTGTGAAGAGAAGCAAATAGGTGGGCTGGTTGGCCGGTGGGCTGATGTGGGGAGCATGATGAAGAAACTGCTGATGCTGGGTGTGGTGGTGGCCGTGAGTGTGGCGGCGGCGTGTAGTGGTGGCGACCAGGCGCCGGCGAAGAAGCGGTACGCGCTGATTCCCAAGTCGCTCGATATTCCAGTATTTGACTACGCGCGCATTGGTGGTGAACGTGCGGCGCAGGCACTGGGCGTCGAAGTCATCTACCGCGGACCGGATCGCGCGGACGAACTGCGACAGAAGGAGATCCTCGAGTCGTTCATCACACAGAAGGTGGACGGCATCGCCATCTCGGTGCTCAACGCCAGCTTCCTGACCTCCACGATCGATCGCGCCGTCGAGGCAGGTATCCCCGTCGTGACCTGGGACTCGGATGCACCCGACTCCAAGCGCGCCGCCTTCTACGGTGTGGACGACCTCGAATCTGGCCGGATCATGGGTGAGGAGACCGCCAAGCTGCTCGGCGGCAAGGGTACGGTCGCGTTCATCACCAGCCTCGGCGCCAACAACCTCGCGCGTCGCCTCGAGGGCGCGCGTGAAGTGCTGTCGAAATATCCCGACATCACCATCGTTGAAACCTACGACATCAAGGAAGACAGCGTGCGCACCGGCGAGATCATCGCGACCGGCACCAACCGCTACCCCGACCTTGGCGCATGGATTTCAGTCGGCGGTTGGCCCGTCTTCAGCGCCAACGCCCTGACGCCCGTGCCTCCGACGACGAAGTTCGTGTCGTTTGATACGGTCGAATCCGCCCTGCAGCTGCTGCGTGACGGCAAGGTGCAGGTCCTGCTTGGCCAGAAGTACTTCGGCTGGGGTGAAGAGTCGATCAAACTCGTGCATGGCCTGGCCACCGGCGGCGCGCCACCGGCGAATCCCATCGTGAACTCCGGCGTCGACATCGTCACGCTCGAGAACGTGGACGCGTACGAAGCCGCCTGGAAGAAGATGGCGGGCGGCCAGTAGCGGATCGGCGGGCCTGAAGGTCCGCCCTACACGAAACGTAGGGCGGGGCTTCAGCCCCGCCGCCTTTCGTAAGCACACTCCGGCCGCAGGTCGTAGGAACCCCCCAAGGAGAGCCCTGCCCATGAAATCCCGAATGACCGTTGTCCTGTCGATGATGGCGTTCAGCGTGGCCGCCGGCCTGTATGCCCAACAGGCGCCGTCCAGCGAACGTCTCAACGCCGCCACTTTCGAGGGGCTGGAGTTGCGCAGTCTGGGACCGACCCGCTTTTCGGGTCGTGTTGCCGACTTCGATGTCGACCCCAAAAATCCGAACATCTACTACGTGGCCACCGCGGCCGGTGGCGTGTGGAAAAGCGAGAACCGCGGCATCACCTGGACGCCCACGTTTGATGACTACGGGTCGTTCAACCTCTGCTGCATCAAGGTCGACCCCAAGAACTCCAACATCGTCTGGCTGGGCACGGGTGAAAACTCGAACCCCCGCAGCTCGATGTTCGGTGACGGCGTCTACAAGTCGACAGACGCCGGCATGACGTGGACCCGTGTGGGGCTCCAGAACTCCGAGCACATCGGCAATCTGGTCATCGACCCGCGCGACTCGAACGTCGTCTATGTCGCCGCGCAGGGGCCGCTCTGGTCCTCGGGTGGCGACCGCGGCCTCTACAAGACCACCGACGGCGGCAAGACGTGGAATGCCATCTTCACCATCTCGCCCGACACCGGCGCGAACGAGGTCATCCTCGATCCCGCCAACCCCGACATCGTCTACGTCGCCATGTGGCAGCGTCGGCGCGCGACGGGGCAGTTTGTCGGCGGCGGGCCTGAGAGCGGCATTTACAAGTCCACGAATGCGGGCCGGACGTTCACGAAGCTCGGCGGCGGACTGCCGACCGGTGACATGGGGCGCATCAACATCGCGGCTGACGGCAAGGTCAAGCCGACGCGTGTCTACGCGATGATCGAAGCGCTCGCCAACGAACGCGGCTTCTACCGGTCCGACGATGCGGGCGCCACGTGGGCGCGCGTGGGCCGTCGTGCCCCTGGACAGGGACGTGGCGGCGGCGCGGCTGACGACGAAGTGTCGCCGGCTGCTGAAGAAGCCGTCGAAGAAGAGGCGCAGGAGGGCGCACAGGGCGACGCCCAGTGGTACATGAACGCCGACCCCGGCTACTACAACGAGTTTTTCGTCGATCCCATCCGGCCGGACACGGTGTGGGCGATGAGCACGAACCTCGAATGGAGCACGGACGGCGGCCGCACCTGGCGCACGTTCCCGACGCCCGGTGTGCACGTCGACCATCACGTGATCTGGCCGAACCCGCAGGACAAGAACCACATCGTCCTCGGCAACGACGGCGGTCTGTACGAGTCGTACGACGAGGGCCGGACGTGGCGTCACTTCACGAACCTGCCGATCTCGCAGTTCTACCGCGTGTCGGTCGACAACATGCTGCCGTTCTACAACGTGTGCGGCGGCACGCAGGACAACGGTTCGTTCTGCACGCCGCATCGGTCGCAGAACAACGTTGGCCTGCGCACAAGCGATGTGTATCGCACGGGTGGCGGCGACGGGTTCACGACGCGCAGCGATCCGGAGGATCCAAACTTCACGTACGCGACATCCCAGAACGGCTCCGTGCAGCGTCTTGATCTCCGGACAGGGCAGTCGACCAGCATCCGCCCCAACCCGAACAACACCCGGGCGATGGACGGCAGCGAAATTCCCACGGCAGCCGCGGGCGGACGCGGCGGTGGCGGGTTCCCGAATGAACGCGCGAACTGGGACACGCCCTATTTCGTGAGTCCACACAACCCGACACGTCTCTACTGGGCGACCAACTTCGTCTATCGCACCGATGACCGCGGCGACTCGTGGACACGCATCAGCGGCGATCTCACGCGGAACCTCGACCCGGCCGAAATCGAAATCATGGGCAAGATGTGGAATCCCCAGACGACCGTGTCCTGGAACCGCGCGACCACAGCGCTCAGCAACATCGTCGCGATCGACGAATCGCCGCTCCTGGAAGGACTGCTGTACGCCGGCACAGACGATGGTCTGTTGCAGGTGAGCGAAGACGGCGGCCTGAACTGGCGCCGTGTCGAATCATTCCCCGGCGTGCCCGCTGGTACCTACGTCACCGACGTGGCGCCGTCGCCGCGCGACGTCAACGTGGTGTTCGTCTCGATGTACAACTGGCAGCGCGGCGACTTCAAGCCGTACCTGCTGCGCAGTGATGACCGCGGCCGCACGTTCCGCAGCATCGCCGGCAACCTGCCGCAGCGCGGCGGTGTGTTTGCCGTGAATCAGGACCACATCAACGGCAACCTGATCTTTGCCGGCACCGAGTTCGGCCTGTTCTTCACGGTGGACGGCGGGTCGCACTGGACACAGCTCAAGGGCGGCATTCCGACCATCCAGGTGCGCGATCTCGACATCCAGAAGCGCGAGAACGACCTGGCGCTGGGCACCTTTGGTCGCAGCTTCTATCTGCTCGACGATTACAGCCCGCTGCGCGGCGTCTCGGCGCAGGCGCTGTCGGAAGACGCGCGTCTGCTGCCGCTGCGGCACGCCTATCAGTTCCCCATGCGCGGACAGCTCGGCGCGGCCGACGGTGACTGGACGGCGGAGAACCCGCCGTACGGCGCGCTGCTCACCTATCACCTGCGTGACAAGGCAGCGGCCGGCGAGTGGGTCATCGCGATTCGCGACTCCAGCGGCTCGGAAGTGCGGCGGATCGAACTCAACGGTGAGCCCGGTGTGCAGCGTGTTGCGTGGAACCTCGCGGGTGCGCCTCCCGCCCCGCCGGCTGGTGCAGGCCCCGGTGGCCGCGGCGGCCGCGGCGGCGGCCGTGGTGGTGGCGGTGGACAGCCTGTGGCACCCGGCCGCTACACGGCAGCGATCGGTAAGGTCATCAACGGCACGTTTGCACCGACCGGCCCCGCGCAGTCGTTCTACGTGCGACCGCTGCAGGACAAGTAGGGCACCTGTCGGGAGAGTAGCCAAGAGGCAATAGACAGTAGGAACTCAGCAAAAATTGAGTTCCTTCTGTCTACGACCTGCTGGCTACTCTCCGTAGACAAGAAATTTCGATCGAATGGCGGCGAAAGCCGCCATTTCTTTTTCCCACCCGCGCGCCAGTTCTGATGCGCCGATACCGGCTTCAAGTCCCTCGCGCAGTGCCGCCGATCCGTACAGGATGTCGATCGGCGGGATCACGTATTCATACTCGTAGGGCGGCTGCCGCCACTGGAACTGGTCAGGCGCAGCGGCGCGGAACGCCTCAATCAGCACCATCCCCGTTTCCACAGCGCGGAACGTCTCCCGGTCCGTCACGTGAATCTGACACCCTCCGCACAGCGTGCCCGCATGTTTGTGGAAGACAGGTTCAAACGCGTGCGGGCGGAAGACGACACCGGGCAGCCCGCGCGCGTTGAGGTCGTCGCAGAAGCGCTCGGGCGAACGCACCCACGGGGCGCCGCACAACTCGAACGGTTTGGTCGTGCCGCGCGCTTCCGAGATGTTCGTGCCTTCAAACAACACGGTTCCTGGATAGACGACACACGACTCCACAGTCGGGATATTGGGTGAGGGCAGCACCCACGGCACGCCGGTGGACTCCCACCACTGCGACCGCGACCAGCCCTGCATCGCCACCACTTCCAGCTTGGCGCCGATGCCGAAATGCTCGTTGAACAACTTCGCCGCTTCGCCAATCGTGAGGCCGTGGCGCATCGGAATGGGGTATTGCCCGACAAACGACTGGAACCCATCGACCAGCATCGGCCCCTCCACCAGGTGGCCGCCGATGGGATTCGGCCTGTCACACACGATCACGGGAAGACCCTGAGCCGCCGCGGCGGTCAGGCAGTTGGCCATCGTGTAGATGTAGGTGTAAATGCGGGTGCCGACGTCCTGCAGGTCGATGACCAGCGCATCGAGGCCGGCGAGCATCTCGACTGTCGGCACACGCGTCTCGCTGTACAGCGAATACACCCGCACTCCCCGCGACGCATCGTCGCCATGCGGCGACTCGATCATGTTTTCCTGCAGGTCGGAACGGAAGCCGTGCTGCGGACCGAAGATCGCGCCGACACGGACGCCGGAGGCTTCGAGCCGGTCGATGACGTGCCTGAACTGCGCGTCGATCGAGGCGGGATTACAGACGATGCCGATCGTGCGGCCTTTCAGAAGGGCGCGATCGGCGAGGATGTCGGAACCAAGGACAACTGGCACAGCCAGCATTATGCCGGGCGGCGCAGGCGTTCGGCCATCGCATTGACCATCAGGGCGTGTTCGTAGCTGTTGAAGCGCAGGACGACCGGGGCTCGGCCGCGCACGGTGAGGGTCAGGTCACGTTCCTGACGGACGATGGACGCCACCGTGTGCCAGGCCCAGGCGTGTACGCCCCCGGCGACGAGAATCAGCCTCGCCGATGTGACAAATACCTTGCCGCCGCCATCGAGCTGTTCGCCGAGGCTTGCGGGAGCGATGTAGTGGCACGTATCGGCGCCAATGACACGGTGTTGCGTCGGCACTGCTGGAAGAGACTCACGTGCCGGCAGCGTCAGCAGGGCGTCGAGGGCGTCGAGGAACTCGTCCTGGGCTTCTGCGATGTCGGGTGCGATTGCCGGGTCGGTCTTCTGTGCGCGCAGCGCTTCAATGGCGTCACGTGAGGGGGCCTTGGCGACATCGTTCGCGCTGGACCACCAGCCGCTGACATCTGGAGCGGGCGGCGCAGACCGCCCGAACAACTTCCGAAACACCCCTGAATTTTATTAGAAGCGCACGACCGCCGTGAGACTTGCGTTACGGCCGGGCGCAAACACGAAGCGCGCATCCGGGCTCGCGTAGTAGGTGTCATTGAGCAGATTGCGTCCGAGCGCGCGCAGTTCCACGTTGGGCGTCAGCCACCAGGAGGCGCCGGCATCCAGCAACGTGTACCCGGGCGCATCAATTTCGCTCGGGCCGTTCCGGACGTCATCGCGGAACACGGCGACTCGCACGTGCGCCGAACCCTTGTTGAGCAGGCTCTTGCGGAGCGTCGCCGAGGCCATGTCGGGCGCGATGTCATCCAGCCACGCTTCGGTGTTGCCCGCAGCAGCCGTTTCGCCGACCGCCTTGCCGCGCGCGGTCTGTCCGGCCAGTTCAAGCGAGAAGCCCTGGCCGAGTTCGGCCTGCGCCTCCAACTCAAGACCGCGGATTTCAGCCTCACCCCGGTTGCGGAAGAAGAAGAAATCGGTCGTGGTCGAGTAGCGTTCGACCAGATCGGTGATGTCGTAGTGATAGGCGTACACGGCCAGACGGAAGCCCTGGCGTGTGTAGCGCATGCCGAGGTCGAACTGCAGGCTCGTCTCCGGATCGAGGTCGGGATTGCCGGTGATGAATCCGCGGCCCGTGGGACCACGGTAGAAGCGGTCGGAGATCGTCGGGTCGCGGAAGCCGCGCGACACCATGCCCGAGAAGGACACGCCGTTGAACGGCCCGACCACCACCGCACCAAAACCCGAGAGAGCCTCGTGTGACACCGACTGGTCGCCGAAGTAGCCGCCCGTGTTGGTGGTCTTGACGGCGTCCACACGAGCGCCGCCCGACAGCAGCACACGAGGCGTGACTCGGCCGTCCACCTGCGCGAACAGGCCGGTGTCGATACGGCGTGCCGATTCGGTGGACAGGTTGTCGGTGAATGAGGTCTCGTTGCCGGCGAGGTCGTAGGCGATGTTGATGTCGTGGGCCTCCAGTCCAAAGCGGCCGTTGATGTCGGCGCCGAACTCGAAGCGCGCGCGACCAACCGATTTTTCGCCGACGGCGCGCAGTGAGAAGTCCTTCGCGCTGATGTCCGCGCGCTCGATGCGCCGCGCCGATGTCGCCGTGGCATGGCGGTCCTGATCGGTGCGTTGTTCGAACGTACCGAAGAATCCCTGGACCTTCAGCGTGTCCAGCGTTCCCAGGCGCGCGATCTCGTACGACGCCGTCGCGCGGTGGGAATTCTCGAACGGGTAATAGAAGCGGGTGACGCTCGAGTTGTTCCGTGGACGTTCGATGTCGCGGCCGAAGTCACTCTGCCAGCCGAACGAGATCACCCCTCGGCCGGCCTGTTGTTCCAGTCGCGCGAGGAATCCGCGATCCGACCAGCCGGAGTTGAGCACCGGTGCCTCCGGGCCGTCGTAATCCTCAACGTCGCGCACGTGGCCGCCGATGACGAGGCCGCCCGTGCCCCAGCCGCGCGAGAGTTCGAGATTTCCACGGCGATCGGGGATGCCTTCGCCAATCGTGCCCGTCAACCGTCCCGTCCAGCTCTCTGTGAAGACGGGTCGCCGCGTGCGCACCGAGATGATGCCGCCAAAAGCATCCGAGCCGTAGGCCACGGTGCCCGGGCCGCGGGCAACATCGATCCCTTCAACAACAGCGGGATCGAGAAATGTCGCGCTTGGCCCCACACGCCGTTCGGACGTCACGCGCGCACCGTCGATCAGGATGAGTGTGCGGCCACGCGCAAGGCCGCGGACTGCCGGCACGGCGGCCTGGCCCTCGGAGACCTGGTTGACGCCGGGCACGTTCTCCAGCGCCTGGTTCAGGTTGGCAGGCGTGCGCACCTCGATGTCACGCCCCGACAGCATCGTCATTCCGGCGCCGGCCGCCGCATCGATGCTCGGCGCAACGCCTGCGGTGACCGTCACCGCCTCATTCAACAGCGCCTCGACTTCAATGGTGATGTCTCCGGAGTTCAGTGTCCGGACGAGAACCGGCCGGTTGACGTTGCCCCCGGGCAGAATGACGATGACTTCAAACGGCACGGCGGGGGAGGGAGACCAGGTGAAGCGACCGTCGGCGTCTGTTTTCACCGAACCCGTGAGGCCGACGACCATGACTTCGGCGCCCGCGACTGGTGCGCCGCTGCCTTTCCTGACGACGCGTCCAGTGAATGCTTCGGCTGCGGAGAGGACTGTGACCGACAGGACGAGCACAAGCGCAAGAACCCGACGAAGGTGCATTCCGGCAGTGTAGGCACCGGCAGGCGTTACTACCAGTGCGCGTAGATATGGGGCCCCGGTATCAGGGCAGGAGCGCGACGATCCGTTCCATGACGTCGTGGACCTGACGCTGCGCTGCGAATGCGAGGGCGACAGCGATGACGCCAACGGTCACACTCATACGGCGGCTGCCCGCCGGTACATCGTTGGGTGTGGTGAGCAGGCGCTTGACGCGTTGCTCCAGAGCCTCTCCGCGATACAACGCGCTGGCCGGCAGGTAGGCAGGCCAGGCCTGCCGCGTGGGAACGTGCTGGGCGAGGCGCGCCACACGCACGAGGGCCGAGGCGAGATGCACGCGCGCGTCCGACTGCGCGGCGGCGAGATCGTCCGCGGCCTGCTCGGTGGCTTCGCGCCAGCGTTCGTGCAGGTGGGCCGGCATCCATGGAGCCGGCATGGCGCCAAACAGCAGGCGGCGAAGGTTGTCGCGACGCCGCAGGTGGCCGCACTCGTGGGCGACGATGGCGGCGAGTTCCGCGGCATCGCAGTGGCGGAGGACGGAGGTGTCGATGACCAGGCGCGGTCGAACGACGCCTATGACCGCCACGATCGGAATTCCCGCGTCGATCTGCCACGCGGGGATGGTGACGCCGTCGAAGTGGACGGGCCGTGCCGTCCTGCGCCACGCCTGCCACAGGCGCATCGTCCGCCATTGCTGCAGGGCCAGGTGGGCCACGCTGCCCGCCACCAGCAATGCGCCGCCGGCCGCCAGCGACCGCAGCACCCAGCCAATCGTTTCGTCGCCGTCGCGCGACTCAAACCGGGCCAGCCCGATGACGGCAAACACCAGCGCGGCGACGACGCCCCACAGGGGCAGGAGCCGGAGTGTGAGGATCTCGTCGGCGACCGATGACGGCGTGACGGCCCGCAGGCCGCGCGACAGCCGGACTGCCGAGACGACTGCGCCGGCCACGTAGCCCGTGGCAGCAGCCGACAACGACAAGACGACGCAGCGCAGCAGGAAGTCCATCAGTGCTGGTCCGTGTCCTCAGCGGCGTCGGCACGCCGGGCGCGCACGAGCGCGTCGAGTTCGTCGAGCAGGCTGGAGTCGTGGTCGGCGAGGGCGTCCACGAAACAGGAGAGCACCGGCCGGGCACCGCCGCTCCGTTCGACGGCGGTCAGCAGCGCGAGCGTGGCGCGCTGCGAATCAAAAGCGGCGCGGCTCTGGCGCGGGGCATACACAAACGCCCGGCCTTCCTTCGTGCGCGCGAGCACGGACTTGCGATACAGGCGATCCAGGGTCGTCATGATCGTCGTGTATGCGATGTCGGGAAAGTCCGGCTGCAGGTCGCGGACAGTTGCCGGTGTCTCCCGTCGCCAGAGGGCGTCCAGGACTCGCCATTCCAGAGGCCCGAGAAGTGTTGCCGGAGCGGTGACGTGGTTCATGGTGGGAAATACCCCTGAGCCCTGCCGGAGAGTTTACCGCAGGTCAAAAACCCGGGCCCAGGCAGGCCGTTCTTCCGGGCCATTCCGGCTGGGTGGCTGCTGGCATGGCTTCTGCTATCTTGTCCCGCCAAGGAGTTTGTGTATGCGTAGAGTTGTGGGAACGTTGGCAGGAATCCTCGTCATGAGCGGGTGGGTGGTTGCGGCCGGCCCAGCGGGGGCGCCGACGCCCCAGGACGCCGCCAAGATCGAGGCAGGCAAGACGGTGTACGCGGCGCACAAGTGCGGCACGTGCCACAAGATCGGAGGGGCGGGCAGTAAGAGTGACCTCGCCGGCGTCGGCACGAAGTTGTCGGAAGCCGACATCCGCAAGTGGATTGTCGACCCCGTCCCGATGCATGCGGCAAGCAAGACCACGCCTGCGCCGAAGGTCAAGATGAAGCCGTACAAGATGTCGCCGGCTGATCTGGACGCGCTCGTCGCCTACATGTTGTCGCTCAAGAAGTAAGGCCCAGGGGAGGACGCCCCACGGGGCGTCCTCTTCCCGTCTGCGCGGAGCGGCGGGCCTAAAGGCCCCGCCCCACTTCCCCCCTCGTCACCGCGCAAACCTCGTCATCTCGTCATCTCGTCATTTGATCTCGTGGCAGAGATCACACGACTGGCTGATCACGCGGCCGTCGCGTGTGGAGTGGCTGTCGTCATGGCAACGGAAGCAGCCGGGGAAGTCCATGTGGCCCAGGTTGTTCGAGTACGTGCCGAACCCGACCTGCATTGAGGGGAAGACGTTGCGCCGGTAGATGTCCTGTGTGGCGGCGACGACACGTTCGACGTCCTGCCGCCGGGTCATGTAGATGCCGTTCTGCTGGTCGCGATAGTACCCCCGCAGCTTGGCGGCGATCGCGTCAAGGGCCGCCGCCTTCGAGTCGTAGGTCTCGGTGAGCGCGGCCACACTCTCGCGACGGGCAAATGGCAGGTCGGCGGGCATCATGCCGGCCGACAGCGCGGTGTCCACGGCCTTGTGCGGTGATGTCGCAAATGGATGACCGGTGCGGTTGTGGCAGTCCACACAGTCCATCCGTCGCTGCTCACCCTTGGCAATCTCCTCCGGCGTGACACCTTCCGCAAAATATTCGCGCACCGTGCCGTCGCGGTCGGTGACCTTCACGTAGGGAATCTGCTCGCGCTTGGCATCCGTGGCGACGTACTCGATCACGCTCGAGGCGCTCGTGTGCCAGTGGATGCCGGTGGCCTTGCGCAGCTCGTCGCTGCCACCACCCACGTGCAGCTGGAGGACGGTCTCGGTCGGCGTGTTTGCCTCGTCATCGGCGTATTCCATGCGTGAGACCACCTTGTCGCCATGGAACTTCTCCGGCCAGTGGCACTGTTCACAGGTCTCACGGGCCGGGCGCAGGTTGTGCACAGGCGAGGGAATTGGTCGCGAGAACGTGTTCAGCGTCACCGCAAAGACCTGTCTGGTGCCCGACAACTTCGACTGCACGAACCAGGACGCGCCGGGGCCGATGTGGCACTGGACACACCCGACACGCGCGTGCGCGCTCGCCTGGAACGCCGTGTGCTGCGGTTCCATCACCTCGTGGCAGACGGTGCCGCAGAACTCGGTGGAGTCCATGTAGTGGAGGCCGGAGAACGCGGCCAGCGACACGATGATGACGTTGACGAAGGTCAACACGAGCACGAGCGCCGTGATCTTCCGATGTCTGGGCGCATTGAGGTTCAGCGTCGGCCACATCGCCTCGGCTTTGCCGGCCGCAACCCTCCGCCGTTGACGCCACACACCAAACGGGATCAGCAGCAGTCCGGCGACAAAACAGATGGGCAGGACGATGAAGAACACCATGCCCATGTAGGGATTGGTGTGCATGCCCAGCGAGTCGGCGACAAAAAAGATCAGGAACAGCGCGGCACTGAACGTGGTGACCAGCGCGCCGACGAACGAGATGGGATGTCTGAGAAATGGGAGTCGAGTCATCAGGTCAATACCGCGTACACAATCAGGGCGACAAGGCTCAGCCCGATGGTCACGGCGACCGTGCCGACCATCGTCCCGAACCGCTCCAGTCCGGGGTCGGCCTTCTCGACACGCAGCGAGTCGAGTGTTCCTTCCGCCACCAGCCGGGCATATTCAGCAGGCCGTTCTTCCTTCAGCTCTGCTTCCGACACCTGTCCGGTGAAGATCACCCGGTCCATCGGAAACTTCTCCGGCCGCAGGTGACCGTTGAAGAAGTGCATCGTAAAGATGAATCCGACGGCAAGCAAGGCCTCTTCGCCATGAATCAGCAGGGCGATGTTGAAGACCCAGCCGGGCACGTACTGCGAAAAGAACATGGGAAACCACAGCAGCAGGCCGGAGGCGCCGATGATGCCCATGCCCCAGAACACGGCCCAGTAGTCGAATTTCTCCCAGTAGGTGTAGCGGTCGAACTCGGGTCGTGGTCCTTTCCCGACGAACCACTTCACGTGGCCGACCAGATCCTGCAGGTCCTTCGGCCGCGGCACCATCGACGAGGGGCCCCAGAAGATGCCCCAGTCGCCATCGCGGATGAGACGACGGGTGAGTCGTCCAAGGTGAAACACAAAGACACCAATGAGCAGTGTTGCGCAAACGCGATGCAGCCAGCCGGCAACTTCGAATGAGCCCATGAGCGCCACGAGCCGCCGTGCCCAGGTCTCATCACTGAAGATCAGCGGCAGGCCTGTGGCGGCCAGACCGAGAAAGCTCACCATCAGCAGACCGTGCAGGATGCGATCGGTGGCCTCAAAGCGGCGAATGTAGCGCTGCGTACTCATGCGTGGGGTTCCCGGTTCCTGCGGCGTCGTTCGGCCATGCTGCGCGGCAGCCACAACAACGCGTGGACGCCGAAGAACCCGAACACGCCGAACAGCAGGCCGTGCATCGCACGCGCGGCAAAGTGCAGTTCGGGGTTGCGCTCCTTGTCATTGCGATCGGCGTGTGGGTCGTATTGCGCGAACGACGGCGTCGCATCCGCGTGGCAGCTCTGGCACGTCTGCAGGACCCGCTCGGGCGACACCATGGAGCGCGCGTCCGACTTGGGATGCACTTCATGTGCGCCGTGGCAGTCCGCGCACTTCGCGGTGCGGACGAACCCGAGCGACGTCACTTGTCCGTGGAACGTATCGCGATACGTGCGGATCTTGTCCGCATGGCAGGTGCCACATTCCGTGATGGTGTCGAGCCGCCAGGACGCCGCGTCCGCGCGCTGAATCTGGTGGGCCGAGTGACAGTCGGTGCACACCGGACCCTTGGTGTTGCCGGAGGCGAGCGCCTGTCCGTGTGCGCCGCGGGAGAACTGCGCCTGAATGCCTTCGTGGCAGGTCGCGCACGTCTGGGGGATGTTTGCGCGGAAGACGCGGCTCTGCGGGTCGTCCTTCTTGCGAACGTCATGCGCGCCGTGGCACGACGTGCAGTTGGCCGAGACGAGCAGGCCGCTGCGCGTGATGGCGCGGCCGTGGATGCTGTCGTTGAACTGCGCCGACACGTTGCCGGCGGCAATGTGGCCCTTGGCAATGACGTCGGCGTTGCCGTGGCACTTGCTGCAGGTCGCCGGCAGGTTCAGCGGGTAGGTCGGGGACTCGGGGTCGGTGGAGGCGCGTGTGTAGTGCGCCGTGTGGCAATCGACACACGTGGCCGATACGCTGCCGTTGCCCTGACGCCGCGCGACGGCGTGGATGCTGACGTCGTAGGCGGCGACGGCTTCTTCGTGGCACGACGAGCAGTCGACCTTCTGCAGCTTCGGCTCGTGCGGGAGTTCGGCGCGCTCGAGATCGGTGTGGCAGGCCGTGCAGTCCATCTCCAGGCCGCCGTGCACCGACTCGGCATATCGCGACCCGACAACGACGACCGAGCGCCCGTCTTCCGCCTCAACCTCCGGATCATCATGGCAGGAGAGGCAGGCATCATTGTCCTGACGTGTCACCGGTGCGGGGGCCGCTGGTCCAGGGAGGAGGGTACCTGCGGACGGCGCGGGAGACAACGGGGCAGGAGCCGAGGTCAGCCCAATGGAGATGCCCCACATCAGTAGCACGACGGAAAACAGCACGCGCATCGTCATGGTCGAGTCGCACCGCTGTGGTGTGCACGATCCTTGCCGGGCGAGTCGATGGTTTTCCCGCGGAACACCCCGCACAGGGCAGGCGCGGCCGGGGAGAAACCCGGTGGAATAGCGGGGAATTCCCCAGCGTCAGCCGACGCGCTCAGGGAACGTGTACACGTTGAAGCGGTCGGCCCTCGCGAAGCCCACAAGCGTGAGTCCAGCGGACCGCGCTGCCTCAACGGCCAGCGACGTCGGCGCTCCAACCGCCACGATCACGGGGACGGCCACACGTGCGGCCTTCTGGACGATTTCGTACGCGACCCGCCCACTCACCAGCAGGACCAGGGGTGACGTGTGTGGGGCGGGGGCCTGCCACCACGCGCCGATGGCTTTGTCGACGGCGTTGTGGCGGCCGACGTCTTCGCGCAGGTGCAGGAACGACCCGTCCTGCGTGCAGAGGGCTGCCGCGTGCAGGCCTCCGGTGGCCGCAAACGCGGGTTGTGCGTTGCGCAGCCGCTCCGGCAACGCCGCCACGACAGCTGCCGGGATCACCGGACGATCGGGAGGTGTCGCGCCCGACGAGGCATCGACGGCCAGCAGTT
>BTVE01000008.1:0-85918 GCA_045862915.1 Acidimicrobiia bacterium
AGCAGTGGGGCGGGCCTTCAGGCCCGCCGACAGGAGACAGCCGTAGGGCGGGGCTTTAGCCCCGCCGACGATGATCACTCGCTGCGCAGTGACGCCAGCGGGTCAATCCCCGTCGCGCGGCGTGCCGGTCCCAGGCACGCCAGCGCGCCGGCCACCAGAAACACCGCGACCACCGCGAGGTACGCCGACGGATCTGTCGGCTGTGTCTCGTAGAGATACGCCGACAGCACCTGGCTGAGGCCGATGGCGCCGGCGATGCCGGCGACGAGGCCGAGGCCGACCATCCACGCGCCCTGCCGCACCACCATCGCGACCACGCTGCGTGGTGAGGCGCCCAGCGCCAGTCGCAATCCAAACTCTCGCGTGCGATGGCTGACCGATGTCGCGATCACGCCGGCCAGTCCCACCAACGTGATCGTCAGCGCCGTCACCGCGAAGATCGACAGCAGCGCCGTCGTCAACCGCGGCGACGCCTGACGCTCATCTCGAAGGTCCGCCAGCGTTTGGACCTCCTCAACCGGAACGCCGGCGTTGACGCCGTGCACGGCCTCCTTGAGTGCGGGCACAAACGTCATCGGATCACCAGCCGTGCGAATCATCACACGTCCGGCAAATCCGCCGTTCTGCGACGACGGGAGGTAGAACTGGGCGGGGATCTGCAGCTCCTGATCCGCGCTGTAAAGCCGGAAGTCCGGAACGACGCCCACCACCGTGACGTCCAGTGGCTGGCCATTGCCTCCTGGAATCTGAAAGATCGAACCGACCGGATCGGCGCCTTCCCAGTACTTCGCCATCGATGCGTTAATCACAGCGACGGGAGGTGACGTCGCCGTGTCGCTCGTGGTCAGCGTGCGCCCAGCCAGCGCCGAGATGCCGAGCGTTTCGAAATAGCCGTCACTAGCGACGTTCAGATCCGCCACGCGTCGCTCGCCATCCCGTGGGGGACGTCCGGCGATGTCGAAAGGTGCCTGGCCGGGACTGATGGCCGACTGGGGCACCGCGTTTGTGGTGGCGGCAGCGGTGACGCCGGGAATCGCGCGCAATCGCTCGAGCAACTGCGTATCAAATTGCGCGCCGGGTTGCTGCTGCAGCGAGAAATTGCCGAAGTACGCTGCCGTCAACACACGATCTCCGTCGTACCCGAGTGGCTCGGCCGCCAGCCGCCACGCACTTTCGAGCAACAAGCCGGCACCCACCAGCAGCACACTCGACACGGCCACTTGCGCAACGACCAGCGCCGACCGCGTGTACTGCCGTTGTGGTGTCTCGCCGGTCTGACTGCCGCCCAGTCTCATTGACGACACCAGGTTGCGTCGCGCCGCCAGCGCCGGGACAATTCCGAAGACCAGGCCCGAGAGCACGGCCGCTGCCACCGAATAAGCGAGCACCGTCGCATCAATCTCGATCTGGCTCGTGCGCGCGGTGAACCTACCGACAAACTGCACGAGCAGATCCAGAGAGACCCAGGCAAGGCCGATGCCGATGGCGCCGCCACACAGGGCCAGCAACAGACTCTCGGTGAGCAGTTGGCGCAGCAGGCGACTGCGGCCGGCGCCGAGCGCTGCGCGCACCGCCAGCTCGCGTTCACGCGCGGTCGTACGCGCCAGCGACAGATTGGCGACATTCGCGCACGCGATGATCAGCACCAGCAGCGTCACGCCGGACAACATCCACGTCAGGCCCTGCACGTCGGCAGTCAACTGATCGTGCATGTGGCGCACACCTGTGGAGAGCCCCTGCACACCGGCACGCTGATAGTCCCCAGCATGTTCCTGCTCGAACGACGCGGCAATGGCGGCCAGCTCTGCAGCGGCGGCTTCGGGGGATCGTCCGTCCTTCAGGCGGCCGATGACTGTGAGCGACGCGAATGCGCGATGCCCAATCGTGACCTGGTTCTGCTCGGCGCCAGCACGGAAGGGACATGCAGAGGTCGGCATGTACACGTCGTTGTGGCGGGGATATTCAGGAAAGTCCGGCAGCACGCCCACGACGGTGTGCGGACGGTTGTTCATCTCGAGCACACGGCCAATCACCTTGGGATCGGCCCCGAACTTCTCGACCCAATACCGGTGGCTGAGGATCAACACCGCCTCCGCGCCAAGGTCATCGTCTGTCGCGAGGAACGCGCGGCCGTGTATGGGGCGGATGCCGAGCATGTCGAAGAAGCCGGCGTCGACGACACCGGTGTTCACGCGGTCCGGCTCTCCCTGGTTGAGGAGCGTGAACGACATGCTGTGGTACTCGACCAGGTCTTGCACCAGCGACGCCCGCTGGCGATAGCCGTTGAGCTCCGGGATCGAGACGCCGACGTTCGGAAAGCGACTGGCTTTCGCCTGATGCTGTACGAGCACCAGTTCGTCGCCATCGGTGAAGGGCAAAGGTTTGAGCAACACGCCGTTCAACACGGAGAACATCGCGGTGTTGGCGCCTATGCCGAGCGAGAGAATGAGAATCGCGGCGGTGGTGTAGCCGGGCGATCGTCGCAGGGTGCGCAGGCCACACTTCAGGTCCTGACGAAGCATCTCGAAGAACGTCATTCCTCGCACGTCGTGTACCTCCTCGCGCACTTGAGTGGCGCCCCCAAACCTTCGTCGTGCTTCACGCTGCGCTTCGTCTGGCGACAGTCCGGCCTCACCTCGCGCCTTGGCTTCCATCTCGAGGTGGAACGCAATTTCCCTCGCGATCTCATCGTCCACACGTCCAGGCCGCAGCAGCGACCGCACACGTTGCCAGAGTCCGCGGAGCGACACTTACGACATCGACATCACGCGCGCGACGGCGGCGGTGATGCGCTCCCAGTTGGCGGCTTCGGTTTGCAGTTGTTTCTGGCCCGTGCGGGTCAGGCGGTAGAACTTTGCCTGCCGGTTCGTGTCGGACACTCCCCAGTCGGCGGCGATCCAGCCCTGAAGTTCAAGGCGATGCAGCGCCGGATACAACGACCCCTGGTTCACCTGCAGCACGTCTTCGGACACCTGCTGGATGCGCTGGGCGATGGCCCAGCCGTGTTGGGGGCCCAGCGACAAGGTTCGCAGGATCAGCATGTCGAGCGTGCCCTGCAACAGATCGGTGCGTGTGGATCGAGCCATGATGGCTTGTGTAGACGTTCGACACGAGGATTTGGTTCTCGTGTCGACATTCGACACGTCGACATCGGCAGATAATGGTCGTTGTGACGAGTTGGCAGGATGATGTGCGGGAGCGGCTGCGGGGGGTCAGGCCCGGCCGGGAGGCGCAATTGCGGTTGTGCCCACGGCCTCGATTGCGGTCATGGGATCCGGGGCTGACACCCGACGGCGCGCGGCAGGCCGGTGCTCTCATCCTGCTGTATCCCGGCCCTGAGGGACCGTCACTCGTCCTCACCGAGCGGCGTTCCGACCTTCCGCATCATCCCGGACAGATCAGCCTGCCTGGCGGCGGCGTTGATGCGGGCGAGACGCCGCAGCAAGCTGCATTGCGAGAAGCCCATGAAGAAGTGGGCGTCGATCCTGCTTCGGTTGAAGTCGTTGGCACGCTGTCGACTTTGTGGGTTGTCATGAGCGGCTTCGTGGTGCATCCCGTGGTCGGCATCGCGCAGGAGCGACCGGTGTTCACGCCATCACCACGCGAAGTGGCGTCCGTCCTCGAGGTGCCCCTGGCTCGACTCTCCGGTCAGGGCGGCGTCGGCTGGGCTCGCCGGCATCGTGATGGCCTGACGATCCTCTGTCCGTACTTCGTGATTGACGGCCCACCTGTCTGGGGCGCGACGGCAATGATGCTCGGAGAACTTTGCGCCGTGCTCAATCCAGACTTCGACATGCCCGCGGAACCGACTCCGGACATGCACGAGGGGCTGTTGCTGCTGAAGTGAGCCGCTATCGCACGGTGATGACGACCACGCCCCGATCGTCGCGCGTCAGCCGCGCACCTGCGGCCCTCGGAGCTGTCGCGTAGAGCAGTTCTTCTACTGGCGGCAGGTTCTCGATGAGGAACCTTGAGACCACGACGCCGTCGGGTCGCGTCTCCACGCCGAGCGCAGTCTTGGGCAGTGCCATCAGCTCAATCGGACACGACGATGAGGGCGACGTGACGAAGCCGGGCACGACTCCATATCGAGCGCTGCTGTGTACCTCGACTGTAGTGGGCGGTGCCGGTGTGAGGACAACAACCAGCTGGTTCGACCCGGACGCCACGATGCACCGGGCAGCGTATCCGGATGCCAGAACCAGAAGCGAGTCGCCGGAGGAGACCGAACCAGCCCTGCTCTGAAAGACTCCTGGACGCGGCTGCATCAGTGCACCCGAATGTTGGGTGCGAACCACGGCATCCGCGATCGGCTGTCCTGCCGTGTCCTGCACCAACACCTCGAGCGAGTACGATTCAAGGCCAATAGAAGTCTCGACCGACCGGTCAGCTTCCACTCTCACTTCCTTGGGAGACGACGTGAGGACGGACCGGTCGGGCAGTTCCTGCTGCGCCCGCAGGATGTACGTGCCGGCGGCAAGGCCGGTGATGTTCAGGCGACTGTCGGCGGGCGGTCGCAAGGTGTAGTTGGTCTGTCTCACGCCGGAGCCATCCGCCTCTATCTGCTGGAAGGTCAGATTGACGGGCGATGCCTGGTTCCATCCTTCAACCGACACTGTCAACGTGCCGCCCTCAAACGACCAATCCAGATAGTTCTGACCTTCAACGACGCTGACCGTCTTGGTTTCGGCGGTGAGCGCGAGGTCGCCAGTCGTCAGGCGGGCGACGTACGTCCCGGGCGTAGACAGCCACGCGGAGTATGCACCGGCGCCGAGGATTGTGGCGGACGTGCCCGTTGTGGGCGGGGCATCGGGCTCGGAGAAGCGAATCGTCAGCCCCTCCCGTGTGTAGGGCCGCCCGTTGAGCAGCACCGTCCCCGAGATTGAAACGGCGGGCATGGAAACACTCACGGCGTGTTCCACCTGAGACTCCACCGCCACAGCCCGTGTGACCACAAAGCCAACCTGTCCGCCCGAAGCCCGGACTTCATAGTCGCCAGGCGTCAAACCACCCACCACGTGTTCACATCCCACGCCGAGTGCTCGACGCAGGATTCGTGATCTGGAGGTCATCCCGGTCGACGTCTTGCCGAGTTTCAACACGTCAAGCGTTCCGGCGTAACCGCAGAGTTCGGACTGGAGTTGTATCCGCAGCTGCCCAACGTCAGCCGGCTCGAGTGTCAGTGCGGTGGAACGTTCGGGCTCGATCGCGATTGACTGCGGCTGACCGGCAAGTCCGCCCTCGTAGAGGGGAATGACGGCCACTTCGGCCGCAGGTACGCCGCTGCGAATGAGGCGACCGTCGACAGAGAACGGGTACTCATCTGCTGCCTTGGATCCGGCAGGGCCGATGCGGACCGCGACCGGCATGACAGCCGCAGGCTTGACGGCGATCAACAACTCGCCGCCTGGCGCGGGGGCCGGAAGGCGCCATGCGCGGTCTGCCGGTAACGACCCAGCCGGTACCGTGACTGGCGATGCGCCTTGGCGATAAAACCGAAGGAATCTGTCGGGATGCTCCGCGGCGGTCAGTCGAGGAGATCCGGCCCATGGCCTGGCCGCCAAGACGCGAGGCGATGACCCGAAAGGCCAGTCCAGCCATTCAACTTGCGACCAGCTTTCATCATCCATGCCGGAGCGCAGTGTCGACGGTGACAACGGAAGCGTGCCCTCCTGGCAGACTGTGGCGACGTCGACGTCAATCGGTTCTACGCCAGCGAAGTCACAGGACAGTTGTGCGGATACATTGCAGGCGACCGGCATTACATCGCCGGACCTGGGCAGCGACGCCGCCGACGAGGACAGTCGGCACTCCCCGGGTCCTGGAGGAACTGGGACCTGAACGGCGCGCGTCTGTACGGCACCTGTGGAAACGAGAGCCGCAAGGTGCGCGAGGATCAGACAACAGCTCACCAATGGAAACCAACCGTGCTGCGAAGCTGCCAGCCCGCTTTCATCGGTTCACCTTGAAGGTAGCCTGCAGACTTCCGGCCGACGGCGACTTCAACGAAACGGTCGCGCTGTGTGGTCCATGGCTGAAAACTGACTGTGGCCAGTTGCCGACTGCCGCGCCGACTTGATGGCTGCCGCCAGAAATCCAAGTCGAGGCGTGAGTCAAACCTGCCGGCCACGACTCTCGAATGCTGCACACCGAACCCGGTCGCGGCCTCGGTAGTGATCGTCTCCGCCGATCGGTAGTACGCCTTCCACTCCGTTCGTCCGGAGCGCACGGTCGTGCGAACGGCCAGCTCTGGACCGATCGGTGTCAACGAATAACGCAGGGCGGGAATGATGCGGACTCCGCGAACCGTCAACGTCCGCGTCTGCACCGTCTCACGGCCATGCCAGACGTAGTCGTGAAGCACGCCAAAGGCGTTGGACAGGAGTGCTCCATCCACCAGGTTGAGCAGTGTTCGGCGGCGGAGCCGCGTGACCTGCTCCGATTGGCTTCCTCGAGTCGAGCCCGCGTACCGTCTCGAGTCCAGGATCCACTGGTGCGCGTAGCGGGCGACGTCACCCGAGGGCACTACTTGTTGAAACAGGTCGTCGGGGGTGTTGACGTGCGCATACAGCGTCGTGTTGAGGCCGGCCCAGACGGCTGTCATCGCCTCGCCGGCGTCCAGTGGACGAGCCCTGGCGGCATCTTCAAGCCGGTCCTTCAACACCCAACCCGCTTCGAGGCCACCAGACTCAGCGCCCAGGTCGAACATCGAGCCACGCGTGAAGCTGGGATAGTCAAGGGCAATCAGGTCAAAACGAGGATAGGTCCATGGCGTACCGACCCGCCGCAGCACGACCTCAATTCCCGCCTCGTTCGCCCGCATGATGTGTCCATACTCGTGATTCCACGAGACGAAGAACCACGTCACAGGAAGGTCGAACGCCAGCGTCTTGAGCGCGCGTACGGCGACGTTCCTGCGCCGCGTTGGTGATTTGTCTTCAGTCAGACCAAGGAGCCGCGTGGTCGGCACAACTGCAGAGGTGGCCAGGGAACCAAACAGGTCGGCACGCCATACCATCGTCGGTTGGCCGACTGTCAGCCGGACAGGCGTCGATTGGGCACGCGCTCGGGCAGGACAGAGGCAGAGGCACAGGACCAGGCCAACCAGAAGACGTTTCATGCTGGGTGGTTTGACGTTCAGCAGCGATGCATAGCCGCAACCGACCGGAACTACAGGTGTCTCAGCGACACGACCGCCACATCGTCGATCTTCGTCACGCGTGAGGCGTCAGGCACGAACACGGCCCGGATGATCTCGTGCTGCCCGAAGCGGGCGGGCAGTGCCGGAGGCCTCCGGCCCTTGACTTCCGCCACGATCCGGTCGAGCCTGCCGCCCAGTTTCGCCTCGCCGAGCAACAAGCGGGGCTCGCTGCTGTGCTCAGCCACGACATCCCACTCCGGCTCCGACCCTTGCCACCACCGCTGCGCCGGCGACCAGTCACCAGGGACGCCCAACAAAGGGTGCCTGCATGCCGACAGGCGGAGTCGACTCAGTTGTTCCCACGCTTCGCCTACCAGAGCGGGCCAGAATCGATCGAGGACGCGCAACCGAGATGCAGGCGTTCCACTCACCAGTTGCCCGCGATGCGGAGCGACGACGCGAAACCACAACCGGGTGAAGGGGTCAGATACGCGATACAACGAGCGCTTCGTCCCGCGGGCAGGTTCACCAAATGGCACGTCCCTGACGACGAGCCCCAGCTCGAGCAGGCGGTCAAGCGGACGAGACAAGGACGTCGCGGGACGGCCCAGGCGCGCGGCGATCTCGGACACGCGCTGAGCCCCGCCCCCGATGGCATCCAACAAGGGACGCACTTCCAAGGCCGACGGTGTTTCCTCGAGCAGCAGGCGATCAGGCTCCCGATGCAGCGGGCCTGATGGGTCGAGCACCAGGCGGTCGAGCGCGCTGGGGGTGTCACGCGCCTCGTCAGCGGCCAGCTCCCAATATCGCGGCACACCACCCCACGCGGCCCAGAACTCCACCGTCTGGCGTGGCGTCAGGCGTCCGGCGGCTCGCCGGATCCAGGACCAGTCGAGCGGTTGCACCTCGAAGAACTCCGAGGCACGGCCAAACAACGGCGCCTGCCGATCGAGCACCAGGCCCTGCATCATGCGCTGGCTCGACCCTGCCATGACCACCACAAGCCGGGCAGCCTTGGCGTCGTGGTCAATCCAGCGCTGCAGCACTGACGGAAGTTCGGGCGACGTGCCGACCCAGTAGGGAAGCTCGTCAAAGACCACTGGTCCGCGCCAGCCGGAACGGGCCGCTTCTCTGGCAAGCCGTGTGAGCAACGTGGCCCAGTCGCGATAGTCGACGTCTGCAAACCCGGGGAGTTTGGTCGCGACGGCTTCAGCCAGATGCCGACGCTGCACGTCCGGGGCAGACTGGTCCGCCACGGCATACACTCCGTGGTGCCGTCGGCACCACTCCACCAGCAGCCGCGTCTTGCCGATGCGCCGTCGGCCCGTGACCACGCCGAGGCCACCATCAGGGGCGCGCAGCAGCTGATCAAGCCGGGCCTGCTCCGGTTCGCGGTCAAGGAACAACATTATGCGATACAGCATAATGCAGAACTGCATAAACCTTCAAGACCAGTGCTCCCTACATTCGAGGCGCGCAGATCGGCGGGCCTGAAGGCCCGCCCTACTTTAGGAGGCGCGCTCCGAGGTGGCGCGATTGGCCTGCAGGCGGTAGGATTTCGCCATGGCACGATCCTCCAAGTCCCTGCTGATTCCGTCGGCGGCCGCCCTGCTGCTGGCGCTGACCTTGACGCCCCTGGCCGCGCGCCAGATGGTGACCACCCCTTTGACCTCCGACGTGTTCAAGGGCCTCTCGTACCGCATGGTCGGTCCGTCGCGCGGAGGCCGCGTCACGGCCGTGACCGGCGTCCCCTCCAAGCCCACCACCTTCTACATGGGCGTGGCCAGCGGCGGCGTGTTCCGCACCACCAATAACGGTGAGACGTGGACACCTATCACCGACGGCCAGGTGCCGCTCGGCTCGGTTGGCGCCATCGCGGTGGCCGACTCTGACCCGAACATCATCTATCTCGGCACGGGCTCGGATGGCGCGCGCAGCAACGTCTCCACCGGCCGAGGCGTCTACAAGTCGACCGACGAAGGCAAGACGTGGACGTTCTCGGGCCTCTACAACGCCGGCCAGATCGGTGCGGTCCGTATCCACCCCACCAACCCCGACATCGTCTGGGTCTCGGCCACGGGTGACCTGTTCAAGCCGAACGCCGAACGCGGCGTGTTCAAGACAACCGACGGCGGCAAGTCGTGGAAAAAGGTCCTGTACATCGACGAACAGGTGGGCGCGGCAGACGTCGAACTGCAGCCGGGCAACCCCAACGTGGTCTACGCCTGGATGTCGCGCCTCGAGCGCAAGCCCTGGACGATCATCAGCGGCGGCACGGTCGGCGGTTTCTACAAGAGCACCGACGCCGGCGAGACGTTCACCAAGATCGCGACGGGCCTTCCGCAGCAGCTGATCGGCAAGGGCAACCTGGCGGTCACCGCCGCAAATCCGAACCGCATCTACGCGCTCATCGAGGCTGAGCCGGGCGGCGGCTTCTACCGATCCGACGACGCGGGCATGACGTGGGCGAACACCGGCGCGCCGGCCAACCAGCAGGCGGCCATGATTCAGCGTCCGTTCTACTACACGACGATTGGCGCCGACCCCACCAACGCCGACATCGTCTACGCAGGCGCCGAGTCGTTCTTCAAGTCGACCGATGGCGGCAAGACGTTCCAGACAATGCGCACGCCGCACGGAGATAACCACGACATCTGGGTCAACCCGAACAACGGCCAGATCATGGTGCAGGCCAACGACGGCGGTGCAAACGTGTCCACCGACGGCGGCCGCACCTGGTCGACGCAGGCCAACCAGCCGACCGGCGAGTTCTACGGCGTCACGATGGACCGCGAGTTCCCCTACAACATCTACGGCGCGCAGCAGGACAACACGACGTTGATCCTGTCGAGCGTGCGCAGTCCGTTTGACGATGACCTGGTGACGGGTCCGGGATGTGAGACCGGTCCGATCCTGCCGCACCCCAGCCGCAAGGACATCATCTATGGCTCGTGCAAAGGCCAGTACTCGGTGATGAACACGGCCACGCGCCAGGAGAAAAGCTACTGGGTGGGTGCACAGTCCCTCTACGGCAACGCCGGCGGCGACCTCATCTTCCGGTTCCAGCGCGTCTCGCCAATGGCGACGTCGCCCCACGACCCGACAGTGCTGTATTACGGATCGCAGTACGTCCACCGCACTCGCGACCTTGGCGTGACGTGGGAGAAGATCTCGCCGGACCTCACGGCGTTCCCGCCGTGTTGCCAGGGCGCGAGCGGCGAACCGATCACACGCGACGTGACAGGTGAAGAGTTCTACAGCACGCTCTACGCCATTGCCGAGTCTCCGCTCGAGCAGGGCGTCATCTGGACGGGTGCGAACGACGGTCCGTTCCACGTCACTCGCGACAATGGCAAGACGTGGACAAAGATCACGCCGAAGGATCTGCCGGAAGGCGGTCGTGTGGCGTGGATCGATGCGTCGCCCCACCGTAAGGGTTCGGCGTACTTCGCGGTGTATCGCTACCTGCTGGGCGACTACGCGCCGTATCTCTACCGCACCGACGACTACGGCGCGACGTGGACGCGACTGACGCCGGGCAACAACGGCATTCCTGCCGACTGGCCGACGCGTGTCGTGCGTGAAGATCCCAGCCGCGAAGGCCTGCTGTATGCGGGCACCGAGTTCGGGATGTTCATTTCGTTCGACAACGGCAAGAGCTGGCAGTCGTTCCAGCTCAACATGCCGAACGTGCCGATCAACGAAATTCAGGTCTACCGCAAGGACCTCGTCATCGCGACGCAGGGACGCGGCTTCTGGATCTTCGACAATCTGACGCCGCTGCAGCAGCTCAACGGGCCGACCGCCCCCACGGCGCCGACGGTGTTTGTGCCGCGTGACGGGTACCGCACGCGCGTGAGCCCGGAACTGCTGGGCCCGACAATTGACTACTACCTGCCGAGCGCGCCCGAGGGACACGTCACGATCGAGATTCTCGACGACAAGGGCCAGCTCGTGAACACGTACTCGTCAGCCACACCGGCTGGTCGTGGTGGTGGACGCGGCGGTCGCGGCGGCCGCGGCGGCGGACAGCCGCCTGCGGATCCAGACGACGCGATGATGGAGGGACGGACGACAGCCCCGTCCGCGCCGCCGTCGGTGGTGGTGGGCCGGGTCACCCGCAACGAAGGCTTCAACCGTTTCGTGTGGGACGTGCGTCACCAGAACGGCATGCTCGTGCCGCCGGCTGCGTACCAAGTGCGCCTGAAGGTTGGCGACACCGTCCTCACGCAGAAGGTCAACGTGTTGATCGATCCGCGCGTAGCGATTGACGACGTGACGCCGGCGGACTTGAAGGAGCAGTTTGAACACGGCGTGCGTGTGGCGGCGCTGGTGACGGATGTGAACCAGGTTGTGGCGCGTGTGCGTCAGGCGCAGCAGCAGGCGACGGATCCGGCCAAGCGCAAGGTGCTCGACGAAATCGCCGACGAACTGCTGACGGATCCGGTGCGCTACGGCAAGCCTGGGCTGCAGGCGCACATTCAGTACATCAATCGCCTTGGCCTCGGTGTGGACCAGAAGGTCGGCCGCGACGCCATTGAGCGATACGAGACGCTGAAGAAGGAACTCGACGCGCTGAAGATCCGGCTCGACCAGATCCTGCGCTAGGCGTGTACGTGGGGCGGGGCTTTAGCCCCGCCGGCTCTTTTGACGGACGCGGGCTACAACAGCTCGCGTCCGTGTTTCCGCAACCAGCGCTCCGCCTCCCGCCACTCCGGACACACCGACGCCACCTCGCGCCAGAAGGCGCGCGAGTGATTGGCCTGCCGCAGGTGCATGAGCTCGTGCAGGATCACGTAGTCACGCACCATTGCAGGCATCTGCACAAGCCGCCAGTTGAGCGCGATGGTGCCTTTCGCTGAACACGATCCCCATCGCGACCGCTGATTACGCACGCTCACGCGTGTGACGGTCGCGCCGTGTTGTGCGGCCAGCTCCAGACAACGGGCCGGCAACTCACGGCTGGCGCGGGCACGCAGTTCACGCAGCACCGCGGGGTCAAGCTGCGTGCGAGTACGCCGTGCGTGTTCGCGCGTGATCCACTCGCCCTGCGTCGCCACAAATGCGAGGCCGCCAGAGAGCGACGCGCGCTGAGGCACGGTGAGGCGCAACTCTCCTGCCGGTGTCATCCGCAACACATATCGGCGGGCTCGGCGATGGCGGACGACCTTGAGCGGCCACGTCCGGCCGTCCACCTCAATCGTCTCCGGCGCCTTGGTCCGCTGCGGCCGGGCAGTCGGCAAGGCCCACGGCAGGGGGATCTGGAACGGAAGCGCCACGGCAGCAGGGTACCGAAGTTCCGAAGTTCCGGGGTTCCGAAGTTCCGGGGTTCCGAACTTCCGAAGTTCCGAGGTGCCGGAGTTCCGGAGTGCCGAGGTCCCGGGGTTCCGGGGGCGGGCGGCTAAGCCGTTGCGGTACAAGGGCCTACCGGTCGACCTGGAGCCCGGCCCGGATCTGAAAAGGATCCTAAGTTTGTGAAACGATCGAACAAACATCACGAAACAGCCGTAAAGTTGCCATTGTCTGACCGTTTTTGACGGATCAAACAGCAAGCAAGTAAACACTTGCTTTCACGACAAGCCGCGCGATAGGGTGGGAGACATGGTTGCCGCAGACGTCAGAGAATCGCTGCTGAGAGCCGCACTCAAGCTCTTTTCCGAACACGGAAGCCGGGGCGCCACCACGCGCCGCATCGCCCAGGAAGCCGGCGTCAACGAGGTCACCCTCTTCCGCCACTTCCCCAACAAACAGGCCCTGCTGCACGCCGCGCTCGACAAGGTCGCGACCGAAACGGCCTACCAGCGCCTGCCGGACACGCCGGTCAACGTGCCGGCCGAACTCGAGGCCTGGGCCACCGACCACCACAAACATCTGTACCGCCTGCGCGCGCTCATCCGCACCTCGATGGGTGAATTCGAAGACAACCCCGAGCAGTGCAAACAGGCGATGTGCGCGTCGGTGCGCATTTCGAACGAAGTCACCGACTACCTCGCGACCGCACAAAAGGCCGGTCTCATCGCTGCCGACATCGTCCCCGCCGCAGCGGCCGCGATGCTGATGGGCACGTTGTTCGCTGACGCCATGGGACGTGAACCCATGCCCGAGAAATACCCCTACTCCATGCGGGATGGTGTCAGCCACTACCTGCAGCTGTTCCTGCGCGCCATCGGCGCGCGAGAGGTCAAGTAATGCGCCGCTCGATACTGCTCACTGCCCTGCTGCTCGGCTGGGCCTCGTCCACCTCGGCGCAGACGCCGATCGTGCTGACGCTCGAAGAAGCCCTCACACGCGCGGAAGCCCATTCGGAGGCAATGGTCATTGCCGCTGCTGGTGAGTCCCGCGCCCAGGCGGACCTGAAACGCACGAACTCCCAGCGTTACCCACAAATCAACTTCGCAGGCGGTTACGACCGCACACTTGCCTCGGAGTTCAGCGGCGTCTTCGACAGCGGCTCGGGTGACGATGGCCCGGATTTCAGCAACCTGCCGTTCGGCCAGGCCAATGCCTGGCGTTTCACGCTGACCGGCTCCCAGCTGCTCTACACCGGGGGCCGCGTCGGGCTGCAACGCGATCAGGCCACCACGGGCATTCGCGCCGCGGAACTCACCACGGCCGGCATCCGCGCACAGGTGAAGCTGGATGTCACCCGCGCCTTCTACGATGCCGCGCTGAGCGAACGCCTGCTGGCCATCGCACAGTCCGGCTTTGATCAGGCGGACGCCGCGTACCAGCAGACACGCCTGTCGTACGACGCGGGCCGGCTGCCGGAGTTCGAAGTGCTCCGCGCCCAGGTCCAGCGCGACAACCAGCGGCCCGTCGTCATCCGCGCACGCGCGGCACGTGACACGGCCCTGCTTCGCCTGCGCCAGCTGCTGGAACTGCCCGAGGGCACGCCGATCACATTGGCCGTGGACCTCGAGGCTGCAGACCTTGCCGCACCCGCGCCATTTGCCGAATCGCTGGCGGCCGTGCAGCAGCAGGTCGATCTCGCGTCACGCACCACCCTCGCACAAGCCGAGCTCGTGGTTCGCCTCCGCAAACTTGGGATCGACATCGTCCGCTCGGCCAAACGTCCAACGGTCAGCGCGGTCACGACGTACAGCGCGACGAACTATCCGAAAGAGGTCTACCCGGACTTCGGCAACATCCGGAACAACTGGACGGTCGGCGCACAGGTGACGATGCCCATTTTTGCGGGGTTTCGCATTCCCGCTGAAGAAGCGGCGGCCAAGGCGGACCTGACCGAAGCGGAGGCGCGACTGAAACAGGCGCGCGAACTCGCGTCACTGCAGCGCGCGACAGCACTGCAGGACATGGAGGCCGCTCGCGCGGCGTGGGAAGCCACAGCCGGCACCATCGCACAGGCCGCACGCGCGTACGAAATCGCGGAGCTTCGCTTCCGCGAAGGATTGTCCACACAACTGGAACTGTCCGACTCGCGCCTGGCGCTGCAGTCGGCGCAAGCCAACCGCGCGCAGGCCGCGCGCGATCTGCAGCTGGCACGTGTGCGTGTCGCGCTGCTGCCCGATCTGCCGATTGGATGAGCGACATGAGGAACCTGATGCGTACGAAGTTGACATTGTCCGTAGTTGGAGCCGGAGTCCTGGCGATCGCCGCCACTGGATGTGGCGGTGGATCTGAACAGCCGGCGGTTGCCGAATCGGCGCCCACAGTCGTGCAGCTCGCGCCCGAGAACACCGCCCGCGCTGCCGTCGCCGAGCTCACGTCCGGCCCATTCATCTCAGGCCAGCTCGTCCCTGCGCGTGAAGCGACGGTGCGCGCGCAGGTCGGCGGTCCACTCGTCACCCTCACCGTCGATCGCGGCCGCAGCGTGCGCGCCGGTGACGTCATCGGCCGCATCGCCGCGCGCGATCTGGACGATGCGATGGCGTCGGCGCAGGTGGCCGTCAAGTCTGCCGAGACGGCGCTGACGGTGGCGCGCAGCGAAGCCGCGCGCACCGCGTCCCTGGTGAAGGGCGGCGCGTTGGCCGCGCGCGACCTCGAGCAGGCGAACAACATGGTGACGGCCGCAGAGGCGCAGGTGGCCGCGGCAAAAGCGCGCGAGAAGTCGATCTGGCAGCAGCTGGACGACACGAACGTGCGCGCGCCGCTCACGGGTATCGTGTCTGAACGGCAAGCCAGCGCCGGCGACATTGTGTCGCCCGGCACGCCGCTGGTCACCATCATCGACCCGTCGAGCATGCGCCTGGAGGCAGCGGTCTCCTCGGACCAGCTCGACAAGGTACAGCCCGGCGCCAAGGTGCGATTTCGTGTGCGCGGCCTGTCCACCGACGTCTTCACCGGGACCATCGACCGGCTGACGCCGACGGCTGATCCCGTCACCCGGCAGGTCACCATCTTCGTGACGCTGCCGAACATCGGCGGGAAACTCATCGCCGGCCTGTTTGCCGAAGGCCGTGTTGACGCAGAAACGCGCAAGGGAATCATCGTCCCGCTGTCGGCCATTGACGAGTCCGGCCCCACACCACTGGTCACGCGAATCCGCGACGGCAAGGCGGAGCGTGTACCCGTCACGCTTGGGCTCCGTCAGGCGGAAGCGGAGCTTGTGGAAGTGACGAGCGGGCTGACGGAAGGCGACGTGGTTGTGCTCGGCGCGGCGCGCACGCTCTCGACCGGCACGCCCGTGCGTGTCGTCGGCACCGTTCCTGAGACGGCGGGCCTGCCGTCGGGAGTCTAGTTCATGGTCATCTCGGACTTTGCGATCCGCCGGCCGGTTATCACCGTCGTTTCGATGGTGGCGCTGGTCGTGTTCGGCCTGGTCGCACTCACCCAACTGCACACGGATGAATTCCCCGAGGTGCAGCCACCTATCGTCGTCATCGCGGTCCCGTACCCTGGTGCCTCGCCGGACAACGTCGAACGCGAAGTGGTCGAGCCGATTGAAGAGTCGCTCGCGTCGATCAGCGGCGTCAAGAAGATCCAGTCATCGTCACTGGACAGCTTTGCGACGATCACGATCCAGTTCACGTACGAAAAGGACCTGCAGGAAGCCGTGCAGGAGATTCGTGACGAGATCAACGAGATCCGCAACGAGCTGCCGCCCGAGATGGAAGAGCCGGTGCTGACCAAGATTAGCCTGGACGACTTCCCGGTGGTCTCCCTTGCGCTGGCCTCCGACCGGATGTCGATTCCGGAATTGACGCTGCTCGCCGATCCTGGCATTACCCGCCGGCTCAAGGCGCTTGGCGGCGTCGGCTCGGTGACCGTGTCGGGTGCGCATACCCGCGAAATGTCGGTTGAACTGCGGCCTGACGCATTGCAGACCGCGGGCGTGAGTGTTGGCGAGGTGGTCGGCGCCATCCAGCGCCAGAACCTCGCGGCGCCGGTCGGCCGGCTCCAGGGCGTCAATGACGAGCGCACGATCCGGCTGCGTGGCCGTGTCGAGACTGCAGACGACTTCGCTCGGGTGGTTGTCGCTGAGCGCGGCGGCAGCGTCGTGCGCCTTGGCGACGTCGCGAACGTGCGAGTGGGCGTCGAAGAGCCTCGCACCACGGCCGTCTACTCCGGGCAGGACGCCGTCGGCATCGACATCAAGAAGTCGCGCGGCTTCAGCACAACAGCCGTCGCTGATGCCATCCGTGCGGAAGTCGAACAGCTGAAGGCCACGCTGCCCGACGGCGTCGTGCTGCACATCGTCCGCGACGCCGGCACACGCGTCGAGAACTCGGTCGCCAACGTGCAGTCCGCGCTCATCGAAGGCGCCGTGCTCACCGTGCTCGTGGTGTTCCTCTTCCTCAACTCGTGGAGGTCCACCGTCATCACCGGCCTGGCCCTGCCCGTGTCGGTCATCGCGTCATTTGTCGCCGTCTGGGCTTTTGGCTTCACGCTCAACACGATGTCGCTGCTGGGTTTATCCCTCGCCATCGGCATCCTCATCGATGACGCGATTGTGGTCCGCGAGAACATCGTGCGCCACGTCGAGATGGGCAAGAACCACTACGAGGCGTCGCGTGAAGGCACGTCGGAAATCGGCCTCGCCGTCACCGCGACGACACTCTCGATTGTGGTCGTCTTTGTGCCCATCGCCTTCATGGGCGGTGAAGCCGAGCAATGGTTTGCGCCGTTTGCCCTGACGATTGCGTTCTCGGTGCTGGTCTCGCTGTTTGTGTCGTTTTCGCTCGACCCGATGCTCTCCGCCTACTGGCCCGATCCGCACGTACCGATGGCGCAGCGGTCGTTCATCTCGCGCGGACTTGACCGCTTCAACCGCTGGTTCGATCGCCAGGCAGACAACTACAAACGTGTCATCGGCTGGGCGCTTCGCCACAGGCTCGCCATGGTCGCTCTGGCCGTCGGGTCCTTCGTGTTCGCCCTGGCGATGCCTGCGATGGGTTACCTCGGTGGCGGCTTTTTCCCCGTGCAGGACGTCTCGGAGTTCATCGTGCAGATCGAGACACCTCCGGGGTCCAGCCTCGAGTACACGAGGCGGAAGGCGGAGGAAGCCGCGGCGCTGGCCCGCACCAAGTCGGAGGTGCAGTACACGTACACGACCATCGGTGGCGTGACCGGCGCCGTTGACGAAGGATCGGTGTACGTGCGGCTGACGCCCAAGGCGACGCGCACACGGCACCAGGACACCATCGCTGCCGAGCTCCGGCAGGAGTTCTCGCGGCTGGGTGGTGTCACAGCGTCGATCTCCAGCGGACGCCTCGATAACGCCAAGCAGATCCAGGTGCAGGTACGCGGCTCCGACACGCGCGAACTCACCCGGCTCGCCGAGGAAGTGCTCACGCAGGTGCGACAGGTGCCCGGCGCGGTGGACGTCGGATTTTCGACGCGCGGCCAGAAGCCGGAGCTGGATGTGAAGCTCGACCGCGCGCTGGCCGGATCGCTCGGCCTGACCGTGGCCGACGTGGCGCAGACGCTGCGGCCGGCGTTTGCCGGGATCGATGCTGGTGACTGGGTGGATCCCACCGGCAAAACTCGCGACGTGACCGTGCGGCTGGCGCCGGAAGTCCGCCAGCGCGCAGCCGACCTCGCCAGCCTGCCCATCATTGTGCGTGATGCACAGGGACGTCCCGCCAGCCTGCCGCTCGGACAGGTCGCATCCATCAACTCGTCGCTGGGCCCGGCACGTATCGACCACCTCGATCGCGATCGCGTGATCGCGGTGCAGGCCAACACCCAGGGCCGTCCGCTGACGGAAGTCATCAACGACATCCAGGCGCGCATTGATCAGATTGCCCTGCCGGCCGGCTACTCGATCACGCAAGGCGGCGAGACCGAGGATCAGCAGGAAGTGTTCTCGCGCATCATCATCGCGCTGGGCGTCGCGGTGATGCTGATGTACCTCGTGCTTGTCGTGCAATTTGGATCGTTCCTGGATCCGTTCGCCATCATGCTGTCGCTGCCTCTGTCGCTCATCGGCGTCGTGCTCATCCTGATGATGACCGGAGACACGCTCAACATCATGAGCATGATTGGCGTCATCCTGCTGATGGGCATCGTGGCGAAGAACGCGATCCTCCTGATCGACTTCGCCAAGATGGCGGAGGCCGCGGGCATGCCGCGCCGGGAAGCGCTCATCGAAGCGGGACGTCAGCGCCTGCGTCCGATCCTCATGACGACCTTTGCGCTGACCGCCGGCATGGTGCCGGTTGCGTTGGGTATCGGTGAAGGCGCCGACTTCCGGGCCCCCCTCGGGCGTGCCGTCATTGGCGGCGTCCTGGCCTCCACGGTCCTCACCCTGCTCGTGATTCCCACGTTCTACGACATCCTGGCAGGCACACGGGCGCGCTTGGGCCGGATGATTCGCGGCTGAGACGTCCCCGGCGGAGACTGCACTGGTACTCGGATTGCAGTCTCCGTCGGGGCATGCCCCCGATCCTCGAGCAGGTCATCTGGATCTTCGTGCTGGCGCTTCCAGCGGCCACGATCGCCTGGACCGTCACCCACGAAGAGATCTTTCGGGAGTTCCACGAGTACTGCGTCAGGCGCAGCAAACAACGACGACGTCTCGTTGAACGGAAGTTCTTCTATGCGCTGACCTGTGAATACTGCTTCAGTCACTACGTGGTAGCCGGACTTGTGGCGCTCACAGGATTCCGGCTTCTGCTCGACGACTGGCGAGGTTACCTGCTGAGCATCTTTGCCGTGGTCGCCGTCACCAATGTCTATCTGAGCCTCTACGCCCGGGTCCGCGTGGACATCAAGTCCGAACGGCTCGACATTGCCGTCAAGGAAGAGACCGTCAAACATCCCTGAGCGGCTTCGACCGCCCCAACTTCAGTTACAGTCAGCACATGCGGCAACTCACCCGTGTGTGCGCAGTGGCGATCGGCCTGTTGGGAACGCTGGCGAATCCGGCCTCCGCCCAGTCCGCGAACGAACAGTCTCGACGCTGGCAGATGGATCTCGTCGGCGGCATCTCGTTGTTCGAGCTTCCCACCGGCGGCGAGGCGGCGCTGCCGCCCCCTGGGCCAACTCTGACAGCCACCAGTCCCATCTATCAAAGCCGGCGGATCCCCACATGGTTCCTGAGTGATGGCGCGTCGCTGGTCAACGGCGCCAACCGTGAGTTCGGTTTTGCCGCCCAGTTGCCCCCGATTGACAACGTTCTGGGCAGCCTGGGTCTGGCCGGCAGCAACGCGCCGCTGGGAGGCCTGCGCGCGGCCCGGTACTTCACCAATCGCCTCGCGCTGGAGCTCGGCATCACGCTGCATCAGGGTTCGTCGGAGATTGATCCGGCGTTGATCGATGCGGCCGAATCTGCAGCTGCGGGCTTTGACGCGGCATTCACCGGACTCTTCTCGTCCGGCGCATTCTCCAACGTGTCGGTCTCCTCCTCGTCGACGGTATCCGGTTCCACGACACGTGAACTGCTGTCGACCGTGGCGTTGCGCGTGCACGTGCTCTCCGGACGGACGTCTCCCTACGTGACGATCGGCGGCGGGGTGTTGTCCGGCGTCGGTGCGCGGCCGTCGGTGACGTTGCGTGGCGATTATGCATTCACGTTTCTGGGTGGCCCCTCCTTTGTCGAGTCGGATACCCTCACCATCGGCTTCAAACAACCGCTGAGTGCGCAGGGTATCGTCGGCGCCGGCTTCAGGACGGAGCTGTCCCCGAGCATCGGACTCGTCGTTGATGGTCGCGCGATGATTGGCAAGCCGACGTACACGCTGACGCTTGACGCCGCGCCGACCGTCGAGACGCGGACGCCGGCGGGGTTCGTGGAGTCGGGCACGACACCCTCGGTGCACTTCAGCAACAACAGCAGCACCGGACGCCTGTCGACGCTCTCGGGAGATCCCCTCAGCGGCTTCGAGGCGTTCCGCTCGAGCGACTGGCAGGTGCGCTACGTCATCACGGCCGGGATTGGGATCCGGTTCTGAACTGACGGAGTCTCGGCCGATTTTCTAGCGATCGATCCTGAGTGAAAAGATCCCCAGACCGTGGGTGGCCGCGACGAGCACGCCTTGAGCCGGCGCGATCTCCAGATCCACGATCACCACTTCCGGAAATCCCTCCCCGGCAATGGTCCACTGTGCCGACCCGCGCCTGAGGACGAGCGGACCAAAGTCCGTGCCCGCATACAGATCGCCACGCAGGTGATCCCACGCCATGGTGTTGATCGGAAGGTCACCAAGGTCGTGGTCAAGCAGCGTGTACGTCGCGCTGTTGGTCGCAGGATTCACCGCCACGCGGAAGACATGTCCGGGTGTGGTGGGCGTCAACGCGTTGAAGCCGGTATAGGACACAAACGCCGCGTTGGGGTCCGCAGGGTCCGCAATGATTCGTGTAACAAAACGTCCTGGAGTCGCGGCCGAATCGATCCGGTCAAAACTCACGGCTGACGCAGGCCCGTCAGCGTTACGGCTGATGAACAGACGCCCCTTGCTCGTCGCCGCCCAGAGCGTGCCGCCGTTGGCGGAAGACCGCTCAGCCGCGACGATGATCCCGCCTTCGCGATCGGTGCCATAGAAGTCGCTGGTGAGATCACCTGGCTTGCGGCTGCTCGACTCCGGCGTTGACTGCGACACAAACGGGTACGCGACACCCAGCGGCACCCAGTCCCCGCACACGGTCCCGGCTACCGCACCGGTTGGGAATCGGCACCCCGCTTCGAGGGCGGCCTGGGCTCCCCCGTTGTTCTGCGTGCGCCAGATGTGCTGAAACCCCGTGAACTGCGTGTCGGGATTGACGCGGTCGAAGGTCAGGAACTGCCGTCCGGTGGATGTCGTGACCGTCGCGCGTTCATCGGACGCACGGATCGGATCATCCGTTCTCACCCACCACGACGCGTCACCCGTCCTGAAGTTGACGAAGAACCGGTTGCTCTGGAAGCTCGCGAACAGGACGTTGGTGCGCGAGGGATGGAATCCTGAGGCGGACGTGCCGTCGCCAAAGGAAAACAGCGGCCCCCACACACGAGGATCTCCGAGGCCGTTGTACCAGATGGTGCTGTTATCCTGCAGCCCGCCAATCAGGCGACCGGTTGGATTCTGCGGATCCAACGCCACGTTGTAGAACTGCATCGTCTGCAGCCCCTTGTTCAGGAAAAAGATTCGCTGCGGAACGCGCTGCAGCGCCACGGAGCACTGAGGCGCCGAGCCGAACAGCGCCGAACAGCGGCTGCTGATATCCACAAACGATCCGTCATTGCGGACCACGCCGCCGTCCGAACCGGTGAACGCGATATTGGGATCTTCAGGGTGAAACACCACGACACGTACGTCGACGTGGCTGCTGATGCGTGGATTCTGCGAATCGCGGCCAAAGCCGGAGAAGCGGGCGCCGGCGTCAATCGATCGCAATGTGGGCTCGCCGAAGGTTGGTGACGCCACACCGCCAATGACCACCGTGTCGGGCTGGCCTTCGGGCACGGCCACCACAAGATCGTAGAAACACTGCGCGGAACAGATCGCGCGACTGATCGAACCGGGTTGGGACGTGTCGTTGCTTGAGAGCGACAGCCAGGCAGACGTGTTCGTGATGGCCGTGCCGGTTCCGGTCGCGAGGTTCGAGGCCGGCACGTCGGCGTTGTCCACACGATACAGGCCCTGCGGCCCTGTGTTCTCGGTGCCGTTGTACACGTAGATGCGTGTGCGGCCATCCTTGATGGTCAGGTCGAACATCGCGAAGTCCTGATACCGCGTACCTCCCACCGTCGCAAAGATCGGCCGGAACGCGGCATTGCCCCCCTCCAACGACGGCGCGGAACGATAAATGCCGTTGTTGAAGGCCGTGGCGTAGACGATGGATGGCGTTTTGGGATCAAGCTTGACGTGCCGCACACCAATCAACGTGTCGAGCACACCTTCGTTGAGATGGCGTGAGTTGGGCAACACCGGGTCCAGCGGCGGCACCCAGATCAGCGACCACGTCACGCCGCCGTTGTCCGTCTTGTAGAGCCCCGGCCGCGGCTGCGGATAACCCGTTGCCTGAGACTGTCCGCCCCGCACGGCTGTCATGCCCAGCATCGCCGTCGTCGTGGCGACGTACATGGTTTGTGGACGACCGGGTTCAATCACGACCGTGCTGATGCCGCGGGTCATCGTGAAGTCGATCGGTGCGGGTGACACGGCAGGATCCACGACCAGGGTGTCGACTCTCGTCCAGGAGTCACCGCCATTGGTGGACCGGTAGAGTCCCGTGCCGGCATTGGAATTCTGCGGAGAGTTCGTTTCGCCGGTGCCGACATAGATCGTGTTGCCGGACGAGTCGTTGGGATCCAGTGCCAGCGCCCCGATGCTGTTGGTTCGTAAACCGCGGGAGATCCAGATCCAGCCAGGATCGACAGGATTCATCGCATCGTCCGTGCGCCAGACGCCGCCGCCGGCGGTGCCCACCCAGAGGCGACAGCGGCCGCGGACCGTACACGTGGGCGAGATGGCCATCGCGGACACACGTCCGGAGACGCTGAAGGCCGTGCTCGACGTGTTGCTCTGCAACGTCACTTCAGGACCGAGGCTCTCCCACACGGCGCCAAGCGACTCTGTGCCCTTGTAGGCGAGCCCCTGGTAGATCCAGAACCGCTGCGTGGACGCACGCCGGACTTCAAGGCTTCCGGGCGTCCCCGGGAAGGCCCGGATGTATTGCTCGAGGTCGTAGTACCCGAGCGGCGAATACCCCTCGGGCTTCTGTTCCCGCGATTGTGCCGTCATCACGCCGGTAGCCACCAGCGCGACCACACCAAGGCCGACCCATATCCGCATGGCCACATTGTGCCCCAGCGCCCTGGAACCATCGTGACTCTACAACGTAGTATTAGCCCATGGGCACGTACCTGGGCGAGTTCGAACAGCTCGTGATGCTGGCAATCATCCGATTGGGCGAGGAGGCGTCGGGAGCCGCCATCCGGCAGGCGGTTGAGGAAGGCAGTCAGCGAACGGTCTGGATTGGCGCGATATACACGACCCTCCAGCGGCTCGCCGACAAGGGCCTGATTGACGCAGACGTCGTCGCGCCCGAGTCCGCAGGCCAGCGCAAACGAAAGATCTTCCGCCTCACCACGGACGGCCAGGCCGCCGTGGGCCGCGCGTACGAAACCTGGTCGCGCATGACCCGCGGCCTCAAGCCCAAGCTGGAGTCACTGCAATGACCCGCCCGCCGGCGGCGCTGCGCTGGGTGGCCGGGCGACTGCTCCCGGCGAGCCACCGCGATGACATCCTCGACGACCTCGACGAGGATTTCACCCGTCGCACGCGGCGCCCCGCGCTCTGGTATCTCGCGCAATCCATCCACCTTGCCGTCACACGCCCGTGGCACACGCGCGTGCGCATGGCGCATTCGGAAAGCAGACACATCATGTGGTCGACGATCTGGCAGGACGTTCGTTACGGGATGCGCACCCTTCGTCGCGCGCCTGGCTTCTCCACCATCGCCATCCTGTCGCTGGCGCTGGGCATCGGACTCAACAGCACCATCTTTGCGATGGTCGACAACCTGCTGCTGCGCCCGCTCCCGTATGCGAATCCCGATTCACTTGTCGCGATCTACACCAGCGATGAACGTGACTCCGCCTTCGGCTCCTCGTCGTATCTCGACTACCGCGACATGGCGGAGCAGAACACCGCGCTCAGCGCCATCGTGGGACACGCGATGATGTTTGCCGCTGTCAGCATCGATGGCGACAACCGGCTGACGTTCGGCGAGATCGTCACGGCCAACTACTTCTCGACCTTGGGCATCCCTCTCGCCTTCGGCCAAGGCTTCTCTCAAGACGATGACCGGGTTGCCGGCGGACATCCCGTGACGGTCATCAGCCATCGGCTCTGGCAACGCAGCTTCGGCGGCCGGGCTGATGTCATCGGGCGCACGCTGAAAATCAAGAGCCGACCGTACACGATCGTCGGTGTCACGACAGCCGATTTTGTCGGATCGATGCCTGGGCTGACCTCGGATCTCTGGATTCCGGTGTCGCAGGTCGACGATGTCGAACCAGCGGGACAGATTTCCGTCGTGCCGTCGGCGTCCGGCACAACCACGCTTGAACTCCGCGGATTCCGCTGGATGTTCCTCAAGGGCCGTCTCCGCGACGGCGTCTCTCGGGAAGCGGCCCAGGCCAATCTTGCTGCGATCATGGCCGCCGCCGAGGCCGCCTATCCCGTGAGCAACCGGGAACGCCGGCCCACCGTAGTCCCCGTGACAGAGGTCCGATTCCATCCTGAAATCGATGCCGTCATGCGCCCGGCCAGCGCGGTGCTTGCTGGTGCGGTTGGCCTCGTCCTGCTGATCGCGTGTGCCAATCTCGCCAGCATGCTCCTGGCGCGAGGCGCGGCACGCACGCGCGAAATGGCGCTCCGCTCAGCCATTGGCGCCACACGCACACGACTGATGCGGCAGATTGCGGTGGAAAGTGTGGTGCTCTCGTTGACCGGCGGGATCGTCGGCCTCGGTATCGCCGTCTGGGCATCGTCAGCGATCGTGTCTGCGCCGCTCCCGATCGACATCCCGATCAGCTTCTCGCTGCCGATCGACTGGCGGCTGGCGGCGTTCTCTCTGGTGCTGTCGCTGGTGACCGGTCTGGCGTTTGGTGTGTTGCCCGCGCTTCGCGCCTCACGGCCCGACCTCGTGCCGTCCTTAAAGGATGATGCGACGTTGAGCCGGCCGGGACGTGCGTTCGGCCTGCGGCACGCGCTGGTGGTCGTGCAGGTCGCCGTCGCGGTTGTGCTGCTCGTCGGCGGATTGCTGCTCACACGCAGTGTCTTCGCGGGCTTCCGCAGCGATCCGGGACTGACGCTTGATGGGCTGGTCACAGCGACCATCAGCATGGATCTCCACGGATACGAAGACGGTCGCGCGCGTGCGTTTTTCGACAGCGCGACGGAGCGCATCCGGCAACTGCCAGGCGTGACCCATGTGGCGCTGGCCGAACGTATGCCGTTTTCGCCGAACACTCACACCACCACGATCGTGGTGGACGGTCGGCCCGAAGCCACGCCGCGCAACGGCGCGCAGGTTGACACCACACGGGTGACGCCCGAGTTCTTCGACACACTTGGTGTTCGTGTCATTGAAGGGCGGGGATTCGACAGTCGCGACACGACCGCGTCCACCGCTGTCGCGGTGGTCTCGCAGGCGTTCGCGAAGCAGTACTTCCCGAACGGGGATGCGGTCGGCAGTCGTGTCCGCCAACGTGACCAGTCAGGCAAGCCGTACGAGATCGTCGGCATCACGTCGGATTACGCGGTCCGTTCGATTGGAGAGCAGCCGCGACCGTTGATTCAGTTTGCCGCGGAGCAGAGCCGAAGCAGTTCATACAGCTTCGCGATCCGGACGGCCGGAGACTCGAGCGCGCTGGCCGCGGCGCTGCAGCGGGAACTGCGGGCAATGGAACCCGATCTGGTGTTCCTGGAAGTGGGCCCGGTGGCGCGGATGGCCGCCACGTCCATCATCCCAATCACGCTCGGCGCCTGGATCTTCGGCGGCCTCGCGGCATTGGCACTGTTGCTGGCCGGGCTCGGGCTCTACGGCGTGATCGCCTTCAGCGTCTCCCGGCGCACACGGGAGATCGGCATTCGAATGGCCCTCGGCTCCACCCGTGGGGCCGTGGTGTCGGCCGTCGTCCGCGAGGCCGTGTTGCTGGTGGGACTTGGACTGCTCGTCGGCGTCGGCCTCGCGATGCTGGCCGCGCAGTCTCTGGGCAGCGTCTTGCTGGGCGTCACTGCGCTTGACCCTGTCAGCTACCTCGCAGCGTTTGCTGGTCTGCTCATCGTGACGGCCATCGCGGCGGTCGTGCCGGCGCGACGAGCGGCGTCAGTGGACCCGCTGATTGCGCTGCGAACGAATTGATTGGCGGCCCTGCTCCAGTGGGGCGGGGCTTCAGCCCCGCCATTCAACGCTACCCGATGCGGACCGCCATCATCGTGGCGTCGTCGTTGGGTTCGCGGGTACCGCGGAAGGCGGTGACGGCTTCTTCGACCTGCCGCAACACGCGGTCGGGTGTTGAGGGAGCTGCTGCCGCGATCGAGACAAGCAGCGCTTCGAGACGATCGGCGCCAAACATCTCGTCGGCCTCATTCTCGGATTCGACGCACCCGTCGGTGTAGAAGAACAACAGGTCGCCGGCGCTCAGCTGAACCTCCCGGTGCGCGTAGCCGCGTCCGGAGAGCAGTCCCATCGGGATACCGGTCGCGTCCATCTTCTCGAGGGGCTGATTGGCGCGCAGCACAAATTGCGGGTTGTGTCCGGCGTTGACGTATTCGAGCCGGCGGTTCACGGGGTCAAAGATGCCCAGGAACAACGTCACGTAAAGCGAGCCGGATGACGCAGTCATCTCGTGATCCAGCGCCTCAGCGATGGCGGAGAGGTTCTGGCCGAGCGCGAGCCGCGTGCGCAGCGACGCCTGGATGTTGGCCATCAGGAGCGCTGCGCCCACACCCTTGCCGGAGACGTCGCCAACCACAAGCGCGACGTGGCCGTTGTCGAGCACGAAGTAGTTGAAGAAGTCGCCGCCGACTTCACGGGCAGGAATCGAGACGCCCTGCACTTCCGTGAGGCCAAACGAGAGCGGCTCGTGCGGCAACATCTCGCTCTGGATTCGGCGACCGAGTTCCAGTTCGCGACGCAGCCGTTCCTGTTCGACCATCGCGTGCTGGTGGCGTTCGACGTCGGCGGCCATCTTGTTGAACGCGGTCGCCAGTTCAGCGATTTCGTCGCGGCCACGGACGGGCACACGCGCGCGATAGTCACCGTGCGCGATGCGATCGACTCCTTCGGTCAGCGACGTCAAGTCCTTGGTCAGGCGTCCCGACAGCGGCACGACGCCGATGGTGAGGATGCCGACGAGCAGCAGACCAAATCCGGCGTTGCGGCCAACGGTGCGCCGCAGTGCGTCGAGTGAGTCACCGACGGGCCGCGCGATGCCGAAGCGCAGACCTGATCCCGAGGGATCCTGCGTGGTGAACACCACCCAGTCAGGCAGGGTGGTCTTGCCCAGGGGACCGTCAGGACGCGCAATCGGCCCCAGGTCTTCCACGGTCTTTCGGTCGGCTTCGGTGACCGTGTACACCTTGCCGTCCGGCGCGACGGCAAACGGAACCTCGCCACTCTCGCGGCGCGTTGGCGAGAACACCGTGGCCAACACGTTTTCAAGATCGATCGTGGCGTTGGCGCTGCCGACGACCTGGCCGTCCTGCATCAACGTGACGTCGAGTTTGTTTCCCACCAGCTTTGACGTACTTGTCACCGGCTTTGCCGGCGTCCTTGGCGTCGTTGCCGGGGTCGTCGGCGCAGGCGGCTGTGGCGGAGCCGGAGCCGCAGGTGGTGCATCCGGAGGCGTGACCGCAGCCACCGAGGCCTCCTTGCGGGCTTCGTCAGCCTTCTTCTGCAACTCGGCCGCGCCCAACTTGATGCCTTCGGCAATACCGACCATGCGCAGGTTGATCTCGCGCGCGAGTTCCTGGCGCTGTTCGGGCGTCATCTTGTCGAAGCCGCCCTCGGGCATGTACTGCCGGAACATCTCGCGGGCGATCGAGCCCATATCGATCACCACCTTTGGCGCCGCAGCCGGCGCCGGTGCCGCGGGTGTCGTCGGTGGCGGTGTCGTCGGTGTCCCGGTGTCGCCGGTGACGGGAGGCGGGGTGTTGGTACCGGAACCGCCAGGACGCGGCGCACCACGGCCTGACCGGCCGTTGGACCGAAACCGGGGATCACCGCCTCGTCCACCTGGGTCGGACGTGCGGACTCCGGCATCGGTGCGGTCGCCAGATGGTGGGCGTGGCCGCATCCCTTGCAGTTCGACCGTCTGCAGCAACATCGCCGCGGCGCCCAGCGCTTCTGCGACCTTGTTCTGCTCCATGGCCTGCGCCACGTCACCCGCGGCACTCACCACACTGGCGGCCGGGGTCACGGGCGTGGCCGGTGCCTCTGCTGCCGGAGGCACAGGAGGTGTCGCAGCCGCAGCAGCCGGCGGAACGACAGCGTCGGTCATCTCCGCGTCAGCCGGCGTCGTGCGCCGTTGCGCGACACGGACGACATCGGACTCCTGCATGCCGGCCAGCTGCTCGACGCGCGCGCTGAGTTCGGTCGTGACCAGCTGCATCCGCTGCGTCATCTCGCTGGACAACGCGTCGGCCTCACGTGTGGCGAGGTCCTGCAGCGCCTTGGCCTGTGTGGTGTACGAAAAGTAGGTGACCGCGGCGAGCGGGCCAACCGACAGCACCAGAAAGGCCACGATGAGACGGGTGCGAAGCTTCATGGCAGAAATGTGGCAATCACCGGCGCGTGGTCACTGGTGCCGAACACCCGGCGTGACTCACAGGATACCGCCCGCGGGGCCACCGTGCCGCCCGCGAGGACATAGTCGATACGCCAGCCGATGTTGCGTTGACGCAGGTTGCGCCAGGGCGCCCACCAGGTGAACAACTCGTCGTTGCCGGGATCCAGCGCCCGCCCGACGTCACTCAGCCCCGAGGCCAGAATGTCGCCAAACAACGCACGTTCTTCGGGCCGGGTGCCGATCTGATTGGGCTTGCGTTCCTTTGGATGCACGTCCCGCTCCTCCCGCGCCACGTTGATATCTCCACAGAGCACTAGCGCCACGTCGGCGTGATTCGTTTCAGTCAGCCACGTTTTGAGGGCGGAGAAGAACCGCATCTTGGCGTCGAAATCCTTGCCGCCGTTGGGCACATAGACGGAGACGAACCGGCGGGTCCTGGGGTTTGCCCCCTCGCCGGCATCAAGATCGGCCACCACAAGACGATGTTCGAAATCGAAGTCCGGGTGCCAGAACCGGGGCGGTTCGACCGCAAACGTGCGACGGATGAGCAACGCCACACCTGAATAGCCGCCGCCCCCATGCCAATACGTCCAGTACTCCCCTGGCGCCACCAGCAGTTCGGGCACCTGCTCCGGCGTGGCCTTGATCTCCTGCAGGCACACCACATCGGGCTGCTCGGTCGCGATCAGCTCCTGCACCTGCGCCTGCCGTGCGCGGATGCCGTTGACGTTCCACGTAATGACCTTCACGCCAGCGCCTGCAGTCCTTTCACCAGCCGGCCGATGCCTTCGGCCGCTGTGACGCGATCGAGCGCGCCATACGACACACGGATGTAGGTGCCGTCATGTGCGCCGAACGCCGTACCCGGGATCACGGCGACACGATGTTCGCGAATCAGCCGTTCCGTCAACGTCAGCGCATCCAGCGACGTATGCACCTTCACGAAGTAATAAAACGCCCCGCGTGCGGTCGGCACCTCCGCCGGCACCCCGGGCGCTCCGAGCGCATCGGCCATCAGCCGGCGCATCTCATCGAGACGTTCAACCTGCGGCGCACAATACGCGCGCCCCACACGCATCGCAGCGGCCGCGACACGTTGCGACACCACAGGCGGACACACCAGCAACGTGTCCTGAATCTTGTTGACCGCGTCCCAGAGTGACTCGGGCACGACCATGTACCCGATGCGCCAGCTCGCCAGGCCGTACGCCTTCGACAGGGAGTACATGGAGATGGTGTGCGGCGCCGCGCCATCAAATCCGCCCGGCGACACGGCTCGAGCCCCGTCGTACAGGAAGTACTCGTAGACCTCATCGTGAATGTGGAAGATGCCGCGTTCACCACAGAGGTCATTCACCGCGCGCAACGCCGCCTCGGGATACACAACACCGGTGGGATTGTTTGGCGACACGGTGACGATGGCCCTGGTCCGCGGTGTGATGGCCGCACGAATCGCGTCAAGATCGAGCTGACGCTGCGCATCGGTCTGCACGGGCACCACACGCGCGCCGGCCATCTCGATGGCCATCTCATGGTTGAAGTAATACGGCACCGGCAGGATGACTTCGTCGCCTGGATCGGTCACGGCCAGCACCGCATTCATGAACGCGAGATTGCCTCCTGCGGTCACGACCACACGACTGCGCCCGGTCACATCAATGCCGTTTTCGGCGCGCAGCTTGTCCTCGATCAGGCGGACCAGCTCGCCTTCACCTTCCACTGCGCCATACCGATGGTCGGACGCAGATGCAGGAAACGCCGCTAGCGCTGCAACCGCCTCGTGCGGCGGCCCGTACGACACCACACCTTGCCCGAGTGACACCGTGCCCGGCGTCTCGGCAATCCAGCGCGAGACGATCGGAATGACTGGGGTCTGAACCCCCGCGAGACGCTGTGACTGTACGTGTGTCATCGCCGGGGTGCCGGCGCCTGCGACACGATCGCGATCCACTTGCCGTCGGGGCTCACCGTCAGCCGCGTAATGTTGGCCACACCACGGCCAGAGAGGTCGGCCACCTCGGTCCATGCGCCACCCTCACGCCACAGGAACAACTTGCCGGCCTGCCCCATGACAATCGCGCCGTCAGGTGTCCAGGCCAGGTCCTCACTGCGCTCCACGGTGTTCACCAGCGTCGACACCTGCCGTGTCTTGGGATCAAACTCCTTGATCACCCACGGCTGTCCCTGGGGCTTGTGCACGAAGCTGACCGTGCCCTTCCCTGGACGGATCAGCAGCGAGCGGCCGATGTTCCGTTCGATGACCTCGCTGCCGCCGGTGCGGATATCCAGCACCTGCAGCGTGTTTGGCTGACCCAGCACAAACGTCGCCAGCGTCGTTGGCGACATCCACACGTGATAGCCGATGAGGCCCATGTGAGTCCACGCCAGGCCCGCGTCCTGCCCGTCCATCGTGAAGCGCCACAACTTCTGCTCAGCGCCGCGCACGGTGGAGAAGGTCATCCCGTCGGGCGTCAGCGTCGGCGAATATTCGTTGTCGGCGGTGTGCGTGACCTGCACGACACGCTTCTGCGCGATGTCGTAACGGTAGATGTCGGTCTGCGCGCCGTCGCGATTCGAGGAAAACAACACGCCCGACGAGTCGGCCAGGAACTGGGGCTGGTTGTCGTAACCCGGATTGTTCGTGATGTTCACCGGACGGCCGACCGTCACTTTGGCGCCGCTGATGGTCAACGGTGCAAGAAAGATTTCGGTTGCCGGCGCCGTTTGCGCAAGGAGCACCCCTGAACCCAGCACCACCGTACCCAGCACCATGCTCTTTTTCATCGCTTCCCCCGTTGTAGAGCATAAACCGCGACGGCAGTCGCCACGGCGACGTTCAGCGAATCGATCGCGTTGGACATCGGAATCCGGACGCACACATCGGCGGCCGCCAGCGCCGCCGCAGACAGACCGTCACCTTCCGATCCCACCATCAGGATGGTGGGTGCGTCACTGGCCGGCAGTTCGTCCAGCACGATGGCGGCCGGATCTGGAGTCGCGGCGATCAGACGCGCCCCGGCGGTGCGCATCCCGGCAAGCACCTCCGGCCACGGCTCGGCGCGCACCACGGTCAGGGCGAAGATCGCGCCCATCGACGTCCGGACCGCCTTTCGATACAGCGGGTCCGCGCATTCCGGACCAAGCACCAGCGTCTGCACTCCAAGCGCCGCAGCACTGCGCATGATGCTGCCGACGTTGTCGGGATCCCGCACACGTTCAAGCAGGATCGACACTCCGGCGGAGGTGTGCGCAGCCGTCCACGCGCTGAGCTCAGGACGTCGGGCAAAGGCCACACACCCCTGATGCAGACGGAAGCCGGTCAGCGCGTCCATCTCCGCCTGTGAGATCGTCGCAACCGGCGGCCGGGCGTCGATGGCCATCGACGCCAGCGTGTCGGCCATCGCTGCCTCTGCGGGTGGCGTCAACACGAGCCCGCGCACGTCACAGGACCCGGCCTCGAGCAGGCGTCGAACGACACTGCGGCCTTCTGCCACGAAGTACCCGTGGGCGAGCAACCATCGCGGGTCAGCGGTATGAGGAAGGAGTGTCTCGAGTTCGGGTGTCATCACACCCGCGTGACCTGCCGCCGGCTGCGATGTGCATCAAGCACCGAGAGGCCCAGCGCCTTGCTCATGTACACCTTGGCGTCGAGTGTATCCGCCGCACTCTCAAGCTTGATGACGTTGAACTGCAGCGTATCCAGCGCGCCACGCATGTCGTAATACCGGTTCTTGGTCTTGACGACGACCTCGTCGAAGCCGCGGGCGACCGCCCAGGCTTCCTGTTCCTCCGACAGCGCCCGGAAGTGTCCCTGGCCGCGCCAGTCCCTGCGGGTGGCGCCAAGCCAGTTGTAGAGGATGCGGCGTCCGCCAAACGACACCACACCCTTCAGCCGACTCACCAGGTCCGCAAGTGCGGGATCACTCTCGTGTTCGCGCAACTCATGGGACACCTTGTAGGACACCGGCACAACTGTGCCGTCTTCAAGCGGCGCCTCGGCCATCAGAATCTGGCAGTCACGATCCTGCAGCCGGCTCAGGATGTCGGCCGCGGTTTTTCGCTTCGGGAACTCGTTGAAGAACTCCTCGATGTACGCAATCTCAAGCGCACCCTGCTGAAGCGGGTACTCACGAAGCGAATACTGTGGCTGCGACACGACTCCCGATTATACGAGGCCGGCGGCCCTGAAGGGCCGCCCTACGGCGACACTACGACTACCGACGGGAGCAAACGCGGACGTTGACGCCGGCATTCGGCACAGTCAGGATGGCGACATGTACGCGCTGAGTGAGGATGTCGAGGAATGGCGCGATGAGCGCTGGTGCCGGGCTGAGACCCGGCTGGTCGAGACCGCGCAGGACGCTGAACGTTTTGTCGAACGTGTCGGGTTCAGTGCCTGCCTGACCGACGCCCGTCGGCCCGGCCCCTCTCTCTACGTGGCCGTGTGTGGCCGGCGTGACGCCGTCATGCCGCGCAACGTCCAGAAGGATCCCGAAGCCTCGCTGACGTGGACCATCAAGGACGAGGTGCTCAGGCGCGGGAAGGTCTATTACGGCAAACTTGCCAAGGGCAAAGCGACGTTTCTTGCCCCAAGGATGATTCCGCACTTCAACGCGCTCTGGGGCGTGCGGCAGGCAGAGGAAAAGCGCGGACTCAGCGCAGATGCCCGCAAGTTGCTCAAGGCGCTGCGCAAGGAGTGGGAGCTCAGTTCGATCGACCTGCGCACTGACTCCGGGGTGACCGACCGCCAGACCTTCACCCGTGCGCTCGACGAACTGCAGGCCGCCATGATCGTGGTGCCCAGCGACGTGGTGTACCAGCCGAAGTTCACCTACATCTGGACGCTGGCGATCGGACGGTTTCCCGATCAGCTCAAAGAGAAGGTCTCGCGTGACACGGCGCTTGCCGAGATCGCGCGCTGCTTCCTGCAAGGTGCCGGCACCACGGTGCGCGGCGAACTCGCGCGCGTCACCGGTCTGTCGCGTGCCGAGGCGGGCCTGGGCAATCGTGCGCTCGTCGCAGCCGGCGAAGCGACGAGCCCGGCCATGGGTGTGTATGTGTCACGGCGGGCCTGAAGGCCCGCCCTACTTTTGGTACTCGTAGGGCAGGGCTTCGGCCCCGCCTACAGATACCGTTCGCGGATGAGGCCGACGTGATGGTTCACGTGGCCGGCGGTGATCCATGCGAGGGCGCGCACGGACACGAGGTTGTCACTGGCGGTGCCTGTGCGGCTCCAGGCGGCGTCCGGCAGGTTGGCAAAAAGCGACACCGTGGCCGCACGAATGGTCTCGAACTCGTCGACGTGGCTCTGCCATGACCGCGCGTCTGCGTCTGCCGTCGCCATGACCGTGTCCTGATCAAACCCGGGCAACGGCGTCGTCAGTCCCCGCGCGAACCACACCGCGCGATTGACGAACAGGCGCTCGGCGTCGTTGATGTGGCTCAGCACCTCGCGCAACGACCACTTGCCCTCGGCATATCGGTGCTGCGAACGGGATTCATCTATCCCACGCAACAGCTCCAGCGTCTCGCGTCCCTGTGCGCGCAAGGTGTCGACGATGTTCCCGTCGGGGACCTTGCCGACGTAGGTTTGATAGTACGGAGCAAACTCCGAGGAAGCGGGACGAGCAGCCAACAACGACATGGGGAAAGTCTACTCGCTGCGAAGGGATCCCAGCAGCGGCAGGCGGCGCACGGCACGTGTGGCCAGCAGCGCAGCCACCACGCCGGCTGCTGCCACGGCGGCCAGCCATACCATCGACAGCGCCGGCGGTCGGCCACCGCGCTCGATGAGCACCGGCGCAATCGACAACAACGCCGCAATCACGCCAATGCCCAAACCCGCAGCGACCAGCCCAACGTTCTCCGCCACCACCATGGTCGACACGTCACGCAGCCGGTACCCGGCCGCCGTGAGCAGCGCCAGTTCACGCCGGCGCTCGAGGACATTGCGCGCGGTGATGGCCGCCAGCCCGACCGTGCCAAGCATGAGCCCCAGTCCGCCCAGCGCCTGGAACGTCGAGAGGTACGTGTTTTCAACGCGGTGATACGCATCCAGCCGTGCGATGGTGGACTGCACGTCCGCCCCGAACGGCTCCAGACGTTCTTCGATGGCCTGGGCAAGTTCGGGGGTCTCCGGACCATCCACCAGCAACACGCGATAACCCGTGGCATCCGGGAATAGTCGCTGGAACTCACGTTCCGCGATGATGAGTTCTCCCTGCAACACGCTGTCGGACAGGGACCCGACAATGTGCAGCCGGATGGGCCTGGCCGTCTCGGCGTCGATGGTGATTGTGTCGCCCACTGCGGCATGCAGCACGTACTGCAGTGAGGTCGCATCGGCGATCGCAGGCACCGCATCGGCGTCTGGTGATTGCAGCAACAGGCGCCAGGGATTGGCGGACGCGGCGTCCTCCTGGGCCACCGTTTTCGCAAACGTGAAGCGGTTGGCCTCGATGAACTCCGGCGTGACCCCGATCACGCGTGGTTGTTTGGGCTGATACAAATTCAAACAGCTCGCATCGTCTCCCGGCCGAAGGCGGGCGGCAAACACACGCGCGCTGGAGAACAGCTGGTCGTTGCGGTCGAACTGCAGCCCGAGCGATTCGCGGCCTTCAAACGTGGCCGGATTGTGCACCAACGGCAGCACCGTCTCGGCCATGAGCCCGAAGCCGCCGGTGCCCCCCTGCGGTGTTGTCGCGGCGTCAGTGCTCTTGCGAAACGCGTCCACGGAGACCAGCAGGAACGCGGCCACCGCCACCAGACCCGCCGACGTCATGCTGCGGCCCGGGCGCCAGGCGGCGTTGCGCCAGCCAAATGACGCGAGCGCCGTCAGGCCCCTGCCGCTGAGGGCAGCAGTCCTGGGCGTCCGTAGCCGCGCTCCAAGCGCCAGCAGTCCGCCAACGAGCGTGAGTCCACCGGCGCCAAAAAACCCGGCGGCTGCAGGAAGACCGCCGGTGGCTGCGGCAATGGTGAGGCTCACCGCGGCGGAAAACGTCAGCGGCACGAGCAGGCGGCGTCCGCGGCCACCTCGGTGTGCGTCAGTCAGTGCGGACATCGTGGAGCCGCTGAGCAGCTCCCGCGGCGAAAAACGGCCGATCGCGCGGATAGTCAGCCAGATGCAGAACAACGCGGCAACGATACCGCCCGCTGCACCGGCGGCCAGAGTCACGACATCGACGTGGAGTGACAACGCTGTCGTACCGACTGCGCCGACCCACCACGTGCGCAATCCGTACATCATCAGCGCCGCCCAGGCGATCGCGAGGCCGACACCCAGCGCGGCACCCACCGCAGCCACGATCGCGCCTTCACGAAGGAACAGGCCACGAATCGCGCCGAGGCTGTAACCCGCTGCGCGGAGCACGCCGATCTCACGGAGGCGCTGCTCGATACCGAGGCGGAAGAACAGCGCAGTCAGCAGGAGCGCCGAGACCACGAGAAAAAAGCTGAAGTAGGAAAAATAGGCGCCGAAGTCTGTGGCGCCAGTCGAAGCCGTGAGGTTCTGTGCGCGGACGTCGGTGACCAGCAGACCACCACGCACGGCGCCGACGGCGGACGCGACAGCATCCGCGAGTCCGGCCTCAGGCTCAGCGGCGCCGTTGGAACGGAGCCGCACCGAGCTGACCTCGCCGTATTTCGTCCGCCAGAGTTCCTGCGCCACTTCGAGCGGAACGAACGCCTTTGCCGTCGTGCGATACCGCTCCCAGTACTCCTCGTCAGTCGGCCGCACGCGCGACAGATCGATTGGGAACGGCGGATCCCAGTCGCCAACGGTCTCGGCATCGGTGATGCCCGGGTACGGCGGCGTCAACCGGCGGTCGGCGGCAAGGCCCTCAATCGGCACAATGCCGGCGACACGGAAGGAGGCACGTTCGGTGACCAGCCGCCCCTCGTCGGCCCATCGGTAGTACTCGACGGTAATCGATTGACCGACGGTCGCACCCAGGTCGTTGGCGGCCCACGTGTTGAGCACAAGCGGCGGATCTCCGGCGCCGGTGTCCTGCAGCAGCGACGCCAGCCGAGTGTCGCCGCCGGCGTCAGGTCCGAGGCCGACCACCAGCGAATACGGCAAGGATCGCTCGCCGACGGCCATCGTGTTGGCCATCCACGACAACACATCGGTCTGCTGAAGTTGACGACGGGCGGCGATGCTGGTGACCGCAGCATGCACAGGCGCAGCCACAACACCCGACGTGGTTTCGACAATGGTGGTGCCCGATGGCTGGTGTTCGATGTTGACGCCGAGGTCCGCGCCATTGACAGCGGCATCCAGCGCGCTGGTCAGTTCCGGTGTTGACAGCGCCCGTCCCTCGCGTGACACGAGCAATGCATTGACCCGGCCCGCCTGATCGAGGTCGCGCTGCACACGCGACAGCGCCAGATAGATGGCCCGCACGGGCCCCTGGCTCGGCGAGAGCGAAAACGCTCCCATCCTGTCGGCGGGCAAGGTCTCGCGAACCGTGACCCGGATGGCTCTTCCGACGTCGTCTTTCCGGCCATGCAGCGAGTCGAGCGGGATGTCGGTTGGCCGCGCAACACGAACCACAAGCGCATCTCCGTCGGCCACACCAAGTTCGGCCGCCAGGTCGGGGCTCACGAGCGCTTGTGACCCGGTGGGCGCGGTGACGTCGACGCCATGGAACGCGAAGAACCGGTCGTCGACGCCGTACACGCTGACGTTGCCGGCACGGAGCCGGCTGGCCTGGTGCACCACCACCGCATCAAGGGCGAACAACGGAACCGACCTGGCCGGCACACGTTCCGACAGGCCTTCGGTGAACGGCGTCTCCGCGCTGACAAGCAGGTCCGTTGCACCAAGCCGGCTGGTCACAATCGAGGCGAGACTCTCGCGGACCGACGAGCCCACAAGCAGGGAGCCGGCCAGCACAGCCACCGACGTCGCCACGCCGAAGGCGACGGCCACGTGTGTGCGCCGGTAGTGGCGTAGTCCCTGCCGCGCCAGGTCCGCCAGTGTCATGCCGTCACCAACCGACGGTCGGTCAATTCGTAGCGGCGCCCGAACCGGGACGCCAACTGGGCACTGTGCGTCACGACGATCAGCATGACCTTGCGCCGCTGCTGCAGGTCTACCAGCAGATCCGCGACCGCGTCGGCCGACGATCGATCGAGATTGCCGGTAGGTTCATCGCAGAGCAGCAGCGATGGCTGCTGCACGAGCGCGCGTGCACTGGCGACACGCTGGCGCTCGCCGCCGGACAGCTCGCCCGGCCGATGCGAGAGCCGGTCGGCGAGACCGACCATGGTCAACAGCTCGGTGGCGCGTGAGCGGACGGTCGTGGCGTCTTCGCGCGTGGCCGACACCAGCGTCGGCGCAATGACGTTATCGAGCGCCGACAGCTGGGGTAGCAGCAGATGATCCTGAAACACAAAGCCGACCTGCGCGTTGCGGAACGCGGCCTGGGCGGCTTCGTCGAGATCAAACGGATTGGTGCCGTCGAGTGTCACCGTGCCGGCTGTTGGACGCTCCAGCGCGCCAAGCATGTACAGGAGCGTGCTCTTGCCGCAGCCGGACGGGCCCATGATGGCGACGGCGTCGCCGCGCTCCACCTGCAGCGACACATCGTCGATGACCGGCACCGCGCCGCGGGCGGAGTCGTAGTGTTTTGCGAGATGAGTCGCCGTCAGCACGATGCGAGGACCTCCTGATAGGCGCGTTCGGCGCGTTCGGCCGCCTGAGCCACTGTGAAATGTGCGCGCACACCGTCGGCGGCTGAGGCGCCCAGTTGACGCGCACCCGCGCGATCGATGAGCAGCCGATGCAGCGCGTCAGCCAGATGCGCAGGGTCTTCCGGGTGGACGAGTACGCCGCCGGTCTTGGCGACAATTTCCGGGAACGCGCCATGATTGGGCGCCACCACCGGCAGTCCGTTCGCCATCGCTTCAAGCAGGAAGAGTCCCTTGGGGTCGGCGTACGTCGTGGGCACCGAGAACACATCAAACGACTGGAGCAGCGCGATCTTGCCGGCGCGATCCGGCGCGCCGGCGTACGTGAAGTCGTCGCCCACACCCCAGTCGCGCAGGCGTTGCTGACAGGACGCGAAGTAGTCCCGATGTTCGTTCAGCAGGTAGCCGCCGGCCACAAGCCTGGTGGGCGGGATGCCATCCATCCGGCGCAACAGGTGATAGGCCTCACACAACACGTGGAAACCCTTTTCGGGCGCGATACGCGCGAAGTAGCCGATCGTGAAAGGAGGCTCCTGACGCAGCGGTGCGCGACCGTGCCCATCGAGATTGATGCCCAGCGGCACCACCGAGATCTTGTCTGGAGGTATCCCGAAGTACCGCGTCATGTATTCCGCGTAGTAGTCGCTGACGGCGATGAACTGGTCCACGTCGGGCACCGCCCGCCGAATCAGCGCCAGCGCTTCTGATTTCCACGGTTCACGCAGCTGGTCGAGGAACAGATCTTCTCCCTGGAGTGTGCAGACGACCGGGCACCCCAGCGCATCCTTGATGGGTTTGGCGAGGCTGATGAGCAACGCAAACGGCAGGCTGATCAGGTCAAAGCCGCGCTCGTGTTTCAGCCAGGCGACCAGCTTTTCCACTTCTTTCCGCTGGTACCCGTCGGTGCCCTTGAGCATTGACACCGTCATCTCGCCCAGGAAGGTCGGATCCACCTTGATCTGGCGTTTGGATGCCAGCTTGAGGACGAACTCCGAGTCCCACAGCCGGTCGAGAAACGCCGGCGTGTGCCGGAACAGCGGCACGTTCTGCTCGAGGTACACACTCACGCCGCCAAAGAACACCTTGGTGCTGCTGACGTTGGCTTCGTCAGTGGTCGTCGGCGTGTAGATCGGCATCAACACGACGTCGTGGCCGCGCGCCATCAGCGCGGAGGCCAAAGCGTTGTCGCGCAAACAACTGCCGCAATACATCTCGGCGGCGCCGGCAGTGAGATACAGCAGCTTCATCCCGCTTGCTGGAACGCCCGGCGCGCGTAGAGGTGCTCAAAGAGGTTACCTTCGTGCGGCTGATCCCAGGCGATGCGGTTGGTCTGCAGTGCGCCGAGGTTCAGGCGTCCGATCAGGTCTGATTCCAGCAGACGTGTGATGAGCCGCTGATCGTGCGTGAGTGCCGTGGCCGCCAGCGTCGAGCCAAGGCATTCGGGCATGGAGGCCATCTCGTCGCGCGTGACGTCGACCACCGACACAAACGGGAACAGGAACTCACGATTCGCCAGCGGATGGCTCGACGACGTGCAGTGGATGACGGTGGGCAGCAGAAACGTGCTGCCGTGCGCCCTGACCAGCCGCGGGCCCTTGCGAACGCTCATGGTCACGTCCTCGGCGCCCGGTTCGCGCAAGGCGGCATCGATCTGGTTGGAGATGTGTTCAGCCACGCGCGGATCCACAAAGGGCGAGATCTCGGCAGCCGGATCTTCCGCACTGCGCGGTTCGATCGCTACGAGCCGTTCCGCCAGCGCCTGTGCCAGTTCCCGGCCGTGTGCAGGTGTCCACACACCCGAGGCGTTCACGCAGGAACGACCGCCGTTCTCAGCCACCGACAACGCGATGACGTCGAGGTAGTTCCGCCAGTCAGCAGCGCTGTCTTCTCCGAAGATGAGCTTGCTGTACCCGGGGCCATGCAGTTCAACTCTGGGATCCCCGGCGACTGATCCGATGGCCCCAACATCGCCAAAAAACATCGACCGGCCCGTGCGGCGAACGATCTCTCCGGCTCCTGCGTGGTCGGACGGAAAGTAATTAAACGCATCGCCGGGGATGCCTGCCTTCATCAGCGCCTGGATCAACCGGAAGGGCGTCCACGGCTCGGTGCCGCCCGGCCGAAGCACCAGCGGCATCTTCATCGCAATCGCGGGAATCCAGAGGCCGTGCACACCGGGAGAGTTGCTTGGAAGCACGATGCCCAGCGCCTTGGCCTTGGGAAAAAAGCTCAGCGCCTGCCCATTCACCTCTCCATAACCGCGGTCGAGGATCCCCAGGTCGAGGCCACGCGTCAGTCCACGCAGGATCTCCGGGACGTTCTCCATCACCGACACGATCCGCTGCATGTTGCGCCGCACCATCACATGCGGCATGCCCGTCGTTGCCGACAGCTGCCGCACGTAGTCGTCCGGCGTCTGTTCGGTTTCGCCCAGCGGCAGCGTTGCGTGCACGAAATACTCGGCAGCCTTGCGCGTCCGTTCCATCAGTTCGGCAACCGGGATCGCGAGCAGTGATGCGCGCATCACGTCCTGGGCCAGCAGGTCGCGGCGGATCAGACCAGCATTGGCCTGGCTGATCTCGGCAAATGGCTCACGCGTCGCGTGATGGACGATGGTGGCTGAGTCGATGCTGCGGTAATTCGCACCTCGACGCAGAAGAGGAATGTGGACCATGAAGAGATTGTAATGGTGCTCGGTGCTGGGTACCCGGTGCCTGGCGGCTTTGATAGGCTCTTGGAGTCATGAATCCGCAGACCAAGGACGCCCTTGACGCGCACGTGCGCGAGATCGTGCAGTGGCACTTCAATCCTGAGACCGGCACGCCGTTCTGGCTGGACTTTGCGAAGACCCTCGACTGGGATCCGCGTCGCGAGATCCGCACGTACGAAGACCTCGATCGGTTCGGCTTCTTCCAGGATGAGTGGCTGCGCGGCGGCCCGGTTCGGCGGTGGGTGCCGAAGGCGTACGCCAACAAACCGATCTACACGTTTGAGACCGGCGGCTCCACGGGCGTCCCGAAATCGCGGATCAGCATTGACGACTTCCGCATCGACTACGAGATGTTCAGCGACACGCTGCCGGACGAACACTTCCCGAAAGGCTCCGACTGGCTGATGGTGGGTCCCTCCGGCCCTCGCCGGCTGCGCCTGGCCGTGGAACACCTCGCACAACATCGCGGCGGCATCTCCTTCTGCGTCGACCTCGATCCCCGCTGGGTCATCAAGCTCATCAAGAACCGGCAGATGGAGCAGATGGAGGCCTACAAACGGCACGTGATCGATCAGGCCCTCACACTGCTCAAGGCGCACGACAACATCAAGTGCATGTTCATCACGCCAAAGCTGCTCGAGGCGCTGAGCGAACGCATCTCGCTCAAGAAGGCCGGCATCACCGGCATCTTCTGCGGCGGCACCGAAATGACGCCGCAGTTTCACCGCTGGGTGCGCGAAGAGGTGCTCGATGGCGTGTTCTTCGCGCCCACCTACGGCAACACACTGATGGGCCTGGCGGTCGGCAAACCCTTCGACCCGAAAGACAACTACGCGATCATCTATTACCCGCCCATCCCGCGCGCGGTGCTGGAGGTCGTGGATCCCGACAATCCCCTGAAGGTGGTGCCGTACGGCGCCACCGGCCGCGTGCGGTTGACGACACTCACGAAGGAGTTCTTCGTGCCCCGCTTCCTCGAACGCGACGAGGCGGAACGTGAGCCCCCGTGCGACGCCTACCCCTGGGACGGCGTCCGCAATGTCCGGCCGTTCAAGCAGCTGGGGGTCTCGGTCACCGAAGGCGTGTACTAATCGACGATCGTTAGCCTTATTGGCGACAGCACCTTGGTTGATGAGCGAGTTGATCGGACGCTACACCTGCATCGTCGGCAGCGAGCGACGTGGCGAGTTCTCTGCGGAAAGGCGGCGCCTCACCCTTTCGTCAAGAGTGTCAGCCACACCACGATTGCTGCGGATGGAGCTGCCGTCACGGGCAGCCAAGACGGACACCTCGAGTACCAGGGCCACACAGACTCGTCTGGCCAGAATGCGTCCCCAGAAGCGCCCGTTGCCCGCTTTTCGATTTCTGCTCTCCAATGGCGTCGATACGCTTGCGTGCGGAGCATCGACGCCATCCAGAGCAACGATAGCGCCACGCTACCCCAGCAGACTCCAGCACGAGGCCATTGCTGCTCGGCAAGTGTCAGATAGGCGACTGCCATCATCGCCATCACCGAGAGGAATTGCATCAACTTTTCATTTAGAATCGAATTCTCAGACATCCAAAGAGAGTGGAGCTCTGCAAGCGCGGAATGGTCGGCATTCTCAGACATGTCTAGTCCTCCCTACGATCAGTACTGCAGCTGGCCGATCAGTTCACTCATTTCTCTAACGTCATCAGAGCAAGGCCACCCATACAGACGCTCCGACAATCCCTGCGTGTAGCTTGACGCCGGTCTAAAGACTATCTCCTGAAGCCGCCCTGGCTTGCCTACGCTCCGCCGGACGCGCTCGAGGGAATCGGGATGGATCTTGAACCTCTGTTCGATCGACCGAACGATTTCTTCGTACGCTCTGTCAAACAGGCGCTGTCGAACCGTCCGCGCAGCAAGCCCCCAAAAAGGCGCCGAGGCAGCTACACCCGCTAGGTCACAGAACGCGTCGACTGCGCTCTCCTGAGACCAGGCCAACCCGAGCCTAGCCGCTTGAAACCGGCAATAGACGCCCAACGCCCAGCGAAGTCGAGGGAGCTCCTCAATTAGGAGTCCCACTGTAGATAGGTAGAGGCCGCTCTTGTCAACGTTGCGTTCCTTAACGGCTGCCACGGCAAGCAAGCTATAGAGGTGGTGGACATCATTGAGCAAGAGCCGCTTCCTCAGCGCAAATCCGTCCACTTGGTTTGCAGCGACGATTCTTACTTGACCCGGCCTCGACCCAAACATTTCCTCGACCCAGGGCGGTCCAAAAACATGAAGCCGTGCTTCACAATCAGACCTGAGTTCATTGCCATCTGGTGACAGTCCAGAACAAATCCGATCAACGACGACCTGATACCAGGTACGTTCCTTCAATCGGCTCCACTGAGGCGCCAAAGTGTTTTCACAAGCACCGATGCGAACGCTCTCCTTCAATTCTCGCTCGTGCGACTGCAGGAGTTGAACAAGAAGCCTCTGACCGTCGCCGAGACAGCAGGAGATCGTATCTGCCTGACTTAGAAGATCTGCCGCGTCGGATATCTTGTCCACGGGCAGGAAGTACTTCCCTTGGTGCGCTGGCCACTCTGGGCTTCTTAGTGGGTTGTAGGCGTCGGACTCCCCGACGGTGTTGGAGAGGATGACGACCCGTTCTCCATAGTCTTTCCAGAACGTGCCGACATCTGGATCGTCAGATTCTCGCCGCTGAACGACTATACAGGTCGCATCGGAACGAATCAGCGGCAAGACGGCCCCGACGCCAAGTCTGCCGGCCCCAAAATGAAGGTGACGATGGCACGAGTCGTTCGCCATCGCTTACGGATCAGTCCTAGCGGTAGGTAATTGGTGATGATCGGAGAGACATCTAGCAAACTCTTCTGGACTAAGGAATGAAGAACGATGTTGTCTCACAATTGACGCCCGGTTGTAGAACTCTTGCGCCGACCGCAGTTGCCAGTGCTCGCCGGTGTCTTTGGCCGCCGAATATAACTGCTGATGGTAGCTCGCTAATGTTTTCGTCAATACCTCTGTTTCATGACCTTCGGTACGAGCAAGTGCTGCCAGCGTTTTGAATTTTCCGGCAACGGAAGCGGCCATGTCCGCTGGCGAATCGAGAGCAAACGGAACGTACCACTTGTGCTTCCTCAGGAAGTATGTCGAGAGTGGTCCGCCGTACATGAAGAGACGCACTGTGCGATCTACTGTCTGCGGTACGTCAAAAATCCCTGGGCAGTCAGGTTCCATCAGTGAGAACGTCCGGCCCTCAAGGATGGATTCGCAAACGGACTTGGCCTGTTCGGGTATGTCTGAATAGACCTCTACCCTTCTCTGGCCAACTAAGAGTCCGACTATATCTCGAAACTTGTCGGACTTCCCACGGAGCGCGACGGCCGCAGGCGAAAATTCGGCAAACACCCAGCGTGGCAAGTACGTGGTCACCGGCGTCCTCGGCATTTCGGTCGCATTTGACTCTGAGACATAGCCAACGGTTAGCTTTGATGCCGATCGAAACCAAGGTTCAGTCCAATCAATGAACCTTACTGGCACGACTCCGGCGCGACCGGCGAGTCGCCAGCTGCACCAGTAGTGAAAAGCCAATGGAAACGTGTTCGCGAAGAACGGCACCTCAACCTTCGCTTCGACTTGAACCAGCGGCCTGAGGGTTTCGGCGAGCGACTCGTCGAGAGGCGAGAGGGGCAAATCTGGGAGCGGCGACATCGGAGTCAGATCTTAATCACTTCGCGCCGGGAAGGAGGGGCAAAGGAGCTGGCGCAGGCGTGGTGACACGGCCGGTCGCGACCAAGTATTCGTTGATCTCCTGAACGAGCCGGTCGAAGTCGAATTGCGCTCCTGGCGCAAGGATGCCGGCCTCGAGCTCAGCGAGGCTCCTGGGCAAGAACTCTTGACTGAGTGCGGCCTTGTACTCTTCAAGGGAGTACTGCGTGGATGCCTGGCGCCGCAAGTAGTCAATGCTGGAAGCAGAATTGACATCTAGATCCTGCATCACGTAGTCCACTGAGGAAAACCACGCCCTAACGAGGCCCTCAAGGTCGGCGCGGCGAGCATCGATCGTTGACCGCCTGGCGATGAAGCCTGTGATGTCTGCAACTCCAAGATCCTCCATCGCCAAGACCAGTCGACCTCCCCGACGGCTCGCCTCGTTGAGCTGCGTCAGGCCAGCGGAAGCCGCATCAAGCGAACCTGATTCCAGAGCAAGGAGACTGTCGTTCATCGGAAGGTCTGTCAGCCGAAGGGTCGAGGAATCGACGCCGACACGCGAAGCCAGGATGTGAATCATCATCTCGTAGAGGCTTTGGCGCTGGGCCCCGAGTCTGAGACTGAGAAACTGTTTCACTCTTGCCGAATCGGCAAGTGAGGTTCTGTCAAGCACCGGCACTTCTGGCTTCAGTGCTACAAAGCCTCCGCCCTTGTAGACGTAGAGAGGCTGAAAGAAGACAACCGGGTCGGCGGAGTCGCGGTTCAGGGTGTCGTATTTCGTCAGGAACTCGATCAGGCTACCGAAGCCGACATCGATCGTTCGTCCGGCACTGGCGACAGCCGGCACGATCTCCTCCCAGGCGAGCGTGGTCAGTGCAATGTCGACACCATTGGCCTTCGCGAAGCCCTGCGGCTCGGCATTGACGAGCATCGCAAGGTCCTGATATGGGGCAATCCCAACACGAAGCGCCTGCGCCACGGGCGCCTGTCGGTCGCGGAACCAGAAGAAGATGGCGATGACAACCAGGCCAGCACCAAGAAGGTAACGCCAAGACCTTGACATCTACAACCTCCGCCAGAAGACCAGTCGTCGCCAGGAATAGATCAACAACCTGTCGGCTACGATACTGAGTAAGCCCAGCATTATCGTCGCCAGCACCAGTACGTGCAACGAAAAAGTGGACCGCGATGTCTGAATCAGGTAACCCAATCCCACCTGGGACCCGAGAAGCTCGGCCACGGTCACCGCACCGATGGCCATCGCCAGGGAAAACCGCAGCGTGGGGAGGATGTCCTCCAGAATGCGTGGAAGGTAGAGGACCCATGTCAGCGACCGAGGAGTGAGGTCGAATGACAGAATGAATGCCCTCGTTGAGTCAGGGAGTCTGGACAAGATCTGCTCGCCGGCAACTGCGAGATTGAACGACACCGCACAGACGATCAGAAGGTACTTCCCCGTTTCGGCGAATCCGAACCACAGCAACATGAAGGGAACCAAGGCTGCGGCGGGTACCGCTCGCATTGACTGAATAGATGGCCACAGAATCGCTCGAAGGCTAGTGGAGCGGGCGACAGCTAACGCCAGCGCGATGCCCGCAATAATTCCAAGGCCGAAGCCAACTGCCAGCCTCGTCGATGTTGCAGCCAAGTGCTGCCAGATCGATGGCGAAATATCTTTATACGCGCGCGCGACGTCTGGCAGGCTCGGTAGATAGCGATCGCCGACGCCAATCCAAGATTTCGCCAGGATCCAAATCGCGGGAACGAGAAGCGCGCCGATCACCGAGTACGTGCGCCGCTTCATCAGCGAACGACCTCGTGCAAGCGGTGCACTGGAAGAGTCCCATCAAATGTCGCTATTCGACCGGGCCAGCTCGAAAAATCAGCGCGATGGTGAGATGAAAGAACCACCATTGAACCCGACTCAACGACGTCGGTGATGGCCCTCGTCGTAGCACGACGAAGGTGTGGATCGAGAAAATTTAATGGCTCGTCCAGACAAACCAGTGGAGCAGGCGTGGCAAGCACCCTGAGGAGTTCAACGCTCCGGCGCTGCCCAAACGAAAGAGTGTGAACACGCTTTGACCGAATTGGTTCGACGAGAAGACCGAGCTCAGCCACGGGACCAAGGGTCGGCCATCTCCAACCTGGGACTAGATTAAGGGCTTCATCAACTGACTGCCATCCGAACAGGGCGTCATCCTGCAGGATCAGGCGTGCCGGACGAGGCACATCAAACCGATCGACAACCCAAGGCGTTTCGAGGCCGGAGAGAAGCTTTAGCAGCGTGCTCTTGCCGCAACCACTGGGTCCCTCCAGCATGACAGAGGACTCAGGCCAGTCGAAGCTAAGCGATTCAACGATCGGCGCCAGGGAGTAACCAAAGGTCAGGTTGCTAACAGCGACGCCCAAGCGGCCTGCTTATGCTGCCTGGTCGGAAAGCCGCATCAGTCGGTAGCTCTGCTGTAGAGATTCATGGGCAGACAACGCCACGGCACGACGGCGGTAATCGTTGGTGAAGAGTGAATCGAGTGGCTTGAGGATGAGGCCATCATAGGTCAGCCGCAGGTAGCCATACAGGATCGGATCCACAGGAACAAAGACCGTCTTCGCGATGAGGCCCTCACGGCTAAGAATCAAGACTGCCTGGTCCTCAGTGATGCCCATCTGGGCGAGGTGCACGCCATCCAACAGCAAGCGCGCCCGTCCACTTTCCATGAAGGAACGGTTCTGAGTGAGCGTCGAGGTTAGCTGCGACAACTCCACGGGACGCAACCCTGCCTGAGAGGCCTGGCCGGTCACAATCAATGGCGAGAAGAGGATCCAAGTCCATTCTGCGTCGTCCGAGATCGCCATCATGTCGCCGACATCCTGGATGTTCTGGCCTGTGATGGTATGTAGCGCGCGCACGTCGGACAACCGGCTGACGTTTGAAATCAACTGGTTGTACGACGCTACCCTTTGTCGCCTATACGTAAGCGGGCCGCCGTCCAGACTGATATCGACCCACGAGAGGCGCTTCAGCGCCGCATCAGACAATGTGGGAAGGCCGTGACCGTTGGTGATCAGACTAACGGTCTTGCCCGAACGAGCGATGGCCTCGATAAGGTCCGCGGATCTCCGGGAAGTCTTGAGATTTCGAAGCGGTTCCTTGCCCACGATCGCAACATGGTCACAGTCTGCCGCCAGGAGCGCATCCTCGGCCTCAGGATCAAGGAACGCGTCATTCTGTTCGTACTGAAGGTAGCAATGAGGGCAGCTGAGGTTGCAGGAATTGTTGACTGTGACCGTGACAACTCGAAGAGCGTCGCTCGGCTCACGGAAGGTCATTATGGTCGAACCTGCAATTGCGCCTGCCACAAGGCCTCCTCAGGAAGCTTCAAAAAGGGTCCGCGTTGGCCGATCGTCGTGCTGCTCAGGATACTACAGCACAGCCGGATCGACAGCCTGACCGTAAAGATTGCAAACGGCGTGCCACGACAAAGCCCCCATGACTGCGGACTTACCAGGGGACCAGAATCCGAGAGTGGACAGTCGGGCTGGCGAGATGTGCGCGAGGGGTATCATCCACTTCGAATGCCCACGATCTTCAACATCTGCACCCCACGCGAGGATGTCCGGCAAGGGACGATTCGGGAGAGCGAGTTCGCAGCCGATCTGGCGAAGGTCCTGAATGGGACCGCAGGGGCCGAGTACCTCGAACCGGAGCGGTTCTTCGCGAACACCCACCCAACGGAAGGACTCAAGGCCCTGCTGACGAATGTCTTTCAGCGGGTCTCGGGCGCCGGTGGAGAGGCGAGCGCTATCTTCAGACTGGATACCCAATACGGCGGCGGCAAGACCCACGCCTTGATTGCGCTGGCGCACGTGGCCGCCGGGGCCAGAGGGGTAGCTAACATCGCGGAGTTCCTCGACACGGGTCTCGTCCCAAGGACGGCCGTCAGAGTGGCCGCATTTGACGGCGAAAATGCCGACCCCGCCAATGGCCGGCTCTTTCCCGGCGGCATCCGGGCCTACACCCCTTGGGGAGAACTTGCAGTCGGTCTCGGTGGCGCAGCCGCCTTTGACCGCATCCGTGCGAGTGACACCGAGCGCCAAGCGCCAGGAGCCGAGACTCTCGCCCAGCTCTTCGACGACCGCCCCGCCATCATCCTGCTGGATGAATTGTCCGTTTACCTGCGTAAGGTTCGGGGCCGGCGTGAAGAGGACCAGCTCACGCCGTTTCTCACAGGGTTGTTTAAGGCCGTCGAGAGTTCACCGGGCGTAGTGCTAGTCTTCACGCTTGCCATCGGCAAGACAGGCGAGGCGACCGATGCGTACGCAGCCGAAAACACATTTCTCGCTGACAAGTTGGCGGAGGCTGAAAGTGTTGCAGCCCGAAAGGCGACGCTGCTTGAGCCTACGGCGGAGCACGAGACTGCTGCGGTGTTGAAGCGCCGCCTCTTTCAGCGAATCGATGAAACGGCGGCAGCCGAGGTCGTTGAGGCCTACAAGGTCCTGTGGGAGCAGCATCGGGCAGACCTTCCGCAGGGGCGGCTCACACCCGAATACTTCGACGGATTTCGCCGAAGTTATCCTCTGCATCCCGAACTGCTCAACGTCCTGACCGACAAGCTCGCCACCCTCGACAACTTCCAGCGTGTCCGAGGCATGTTGCGTCTGTTGACCCATGCCGTTGCAGCGCTGTGGGAGACGCAGCCTCAAGGCGTAGGCGCCGTTCACCTCCACCATCTGGACCCATCTCAACCCGGAGTGCGCAACGAGGTACTTACCAGGCTCGGCCTTCGGACGTTCTCGCCAGCCATCGACAACGACGTGGCGTCATCAACGGGAAGTGCGCTGGCGCAGCGACTCGACGCGCGCGACTACCCGAGCATGACGCCCGTGGGATCACAAGTCGCCCGCTCGATACTCTGGCACTCATTTGCGTTTAACGAACCATTGAAGGGCGCGTCGATCGAGGAGCTGCGCCTGGCTGTCCTCGCCCCCGGCGTGGATCTGGGCTTCATCAATGACGCTCGACAGAAGTTCACGTCAGAGTCGGCCTACCTTGATGATCGCCCCGGGGTTCCACTGCGGTTCCTCACTGAGGCCAACCTCAACCAGATTATTCATGCGCAGGAACGCACGGTCGATCGGGAACTCGCGAAGAGCGAACTACACGACCGGATCAGAGCCGTGTTTGATGGCGGCACGCTTCGACTGGTACCGTTTGCGGCCGGGCCTGAGGATGTGCCTGACAGCGTTGAGGACGGTCGACCATTTCTTGTGTTGGTGGGCCATGATGCCGAGCACGTGCGCGGAGATCGACTGCTCATACCGCCTTTGGTTGAGAAGATCTTCAGGCAGAAAGGTAGTCAATCGGACTTCCGGCAGCTCCAGAACAACCTGGTCTTCCTTGTAGCTGACGATGCCCTGCGCGAACCCATGAAGGGGGCGATGTTGCGCTTCCTTGCGCTCCAGGCGATTTGTCGTCCTGAACGCATCGGGCAGCTGGCCGACCACCAACAATCCGAGGTCCGCGAGCGATACCGCGCCTCGGAGCAGCGGCTGGCAACGGCAATTCAGAGCTGCTACCGGCATGTCTTCTTCCCATCGCGTAACAGCCGGCTTGAAGGCGCTCAGGTCGAACTGGGGCACACAGCGCTCGACATGCCATCAACCGCGGAGCAGCCAGGGGCCGGGCAACGGGCGGTCGTCCGCGCTCTTGAGAACAATCAGAAGCTGCTGCGAACCGGCGATGCACCACTGGCGCCAACCTACGTGCGGGACCAGACACCGCTGAAGCGCGGCCAGATCACGACCGCTGCCCTTCGGAACGAGTTCCGCAAGGATCCCAGACTGCCTATCCTTCTGGGCGACGACAACTTCATTGCGCTCGTGCGGAAGGGCATTGACGAGGAGGTCTACATTTATCGCAGTGGTGACCTGATGCTGGGGAAAGGCGACCCTTGGGCTGACATCAGGATCGATGAAAACTCCATCATTCATACCGTGGCTTTCGCGCGCGAGCAGGGCTTTTGGCCTCGAACGCCAGTCCCTGCCGTCCCCCCGACCACGAGCGACGGCTCAACCGAAGCGTCCGCGCCGGTTCCAACCGCGCCTCCAGCTGCAGGCACGAGAGAACTCCGTGCTGAGGCTCCGTTACGAGAGGCCCTTACTCACCTGTGGGATCAAGCGAAGGCTGCCGATGGCATGCACGTCACGGGGCTCCGCATCCGGGTCTTTGATGCCGACGAAGCTCTGCGCCTCCTGAACGGCATCTCTGGAATCGCCAACGCTGACCGTCACGCCACACTGAACGCAGAATACGAAACGGCTGCGGGCAGCAGTCTCTCATTGACGTTCAACGGCACACCTCAAGATGCCCTGGTCATCAAGGAATTCTTGACGAGCCAATTCAGGGTGGCTGCCGAAAAGGACTTGCAGACGACATACACTCTGACATTCGCGTCGGGGTTAGATCCACATGGCGATGAACCGGGCAAGCTGACCGAAAAGCTCGCCAGGCTCTCGACCGGCGCCGTAGAAGCCTTTGCAGCCCTGACGAGAAAGGACCGCGCATGACCACAGCCCGTCGTCACGCCGTCGTCGAATTGATGCACTCGACGCCGCGGTACGAACTGCGCGTTAGACGGCGCGGCGCGGGTGATCTGCTGCTTGAAGTGTGGCAGCTCCCCGCCCTTGCCACTCCAGAGGTCAAGGAAGCGAAGTACGTCGGCGGTCTCGGTGGCAGAAATCTGGCGCTTATCGAGCACCGCTTGTTGCGGCAGCTCAAGGCCGCGCACATTGATGTGACCAAGGCCCGTACCGGCGATCGTCTTCGATTCGCGGTCTCCGAGATATGGGCATTGCGACTGGGTCTGATCTTTCGGCTGCTGGCGCCCATGCGCCATCGCGGCTACATCCGGGCATGCGTTGAGGGTATTGAGGCGATGCCCGGGGAAGAGGCTGCCTACTGGCTCGGAATGGCGATGCACCGGAAATACCCCAGGCGGGTGCTCAAGGCCCTCCGCTGCCTGCTGGTCGATCCTCGATATTTTAGCTAGGGCCTTTGAATGTAAAATAGCATCGAGATCCCGATAGGAACCTAAAATATCGTGCAAGCCTCTATTTTTCAGCAGGATAGCCCAGGTCGACTGGTGCCGGTTCCCGGACTCGACGAGTCGGTCGTTGCGTTCGTGCCGGATCCAATGCCGGCAGACCTCCCATTCAGCGCCGCGGTCATCCGAGTCCTCGCCGAAGCGGAGAATGCACTTGGCCGTCTTGAGGGTGCGACCGGACGCCTGGTGAATCCCTATCTGATTGGGCAACCGCTTCTGCGTCGCGAAGCGATTCTGTCGAGCCGCATCGAGGGAACCTTCACGACACCCGAGCAACTGGCCCTGCTTGAAGCTGGAGCTCCAACGGCTGACGACGACCATCGGGCAGACACGCTTGAGGTCTTGAACTACATCCGGGCAATGGCACGCGGCTTGGAACTGCTCAAGAATTTGCCGGTATCCCTGCGGCTGATCAAGGACCTGCATGGCGTCCTCTTGTTGGGTGTTCGAGGCGGCAAGGACCGTCCGGGTGAAATCCGAAACGTCCAGAACTACATCGGGGGACGGCTGGATTCGATCAAGGAGGCGCGTTTCGTGCCCCCGCCGGTAGCCGAGATGAATGAGGCACTTCGTCGGTGGGAATCGGACCTGCACCTGGAGCCAGACCCGCTGCCCCTCCTGGTGCGTGTAGCGCTCGCACACTATCAGTTCGAGGCCATTCACCCGTTTCGCGACGGCAACGGCAGACTGGGCCGTCTGCTGATTCCGTTGTTGCTCTGCGAGCGCAAGAGGCTGACTGAGCCGGTGCTCTACATGAGCGCCTACTTCGATCGACACCAGGATGAGTACAAAGATGGCCTACTGAGGGTTAGCACGCACGGCGACTGGTTGGGGTGGCTGACGTTCTTTCTCAGAGGCGCCGTTGAGAGCGCTGAGGAGAGCCTGCAACTGGCGACCGACCTTCTGGGGCTCCGGGATCAGTACCACGAGGCGGTTCGGACCGCACGATCATCAGGATTGCTTGCCAGACTGATTGATCACCTGTTCCAGCAACCAACGCTCACCATCGCCCAGACGGCCGAGATTAGCGATGTCACCCCAGCAGCGGCGAAGAACAATCTGAACAAGCTTGTTGACCTTGGAATCATCGTGGAAGCCACAGGTCGAACACGGGGGCAGGTGTTCGTAGCGAAGGGGATCCTGGCATTCGTCGGTCGCGAGGCGGGCAAGGGCTGAACATGAAGGAACGGTTGATCGAGAAGTGGTTGCCAATCGCCGCGCTCGGGGAGGAGAGCGTCCGGGAACGACGGTCAATGACTGCGCTGCCGCCCACCTACTACCTTCACGTCTGGTGGGCCCGCCGGCCGTTGGTGGCGTCTCGGGCAGCCGTACTGGCGTCGCTGCTGCCGGCCGATGCGGATCGCGACAAGTTCCTCCATGTGCTGGGAATCCACGGTGATCCTGTTGCGAGTCGAAAGCGCATTGATCGAGCGAAGCGGACAGGTGTGCATTTTGAAGGTGAAGCCTACGGGTATAAGCGCGCTTTCACTTATGCACCTTCGTCTGTGGAACGGGCTTGGATTAGTGACCTCCTGGGGAACACGAAAATCGTAATGGACCCCACCGCTGGAGGTGGGAGCATTCCGTTTGAGACGGTGCGGCTTGGCCTTGGCGCTTTAGGGAACGATCTGAATCCAGTTGCAGCCGTCATTCTCAACGCGACGGTTGAATTCCCGACACAGTTCGGCTCCCTGCTTGCCCCGGCGTTTCGAAGGTTGGCAGATCAGTTCACGGCTCGACGCGAGATCAGGCTCAAAGAGCTCTTTCCGCCCGAACCAGAAGTCAACTGCATTCCCACTAACTACATCTGGGCTCGAACCATAACGTGCCCCTATTGCGAAGGCCTGATTCCGCTGTCTCCAAACTGGCGACTCGCACCTGACGGCACAGGTGTGCGTCTCGTGCCGGATGCCAGGTCAAGACGATGCTCGTTCGAAATCGTGTCCAAGGCCTCACACCACAGCGAAGGCACCGTTTCCGATGGCGACGCGCGGTGTCCTTATCCCGGCTGCGGCCGTGTAGTGGACGGCGATCTGGTCAAGGAACAGGCACAGAAGGGCCAGATGGGCGACCGGTTGTACGCGGTTGTCTACAAGCGCAAGATCGAGAGGAAGACCAAGACCGGCAAGAAGAAGATCAGGTGGGTACGTGGCTACCGCGCCCCTCGGCCCGAAGACGATAACCTCGAACACATCCAGGAACTGCTGGCAGCCGAGCTGTCTGGCTGGGAGGCTGACGACATCGTTCCGACAGAGGAATTCCCGGACGATGCAAATGATGACAGGCCTAGGCAGTACGGCATGCCGCTATGGCGAGATCAGTTCTCGCCACGCCAACTTCTCTGCCATGGCATAGCGATCGAGGTCTATAGGGGCCTGCTGGCCGAGATTGGACAAGCAAGTCCGCTGACTGCAGTCGACCGAGCGGCATTCTGCTACCTCGCGTTATCGCTCGACAAACTGCGCGACTACAACTCCCGCATGACCCGATGGCACGCGAAGCGCGAAGTCGTCGCGGGCACATTCGACCGTCACGACTTCTCTTTCAAGTGGTCGTACGCGGAGATGGCGCCGCTGATCGAAGGACTCGGCTTCGACTGGGCCATCGAGCAGACTGCCAAGTGTATTGACGAGCTCGTGACGCTCATTCATGGCGACCAGTCGAAGGCCGGAGACCTCCTCGACGGGCAAGTCGATCGACCTGCACCAGGCACGATTTCGATCACCTGTGGTTCGGCCGACTCGATGCCGCACATCGCCGATGAATCAGTCGATGCCGTTGTCATGGATCCCCCGTACTACGACAACGTGATGTACGCGGAGCTGAGCGGGTTCTTTTATGTCTGGCTCAAGCGAACGGCGGGATACGTCTTCCCCGAGTTGTTCACCAGACAACTGCCCGATACGGACGCTGAGGCGGTCGCCAACCCGGCCAAGTTCAAGGGCCAGAAGGGTGCTAAAAAGCTTGCGGGACGTGACTATCAGCACAAAATGGCCGCGATCTTTACGGAATGCCGGCGAGTCCTGAAGCCGGACGGCGTCCTCACATTGATGTTCACGCACAAGGCAACAGGCGCCTGGGACGCCCTTGCCACAGGCTTGATGGACGCCGGTTTCACCATCACGGCCTCATGGCCGATCAATACCGAGGCCGAAGGCAGCCTCCACATCAAGGACAAGTCCGCGGCAAACAGCACGATCTTCCTGGTCTGCCGGCCCAGAGCAATCCGCCCTGCGGAGGAGGTCTCGTACTGGGAAGACGTTGAGCCCAAGGTGACCACGGCCGTTCGGGCGCGCATCGAGGAGTTTCAGAAGGCGGGATTGCGCGGTGTGGACCTCTACTTGTCGTGTTTCGGCCCGGCACTGGAGGAGTTCGCCAAACACTGGCCACTCAAGCGCGGCCAACCTCGTCCGACGCCACGACCTCGTCGCGGGCAGGACACCCTGCTGCCGGATTCGTTGGACCCGTACGCCGTCACGCCAGAAGATGCCCTGGATGCCGCTCGGCGCGAGGTGAAACGGTGGAGGATGGAACAACTGCTGCGTGTTGCCCGCCAGACGGAGTTAGACAAGCTGACGGAGTGGTTCGTCCTGGCGTGGGACGCCTTCGAGGCGCCGGTGTTCCCCTACGACGAAGGCCTGCGGCTTGCTCGTGTGGTTGGCGTTGATCTGGACTCCGACATCGTAGGGACGCTTGCTGAGAAGAAGGCCTCCAATCTGGTCATGTGGGACAGCTCACGCCGGGGAGTGAAAGGCAAGCTAGGCCCGCCAGATGGCAGCCGCAGCATGATTGACGCTCTCCACCATGTGGCATGGAGGATTCGAAAAGCGAACCTTCAGGCGGGTCGCGAACTCATTGAGACAGAGAACCTGGCAAATGATGGGGCGTTCCTGGCGGGGCTCACGGCACTACTGGAGGTGCTCCCCATGAGTGCTGCGTTTACCAATATCGCGCTGGACGATGGACCACTCGCCGAGGCGGCATCTGACTTCGATGCACTCGAGAATCTACGGCGACTCATGTTTCTGGACCAGGTCAAAGAGCCACAACAGCTGGCGCTGTACGCGGATCCGGCATGAGCCTGCTCTCCGACCGAGCGTGGAAGGCCAAGTACGACTCCGGTCGCCACGACCTGGTACGGGATTTCTACGAGCCGGTCCTGGCTGCTGCGACTCGGTACGACCGTTCGACCGGCTTCTTCTCGGCACGGGTGTTGACGCTGTCGGCGATTGGAATCGAGGGTCTTGTTCGCAACCAGGGGCATTGGCGACTCGTGGTCGGCAGTCAACTCGAACATTCCGACCTTGAGGCCGTCGAGCGCGGCATGGACCCGGCCCAGGCAATCGGCCTCCGCATTCAGTCGATGCCGCTCGCGCCGGAGGGTCGAGATGAAGCCGAAGCTCTTGAGCTCCTGAGTTGGCTCATCGCTAGAGGCACGTTGGAGATCCGATTCGCCATTCCCTGCGATCTGCAGCGTCGCCCTATCGCGGGCGGAGGAATGTTCCACGAAAAGGCCGGGATCATCGAAGACAAAACAGGCGACAGGCTCGCGTTCAATGGCAGCAACAACGAAACGCCATCTGGTTGGGGGCGGAACTGGGAAAGCTTTCACGCGTTCACTTCCTGGACCGGACAGGATGGACAGGCACGCGTCGCGGCGGAAGAATTGTCGTTCAGGCAGCTCTGGGACGATGAGGCGCCACACTGTCTCGTTGTCGACCTCCCGGCAGCCGTCCGCGACGACCTTCTGCGCTTCCTTCCTGCTGACGACCAATTGCCGGTCAGACTTCAGGGCAATGGGGTTGTTTCACCGGCCATCGAGTCCCCCGCGAACGAATCCCACCAGCCGACGCAGGAAGACCTGCGGCCTCTGGCCTGGGGACTTATCGCTCACGGTGCGACCCTAGGTTCAGGAGCCGAGCGTGTGGGCGAAGCCACATCCACCGTCTCGCCTTGGCCGCATCAGGTTCGCGCATTCGAACGCATGTATCGGCAGTGGCCACCCCGACTGCTGATCGCGGATGAGGTCGGCCTCGGCAAGACGATTGAGGCGGGCCTAGTCCTGCGTCAAGCGTGGATGGCTGGCAGGGTGAAGCGAGTGCTGATCCTGGCTCCCAAAGCCGTCGTCCGACAATGGCAGGCTGAACTTCGTGAGAAGTTCAACCTGGATTGGCCAATCTACGACGGAAGTGCTCTCCAGTGGGCGGCGCATCGGGGGCGCACCGTGGTCAGTCGACCAGTAGGTGAACGGGACTGGCACAGGGAACCCTTCGTCATCGTGTCAAGCCATCTGATGCGACGGGCCGCACGCAGCCGCGAGCTTGTCGAAGGCGCTGAGCGCTGGGATCTGGTCATTCTTGACGAGGCGCACCATGCCCGCAGGAAGGGAGGCGGGGTCACAAAGGACCGAAAGCCCAATCGGCTGCTGGACCTGATGCTGCAGTTGAAGGACCGAGCGGATGGCCTGCTCCTACTCACAGCCACCCCAATGCAGGTGCATCCAAAGGAGGTGTGGGACTTGCTGAGCCTGCTCCGGATGCCGGAGGCTTGGACTGAAGACGCTTTCGTACGATTCTTTGAGACGGCGGCGCTACCCAACCCATCTCAGGAACAGTTTGAGGAACTCGCGCGATTGTTTCGCGAGGCAGAGACGACCTATGGACCGATGCCCGACGAGATGGCGGTCCGCCTTGTGCCCAACAACAGCCGCTTGACGGCGAAAAAGGTTCTGGCGGCGCTCAGGGATCAGGCAGTAACGGAACGTCGACGCATGGAGACGGACCGCCGCAGAGCGGCAATCCGCATTATGCAGGCCGGCACGCCAGTGGCCAGGGTCATTTCGCGGCACACCAGAGAGCTTCTTCGCAGGTATTTCCGCGAAGGACGGATCAGCACGCCTGTACCTGAACGCAAAGTCGAAGATGTTTTCATCACCCTCTCGATAGACGAACGGGCGCTGTACGATTTGGTCGAGAACTACATCTCCACGGCCTACAACGCTGCTGCACCAGACCAGAAGAACGCGGTCGGATTCGTGATGACGATCTATCGGCGCCGCCTTTCAAGTTCCGCGCGAGCGTTGGCGGAAACGCTCGATGGACGACTCCGGAACCTGAAGCGGCCCGCTCCGCCTCCAGTCGATGACGAAGACCTCTTTGGCGAAGAGGATCAGTCTGATGAACCGGAAGACGAAGAGGCTGCAGAGGCCCTCATGCAGCAGGCCGGAGAAGTAGAAGAACGAGGAACGCTTTCGAGCCTGCTTGAATTGGCGCGCCGCCTGCGCAGGGATACCAAGGCTGACCACCTGCTGGCCCACCTTGGGCGACTCAGGGGCGAGGGTCGGTCGCAAGTAATGGTATTCACCCAGTACACCGACACGCTGGATTTCGTGCGAGAGGTGCTGGTAGAAGCAGGATACCGGGTTCTGTGCTACTCAGGCCGAGGAGGCGAACGCCAGGCTCCCCGGCGCCGGTGGACAACCGTTAGCCGCGAAGAAACGAAACGTCTGTTTTCAAGGGGTGACGCAGATGTCCTGCTCTGCACTGATGCGGCAGCAGAGGGACTGAACTTCCAGTTCTGTGGAGCCTTGATCAACTACGACATGCCCTGGAATCCGATGCGAGTCGAGCAGCGCATCGGACGCATCGACCGGCTGGGACAGCGATTCCCTGATATCCGAATCATCAATCTTCACTACGAGGGCACGGTTGAAACGGACATTTACCGGGCCCTCAGAGCGCGAATCAACCTGTTCGGTCAGTTTGTTGGGCGATTGCAGCCGATCCTGTCTGCGCTTCCAAAAACCATCACCGCTGCTGCCCTCACCGGTCAGAACAAGGACGAGGCCACCAGCGCCGTTCTAAGGTCCGTGGATTCGGCTGAACAGGCTGCGTTCGACCTTGATGACATTACGGCCGATGTCATCGAGGAACGAGCTCGACCTACTGCAACATACGATCTCTCCTTCCTGGATCGCGTGGTGCGCAATCCGGCGCTCCTACCACCCGGCGTCACGGCGCGGCCACTGGGAAACGGAGAATACGAATACTCGCACCCAGGCATGACCGAGTCGTTGCGCATCACCACCAGAGCGGAGTACTACAGCGAACATCCGGATTCTGTGGCTCTGTGGTCGCCGGGCTCAGCGCTGTTCCCGAAAGCGGATTCGGTGGCCGACCGAGGAACTGTGGCTGCACGCACCGAGGAATTGGCGAAGCTGCTTTAAGTTTGTGGCGCGGGGCGAAGTTCCGATCGCGTTATGCTTACGCGCACCGGAGGATCTGGATGCGTGCGTTTGCCCTGCTTTGTTCGTGTGCCCTGCTGTTCGGCTGTGCGCCGGCGGAGGCACCCCCTGCCAATGTTTCTGCTGCACCCGCTGATGGCCTGAGCCCGGCACTGGTGCGCGAGCGCACGGAACAGGAATGGACGCTCAAGGCCGACAAGATGCGCCGCCATCTGGTCAGCACGATGCGCAAACACGGCGTCGACCTGTGGGTCATCATGAGCCGCGAGAATGCGCCGGATCCGGTTGTCGAGCTGTTCGGCGGCAGCGGCATCACGGGCTGGTACGGTCACCGCAACGCCTACCTGTTTTTTGACCGCGGCGGCGACGGCCCAGGGGCGCTCGAGACCACCGTCTACGGCACGCACCTCTCGGGTCACCTGAAGACGTTCTACGACACGGTGCAGAGCTACGGAGAACCGGGTCTCAAGCCGCTGCTCCAGAAATACATGACCGATCGCAATCCCAAACGGATCGCCATCAACCAGTCGCGCACGATCAGCATGGCCGACGGGCTCACTGCAGAATTGAAGGACTACCTGTTCGAGGCCATCGGTCCGGCCTTCGCCGCGCGCACCGTCTCCTCCGAACCGCTGCTGGTCGACTACGTGTCCATCCACACGCCGGAGGAAGACGCCGTCCAGGAACACGCCGCACGCGCCACCTACGACATCCTGCAGCGCGCCTTCTCCAACGAAGTCATCACGCCGGGCACGACGACGCTGATGGATGTGCATTACTGGATCACCGCGGAACGACGTCGGCAGGGTTTTGACTTCAACTTCAACGCCAGCCTGGATCTGCAGCGTTACCGCAACAACGAGGTCGTCTCCATCGACGACTCCGAAGACCCCGTGATCGAACGCGGCGACGTCCTGCACGTGGACTTCGGCGTCCGCCAGTCCGGCATCGTCACCGATCAACAGAAGATGGCGTACGTGCTGCGCGATGGAGAGACCGCAGCGCCGGCCGGCCTGCTGAAGGCGTTTGCCGATTCCCAGCGCGCAGCCGCGCTCCACGCGGCCGAGCTGATCCCGGGGCGCACGGGCATCGACATCAAGACGCGTTCGGAAGCCGCCGCCACAGCCGAAGGCATCGACCTGCTGGTCTACTCCCATGTGCAGGGCTACTGGGTGCACGATGCGGGCACATGGACGGTGTTCGACTGGCCGGAGCGCTACGGCGCACATCCCCGCACACCGCTGCATCCCGGCGTGTGGTTCTCCCTGGAATTCCGCACGCGCACGGCCGTGCCTGAATGGGGCAATCAGCTCGTGGCCATGCAGCGTGAAGAAGACATGATTGTGCCGGCGACCGGTCCCGCCAGGTACACCGCCGGCCCACAGACCGAACTCTGGATCATCAGGTAGCCGCCACCATGCGAACACGTCTTTGCCTCGCGCTCCTCCTCGTCGCCACGTTGCTGCCGCTCGAACGCCTCGTCTCGGCTCAGGCCCCGGCGTCCCTGCCGATCGGCCTTGCCTGGCGAAGCATCGGCCCCGCCGGCACCGGCACACGCATCGTCGACTTCGCCGTCGTCGAGAAGTCGCCGCACATCGTCTACGCCGCAACTGCATCAAGTGGAGTCTGGAAGACCATCAACGCCGGCACCACGTGGACGCCGCTGTTCCAGCACGAAGCGTCCATCTCAATTGGCGGGATTGCCGTCGCGCCTTCCAACCCCGACATCGTCTGGGTCGCGACCGGGGAACCCAACATGCGCAACCTGCGCAGCACTTCGTGGGGCACGGGGATCTACAAGAGCACCGACGCTGGTCAGACCTGGCGACGCATGGGCTTCGCCTTGTCGCAGCACATGGGGCGGGTGGTGGTTCATCCGACCAATCCTGACGTCGTGTTTGCGACCGTCGTTGGTTCGATGTGGCAGGGCGACGCGCAGAAAAACGCCGTGCGTGGTCTGTACAAAACCACCGACGGCGGCGTCACGTGGCGGAAGACGTTGTCTGCAGGTGACCACGCGGGAGTCGTGGATGTCGCGATGGATCCCACCAATCCCAACATCCTGTTCGCCGCAGCGTGGCACCGCGAACGCCGCGACTGGAGCTACATCAACGTCGGCGACCAAAGCGGTCTGTTCAAATCCACAGACGGAGGAGAGACGTGGACGAAGTTGACGACCGGACTGCCGACGACCCCCACCGGGCGCCCCGGTGTTGCCATCTGCCGGTCACGGCCGTCCACCGTCTACGCCGTTGTCGAGGGCGCTGACGGCGGCGTGTATCGCTCGCTCGACGCCGGCGCGACGTGGACCCGACGCAACACCATGTCGGCGTCGTCGATGTACTACGGCCAGGTGCGGTGTGATCCGAATGATCCGGAACGCGTCATCGTGTTGCAGACACAGATGGCGATCTCCAACGACGGAGGCGCAACGTTCACGCAGGATATCCCCGGCCGGAGCGTCCACGTTGATCACCACGCGTTGTGGATCAACCCTGCGGATTCCAACCACCAGTGGCTGGGCAACGACGGCGGCATCTACCAGACGCACGATCGAGGCGCGTCGTGGCGCTTCCATGCGCAGGTGGCGGGCACGCAGTTTTATGCGGTTGCCGTCGACATGCGCGAGCCGTTCTACTACGTGTGCGGCGGCACACAGGACAACAACTCGCTGTGCGGACCGTCTGCGACCCGTCACGCGGACGGTATCGTCAATACCGATTGGTACGTCACCACCGGCGGCGATGGCTTCGCGCTGCAGATCAGCCCGACGGACCCCTCCGTCGTGTACACCGAGGCGCAGTACGGCGCGCTTGTGCGGTTCAACCCTTTTACCGGCGAACGACGCCGCATTCAGCCTCAGGCTCCGCAGGGCCAGCGGTACCGCTGGAACTGGAACGCGCCCATGCGCATCTCGCCGCACGATCCGAACACGTTCTACTACGGCGCACAGTTCCTGTTCCGGACACGGAACGAGGGTGGAACGTGGGACACCGTCAGCCCGGACCTCACCAGGCAGATCCAGATCGACGAACGGTACCGGATCTCCGACTACGGAACGTTGCTGTGGATTGACGAGTCCCCTCGTCGTCGGGGCTGGCTCGCGGTGGGCACTGATGACGGATTGATTCAGATCAGCGAGGATGGCGGCGCCAACTGGCGCATGGGTGCTGCGATTCCTGGTGTGCCTGAGCGTGCGCAGATCCGGCGCATCTTCCACTCCGCGCACTCCGATACCACGATGTACGCGGCGGCGTCGGCGCACGAAGACGAAGACTTCACGCCGTACGTCGCCCGCAGCACCGATCACGGACGCACATGGACGCGCATTGACGCGACGCTGCCGGCGGGAGCGCCTGTGCTCTCGTTGGTGGAAGATCCTGTCAATCCGAACCTGCTGTTTGCCGGCACGATGTTCGGCATCTACATGACGATGGATGGCGGTCAGCGGTGGTCGTCCCTCGGCCTCAACCTGCCGACCAGCGCAATTCACGACATGGTGATCCATCCTCGCGAGGGCGACCTGGTCGTGGGCACTCACGGGCGAGGTATCTGGATTCTCGATTCGATCGCAGGGCTGCGCGGCCTGACATCAGAGGTGCTCTCCGGCCCTGGCGCGGTTGTCGGCGCGCGGCCGGGCACGGTGCTCACACGCTTCGACCGTGGCCGCAATGCGTATGGCGATTCGTTTTTCACGGCACCGAACCCGGCGGAGGGCGCGTACATCGACGTGTATCTCAACCCTGCTTCCACCTCGACCGGTACGCTCGACATTGCAGACGCTTCCGGTCAGGTCATCCGTCGTCTTGACTTGCCCTCGTCGCGCGGCCTGCAGCGGGTGACGTGGGACATGAGACGGGAAGCCGCGGGTGGCGACACTGGTGCAGGTGGTGCAGGTGGTGCAGGTGGCAGAGGGCGCGGAGGTCCGCAGCGTCCCCTGGTTGCGCCCGGCACTTATGAGGCCCGGCTGACCGTTGGCGGCGTCACGACACGGATGCCGGTGGTCGTACGTACCGATCCAGGGAAGTAGTCGGGCCGTCGAGACCATGATTTGTTCGTAGGGCGGGGCTTCAGCCCCGCCGACTCACAGGGCTTCAGCGATCCGCTCGATGTCCGATTCGTCGTTGTAGGCCTGCGCACAGAGGCGCACCCACACACGACCGGCACGGGCATGTGCCTGCACCTCGATGTTGTGATCGAACAGAAGCCGGTCGCGCAGGGCAACGGCGGCCGGCTTCGTCGTACCAATTCGCTCCGGCGTCATGACGCTGACCATTGATGCCACCATCGATTCATCGATCTCGAGCGGCGTGCCCCATGCTTCCGTGAGCCGACCCGCGGCCCACCAGGCGAGCTCATGATTGCGTAACATGAGCCGTTGCCCTCCCTGTTCCTGCAGGAATGAGATGCCGGCCGGTGCCGTGAGCCACGGCGAGGGGTCACGAGTGCCGACCCAGTCGAACTCCTGCGTGAATCCGGTTCCGTAGCCCCATGAAATCACGACGGGGTGCAGCCAGTCGTGATGTTCCGGCGCCGCCACCATGAACGCGCTGCTCCGTGGAGCCATGGCCCACTTGTGGAGATTCGCAATGTAGATGTCCGCGCCGATGGCATCGACGTCCAGCGGTATCTGCCCCGGCACGTGCGCACCGTCGACCAGCACCATCACACCCTTCGCGCGACAGAGCTGCACGATCTCGCGCACGGGGAAGACCAGGGCGCTCTCCGCCGCGATGTGGTCAACGATGACAAGGCGGGTGCGTGGCGTCAGCGCCTGCTCGATGCGGTTCACGCACTCGGAGGCGGAAAACGCCGGATACGGCATCTCGGCGATGACCACACGTGCACCCGCGCGGCCGGCTGCATACTGAATCGCCGTCACGATGCCGCCGTAGGCGTGATCGGTAATCAGAATCTCGTCACCGGCGGTAAGCGGCAACGCGCGCACCACGGCGTTCACGCCTGCTGACGTGTTGTCGATGAACACCAGGTTGTCCGCCTTGGCGCCGACAAAGGCCGCAACTTGCGCGGCGGCGTCACGCATCAACGTGGTGCCTCGAGTGGCGGCCCCCGTAAAGGACCACAACTCCCGCAACATGAATCGCGACGGATGCCGCTCCATCCGATCGCGCCACGCCTGCTGCGCCTCAAGCACAACATGCGGAGTGACGCCCACTGTGCCGTGATTCAGGTAGGTCGCGTCAGGATCAAGAGGCCAAAGCGGAAGCAGGCTGCGACCGTAGGACATGCAGACAGTCTACTGGGCTGGTGGGCTGGTGGGTTGATGGCGGTGACATGGCCGCGCCAGAACGGGAAGCGTCCCTCGGGCAGGAGCCATGCGACTTCGCAGCGGGTCGGGACACGCATGCCCAGATACAAGCCGTAGTCGGCGCAAATCACTTCCCACGGCGTCGGGATGAACTGCCCTTTCACCTCGCGCATGCGATCCGGCGAAAAGATCCGGACCACGTCACCGTCGGCAGTGAATGTGAACTCCAGCGACACCTGATGTCCGCGATCGACCAGCGAGACGCGGGCGCGATGGTCATCAATCGCCTCCCACGTCAGTCGCTCTGAGGGTTGGAGCGCCACCGGGAACCACACGGCCTCGGCCAGCCACCGCTGCAAGGCACCACGTGCGAGGGCGTCGCCTCCTCGCAGGTCGGCCACGCGCAGCAGCCCCTGTACTTCCGCGCGCATTGCACCTTCGCCATCGATATAGCTGTCGCGCACGAGGGTGAACACGCCTGGCGCCATGGCGATACGCGCGTCCCAGATGAATCCGGGCTGGGAAAGCGTGACCTGCTGCGTTGCGGTGAAAGGTTTCCATGAGGCGTCGGTCGTGCCCATCTGGAACTGTCCGGTCTGTGTCACCTCGACCGCCGTGACGGACGCAGCAGACCCGGTCGTTCTCTCGAAGTAACGACGCACCACGTCAGGGACTGTTGAAGGGAGGGAGGAGAACTGCCCCACAGGTGTCGCCTGCGCCATCGTCAGCCGCCCGCGTTCGATGGCACTCATGCGATCCCACCGTCTGACGCCGATGCCAACCTGCGGATCCACTGCGAGCCAGAGCAGTGCGACGAGGTTGACCACCAGCCCGAGACGAGCGTGGGGCAGTTCCAGGACGCACAGTACCAGCGAGAACCCCACGGCCACCGGCGCTGCAGCTTCGGCCCAGCGCCAGCGGAGCGTGATGCCCGCGGCGACCGTGAGCAGGACCATTGCCATCGCCAACCACGCGAGTCCAACAGTCCGAATGCCCAGGACGCCGACGTCGATTCGACCGGCCAACAGCGTGGTTTTGAACGGCAAGTCTGGCGATTGCATCCATCGCCAGGGCACCAGAAATCCTGGTAAGTGCGCCAAACCGTGTGCGGCCAACAGAACCGAGAGCGCGTACCTCACGTCCCACCTCAGGCGTCCGGTCAACCGTGTCACCGGCCGCCCTCGGCCACATCAGACCTATGCATACTGGATGCCGTCTGCCGGCGCGTGAGAACATCTGCATACCCTCAGAACCCGACACGTCCCATGGAAGGTGCTCGTGAAATTCCACCCTCGCTGCGGCTTTCTCACCGTACTGCTCTGCGTGCTGGCCCTCCCCCTCTGGGCGCGGCAGGCCCCTGCCGAGAACTGGACCCAGTGGCGCGGCAGTCTGCGCACCGGCTCCGTCGCTGGAGCTGATGCGCCAAAGACATGGCCGAACCGCTGGCAGGCGCGATGGTCGGTCGAGGTCGGCGAGGGCTACTCCTCACCAGTCGAAGCCGGTGGGCGGTTGTTCATCCACAGCCGGAACGATCCCGACGAAGTCGTGACCGCGATTGACGCCGCCAACGGGTCGGTCGTGTGGCGGAAGGCCTACCCCGCCGCGTTCGCGAAGAACCAGTACGCCAATGCCATGGCGAAAGGCCCCAACGCCACTCCCCTTGTCGCCGACGGACGGCTGTTCACCCTTGGCGTCTCCGGCATCGTCGTGGCCTGGGACGCCGCCACCGGCCGCGAATTGTGGCGGAAGGATTTTTCGTCGCAGATCGACTCGACGAAGTTGTTCTGCGGCACAGCGGCGTCACCAGTCCTCGCGCACGGCCACGTGATCGTGCAGGTCGGCAGTGATGTCCACGGCGGACAGATCCTCGCGCTTGATCCCGCCACCGGCACAACGCGCTGGACGTGGAAAGGTCCGGGCCCCGGCTACGCCTCGCCGTTTGTGGCGGAGATCGGCGGCGCGTCGCACCTGATCACGATGACCAACGAATCCGTGCTTGGCCTCGACGCACGCTCAGGGGCGCAGTTGTGGACCATCCCGTTTCGCGACGAATGGCACGAGAACATCGTGACGCCGCTCTGGACCGGCTCCCGGTTGATTGTCTCGGGCACCCGTCAAGGCACCCACGCGTACACCCTCGAACAGTCCAACGGCCGATGGCAGACATCACAGGCATGGCGCAACACGGAGGTCGCGATGTACATGAGCAACCCGGTGTTCGCGGATGGCCAGATCATTGGCTTGTCGGCACGGCGCAAGGGCCAGTTCGTCGCGCTCGACGCGTCAACTGGTGATCTGCGGTGGTCTAGCGAAGGCCGCGATGCCGATCACGCCTCAGTCCTGCACACGCCCACACACGTCGTGTTCCTCACCAGCACCGGCGATCTACTGCTGGTCAAACGAGGCACGACGTCCTATGCCACGGATCGCCGATGGGACGATGTGCTGCCGAGAGCGACGTATGCCAACCCGCTGTTTCTTGCCGGAGACATGGTGGTGCGCGATGCCACACACCTCACCCGGTTCAGCGGCGCAAACTGAACGAAGACCGCTACGACGATCGCAGGAACGCGGCTCGAGCGACGGGCTCGTCGCGGGTGGTCCACTCCTCAACCGGCCACGGCATGCGCCATGTCCAGTTGTGAGCACCAACCGTGCCCGGCGTGTTGATGCGATCGCGCCAGCCAAAGACGTCCTGGATCGGCAGCAGCACCAGTTCGGATGCCGACATCCCCAGCACACGCAGCAGAGCGTCATGGAACGCGGGTGTCCATGGCGAGCCTGGATTCCAGGTGCCGAGGCCAACGTGGGACAGCAGGGTAACGAGCGCGATGCGTTCGTCCATCGGCGCGTGATCCCACCAGTCGGCGACCGGCTCGGTGTCGTGTGTGCCGGTGGTCGCGACCGACCGTTTCGGATAGTGGGAAGGAAGCACGAAGGGCTGACCGAGTTCATGCCACACACGTTCCCAGCGCAGGACCTTGTAGCCACCGATGCCCAGGCGCGCGATCGACTGGCGCACGGCGTCCGGCACGGTGCCGAGGTCTTCCGCGACGACGGCCGCGCCGGCGCTCTGGAAGATGCGCATGATCTGTTCACCCTGCCACATCTGGGTCGGTTCGTCGGCAGGCAGGAAGAACCGGTCGCCATTGGGCGCGCGCCCGTACGTGCGATAGAAGCCGACGAGATGGTCCACGCGGAAGCCGTCGTACAGGGCGGCCATGCGCCGTGCCCGCTGCTGAATCCACGCAAAGTCCGACTGCGCGATGACGTCCCAGCGATACATCGGCAGACCCCAGTCCTGTCCGTCTTCGGCAAACGCGTCGGGCGGCACACCCACTGAAACGTCCAGCAGGAACTCGTGCTGCCGCGCCCACACATCGGCAGAATGCGCATCCACCACAAACGGCAAATCGCCAAACACGGCAATGCCGCGTGCATGCAGCGCGTGCCTGGCCGTACGCCATTGCTGGTCCGCCAGCCACTGCACGTATTGCGTGTAGCGGATTTCCCGACTCAGCTGGCGCCGCAGTTCGTGGATCGCATCCGTGTCGCGACGGGCGATGGCGTCCGGCCAGTCGCGCCACGTGCGCCCGGGCCACTCCACCTCACACGCGCGAAACAACGCGTAGTCGTCGAGCCACCATTTTTCTCGGGCAGTGAAGCCGGCAAAGTCGGCCGCGCGTGTTGTGCGCTCGGCCCACTCGTCGCGAAGGAAGCGCTCCCAGGCGAGTGAGACCGCCGCTTCCTTGACTTTGCGAATGTCGGCAAATCGCACGCGGTCGCTCGCGCGTGCTTCCGCGATCAGACGGCGGTTGTCGTCACCAAGCGCGCCGACACCACCCACACGCTGGAAGTCTTCGAGTGCCTCGACCGACAGGTAGATGGGGTCGATCGCCATCGCCGAACACGCGGAGTACGGCGACGTCTGGCCCGTGGGCATTGTGCCGATGGGCAACAACATCAGCCGATCGCACCCGGCCGTCGCCAGCCATTCGCCAAATGCGGGAAGGTCACCAATTTCACCAATGCCCCACGACCGGCTCGACGGCATCGACGACAGCGGCAGGCTCACGCCAAGATGCCGGCTCATTCCGCAACCTCCATGACGCGGGCGATGGCTTCGGTAAACACGCGCGGCTCCGGCAGCAGACTCACCACCAGATGTGCGCCCCGGTGAAAGTCGAAGAAGTACCCGGGATGCACGACCAGATGTTGGTCTCTCAACAACAACAGCACCAGCGACTCCTCATCTCCTCGCGACGGCACCTGCAGCACACACGCCCATCCCCCCTCGGGCTCGACGACGCGGATGCCGGGACGGCGCATGGCCTCGAGCCGCAGCGTCTCGAGGTTGGCGGCGATCCGGGCGCGAATAGCGTTCCGAACGGCTTCACCTGCCTCGAGAAGGTGCCCGGCGGCCACCTGTACCGGCGTCGACACGGACAGATACGTGTCGCAGATCACTTCGAGCCGCGCCATGGCGTCGGCCACATGTTTTGCGGGGCCCGACACCACCATCCATCCGAGTTTGGCCTGCGGCAGTCCTATCGTTTTGGAGAGGCCCCCCAGCGTGAACGTCAGCACACGCGACTCCCCCAGCAACGTCGAGGCATCCGGTCGCGGCAGCAACGGATAGTCGATGAACACCTCATCGCTGATCAGCGCCAGGTTGCGGCGCTGGGCGAAGTCCACAAGCCACTCGTGGTCGTCGGCTCGCAGGCGCGAGCCCGTGGGATTGTTGGGCGACACGACGAGGATGGCGCGAGTGCGGGCACCAGCCGCCGCCTCGAGCGAGGCGCGGTCGATGGACCACACGCCGTGGTCTTCAAGTTGGTAGGGCGCGGCGGTGACCGAGTCCAGGCGCGTCAGCAGGTCAAACAGTGGATAACTAGGCTCGGGAACAAGGACACGATCGCCGGCATCACACAGGAGCTTGAAGAGCGCCGCGTACGCCTCGCTGGTGCTTGCGGTCAGCACGACCTGGTCGGGATTGACGCGGGTGCCTCGGCGGGATTCCCACGCCGCGACTGCGGCGCGGGCCGACGGGATTCCAAGCGGTTCCGGCGTGTACCGCAGGGCGGCCGGGTCGGCCAGGGCCGAGAGCAGCGTCGGCGGGTACGAAATCCCGACGGCCGTGGGGTTGGTCGTGGTCAAATCGACCAGACGTGTGCCCTCAGCGCGAAGCCGTGCCAGCTCCTGACTGAAGGGATTGGCGGCCAGCCGCGGCGGAAGTCGTGACGAGAACACGTGATGACAGAATAATCCGAAGGTGACGATGATGAAGAGACTGTTGCTGCTCTGTCTGGTGCTCGTGGGCGCTGCCGCGAGCTCCGCGCCAATGTCCGCGCAGCAGGCCGCCGGCCCGCGCGTCTCGGCTCCGTACGAGATGTTCACGTTGCCCAACGGGCTGACGGTGATCCTCCACGAGGATCACACCGTGCCGATGGTGGCGGTCAACCTCTGGTACCACGTGGGATCCGCGCGCGAGAAGTTCGGCCGCACGGGTTTTGCCCATCTGTTCGAACACATCTTGTTCGAAGGGTCGAAACACGTGAAGGAAGGCGACTTCGACAACCTGCTCGAAGCCGCCGGCGGCAACAACAACGGTTCGACGACCACGGATCGGACCAACTACTACGAATCGCTGCCGGCCAACGCGCTGGACCTCGCGCTCTTCCTCGAGTCTGACCGCATGGGCTTCCTGCTCGACGTCGTGACACCGGCGCTTGTGGACGGCCAGCGCGACGTCGTCAAGAACGAACGACGCCAGAGCTACGAAAACGCGCCGTACGGCATGGCGAACGTCCGCATCACCGAGCTGATGTACCCGAAGGAACATCCCTACCATTGGCCGGTTATCGGCTACATGGAAGACCTGACGGCCGCGACCCACGAAGACGTGAAGGAGTTCTTCACCAAGTACTACGCGCCGGGCAACGCCAGCCTCGTCATCGCCGGCGACATCAACACCGCCGAGGCGCGCAAGACAGTCGAGCATTGGTTCTCGGATGTGAAGGCCGGTCCACGTCCCGAACCACCGACGATTCCTCCGGTTGAGCTGTCCTCGGTGGTGAAAGAAACCCTCACCGACAACGTGCAGCTGCCGCGCCTGTACCTGGCGTGGCACTCGCCCGCGCAGTTCACCCCTGGCGACGCCGAACTGGATGTGCTCGCAGGCGTGCTCACCGGCGGCAAGAACTCCCGGCTCTACAAGCGGCTGGTCTACGACCTGCAGCTGGTTCAGAGCATCTCGGCGTTCCAGGGCTCCGCCCGATACGGCTCTCGTTTCCAGATCACCGCAACGGCGCGCCCCTCGTCGGAACCTGCCGAGGCCGTGCTGGCGAAGATCAAAGCCGTGATCGACGAGGAGATCGAGAAGCTGAAGCAGACGCCGCCGGACGCCCGTGAAGTGCAGCGGGTACTCAACGGTGTGGAGTCGAACTTCCTGAACTCGATGCAGCAGAACCTCTCGAAGGCCGACCAGATGAACGCCTACTACTTCGCGACGGGCAACCCCGACTACTTCCAGGAAGACCTCAATCGCTACCTTGCGCTGCAGCCCAACGACATTCAGGCTGCCGCCCGCAAGTGGCTCCCGGCCGACAAACGCCTCGAGCTGTCGGTGCACCCCAAGAAATTGACGAGATGGCGAGATGGCGAGGTAACGCGATGATAAAGAGATACAAGACACTCTCAGCCCTGGTGCTGGTCTCGGTGCTGGCGTTGCCGCTGGCGGCGCAGCAGGGGCCGGATCGTTCGAAGGCCCCCGCACCGGGACCGGCCGCTGAGTTGCGGCTGCCGCCAATCCAGAAACGCGCGCTGGCCAATGGCCTGCCGGTCTGGATCGTCGAGATGCCAAAGGTGCCGGTGGTACAGATCAATCTGCTCGTGCGCGCGGGCGCCGCGGCAGACCCGGCCGGCAAGTACGGGCTCGCCAGCTTCACGTCGGCCATGCTCGACGAAGGTGCTGGCACCCGGAACGCGCTCGAACTGGCGGACGCCATCGAGTACCTCGGCATAAACATCTCGACCGGCAGCTCATGGGACGCCTCGACGGTCAGCCTTTTCACGCCGGTGTCGAAGCTGGACGAGGCGCTGCCCCTGATGGCGGACGTGGCGCTGCGCCCGACGTTTTCGGAGGCCGAAGTGGAGCGCCTGCGGCAGGAGCGCCTGACCTCGCTGCTGCAGCAGCGCGACAACCCGTCCTCAGTTGCAACGCTCGGCTTCAGCCGCCTCGTGTTTGGACAGCGGCATCGCTACGGCACGGGTGCGATGGGGAACACCGTCTCGAACACCGAGATGACCGCGTCGGAGATTCGCGCGTTCCACTCGCAGTACTACCAGCCGAACAACGCACACCTGATTGTGGTGGGCGCGGTGAAGGCTGAGCAGATCCTGCCGCAGCTGGAAAAGAGCTTCGGCGCCTGGAAAAGCACCGGCGCCGCGCCGGCCAAGCCGGCACTTGCCGACGCCACACAACACGCCGCGAAGCAGATCTACCTGATCGACCGGCCGGGCGCCGCCCAGTCGCAGATTCGTGTGGGTTGGATTGGTGTGCCGCGCAGCACGCCCGACTACTACGTGCTCGAGGTCATGAACACGGTGCTCGGCGGCTCGTTCACGTCGCGGCTGAACCAGAACCTGCGCGAACGCAACGGCTACTCGTACGGCGCAGGCTCGGTGTTCGACATGCGCTCGACCTCAGGTCCGTTCTACGCGTCTTCAGGCGTGCAGACGGACAAGACCGCTGAGGCTCTGAAGGAATTCTTCAACGAGCTGAATGCTATCCGTCAGCCGGTGCCGACCGACGAACTCGAGCGTGCCAAGAACTACCTGGCGCTTGGATTCCCCTCGAACTTCGAGACCACCGGCGCGGTCGCGTCTCAGCTAAGCGAACTGGTGGTGTTTGGCCTGAACGAACGCACGTTCTCCGAATACGTCGGCAAGGTGCAGGCCATCACGGCCGCCGATGTCGAACGTGCGGCAAAGCAGTACATCCAGCCGGACAAGTTCGCGGTCATCGTCGTCGGCGACCTCTCGAAGATCGAAGCGCCCATTCGTGCGGCGAATCTCGGCCCCGTCCGGGTCGTGCCGGTGGACGACATTCTCAAGTGATCGTTGTCGTTGGCGCCGGCGCGGCCGGGCTGGTGGCCGCCGCATCTGCGGCCGCGACTGGCGCGAAGGTGCTGCTGGTCGAGCGCACCAGCGACGGCGGACGGAAGATCCTGATCAGTGGCGGCGGCAGGTGCAACATCCTGCCGTCGTCGCTCTCGCCTGAACGCTTCGTCACCGACTCTCCCCCACACCTGCTGCGCCACATGCTGCGCGCGTGGCCCCTGCACGAGCAACGCGCGTTTTTCGAGCAGGAGGTCGGCATCCCCCTCGCGCTCGAGGTCGACAGCGGGAAGTTGTTTCCAGTCTCCAATCAGGCGCGCGATGTGCGCGATGGGCTCCGTGGGCTCGCTGAACGGAGAGGCGTGGAGTTTCAGGGCAACACCACGGTCACCAACCTGACACGGACGGAGGGCGGATGGACCGTGGACACGTCGCGAGGCCCGATAGACGCTGACGCCGTCGTGCTGGCCACGGGTGGCCTGTCCGTGCCGGCCACGGGAAGTGACGGTACGGGGCTGCGCATCGCTGGAGCGCTCGGCCACCTCATGACGCCGACGTATCCAGCGCTGACGCCGCTGTTGGGTCCGGCGCCTGGCGATGCGGCGATCGCGGGTGTGTCACTGACCGCGCAGCTGCGCGCAAAGTCGGCCGAACACTCGGCAAATTCCACCGGCGGCTTCCTGTTCACCCATCGCGGCTACAGCGGTCCAGCGGTGCTCGACGTGTCGCACGTCGCCACACGATCAACGCGAGGCCATGCCGAGGTCCGGGTCGCGTGGACAACACTTTCGCATCGCGACTGGGAGGACTCGCTGGCGTCGGCCGGTGGAAAGGTTCTGAGTGTCGTGGCGCGCCACGTCCCTGAACGCCTCGCGGTTGCGCTCTGCACAAGTGCCGGCGTGCCGCTCGACCGGCGGGGCCCGGAGCTCCGACGCAGCGAGCGTGTTGCCCTGATCGACCACCTCACCGCATACCCGCTGCCGTGGACCGGCGACGAGGGTTACAAAAAAGCGGAGGTCACCGGCGGCGGCGTCCGCCTCGACGAGGTCGATCGCCGCACGCTCGAAAGCCGTCGCGCGCCTGGAATCTTCCTGTGCGGAGAGATCCTCGATGCGTTTGGGCCAATCGGCGGCTACAACTTCGCCTGGGCATGGGCGACGGGACGCACCGCCGGCCTCGGTGCCGCGCGGCGGCAGGTCAATTCCGGAACGTCGGGCGGGGCTTCAGCCCCGCCATCTCGGCGGGCTTAAAAGCCCGCCCCACGGCAGCCCAATGACTTTCGTGGGGCGGGGCTTCAGCCCCGCCGATCTATCCGCCACACACACGAGCGGCCGGCCGAGCGGGCGCGCGGCTCACGGCGAGATGTTGCACCTTGGGCGGCATGGTCGGCGCCAGCGTGATGGCGACGCGCAACTGGCCTCGCTCACACGACAACGTCCATTGCCCGCGCAGCGCGTTCTCAACCTCGAATGGCGCATCCGGCCTGCAGACGCCGACCTCGTTGCGCAGCGCCACAATCGCGCGTTGCCGCCGGTCCTTCGACTCGTCGCGGTAGAGATTCATCGCGGCAACGCGATCCGCGAGCGCGTCATCCCAGGTATTGATCAGGCTGGTCACGTCCGCTTTGGCTTGAAGCAGTGCCGCGTTCGGCTCCGGCTGTCGACGTGTCAACGCGCCGGTGCCAGCCAGCGCCTCTGTCGCCGCATCAAAGACGACGTCCCAGCCGGTGTAGGTGAGATTCCCCATCGCGATGAAGGCCACACCTTCGTCGGCCAGCCAGCGCATCTGCGACCCAAAACCGGGAAGGCCGCCGCTGTGCGAAATGATGTGCCGGTAGTCGCAGGTTTGTCGGATGCGAAGACCGTAGCCGTATGCGTTGACGTTGAGGCGCAGCGGCGCGGTGCCGCCTCCTGTCGCGGTTGCGGGACGGGCGCGAGTGCTCTGTTGCATCTCGCGCAACGATGACCGGCGCACGGGACCGTTGTCTGCGTCATCGCGGGGTGGCCACGCCTGCATGAGAAACCCGACGTATTTCGCCAGGTCGGTCGTGGACGTCAACATGCCTCCCATCGCACCAAACGCACCGTCAGGCAGCGCAGGCTCCAACTTGTACTGCGCGTCTTCCCAGCGGTATCCGTGCGCCAGACGATCGGCAGGCACTTCGGCCGCCTGGAGCGTCGTCGCGGACATTCCCAGCGGCTGGAGGATCTCGCGACGGACGTAGTCCGCGTACGCTGCACCCGACACCGCGGAAACAATCCGGCCGAGGATGGCGAAGCCGTAGTTGGAGTACTCGTACGCGGTGCCCGGCGAGGTCGAGAACGGAATGCCGGCGCGCAGCATCGCCGTGAACTCCTCGTCGGTGACCGCCAGCTGTTGGTCACCCCACGGGTTGTCCTCGGGAAATCCTTCCGAGTGCGAGAGCAAATGTCGGATTGTGATTCTCGGCGAGTCCTTCGTGGGATACACGAGATTCGCCAGTTCTGGCACGTAGCGCTCGGCAGGATCATCAAGCGACAACTTTCCTTCATCCCGGAGCTTGAGGATCGCCAGCGCCGTGAAGCTCTTGGTCATCGAGGCTATCCGAAACACGGTCTCGGTCGTCACCGGCGTCATCGTCTCGCGCTCGCGAACGCCGACCGTGCCCGTGTGCACCAGCTGCCCGTCGACCAATACCCCGTACGCGATCCCCGGTGCCCGAGACGTTCGAGCGAAGTCGGTAAATAGCCGATCAACCTCGGGCATCGCTGATTTGAGCCTGGCCAGCCGGTCTTGTGGCACCGTGCCGGAGTCAGCACTGGGTGTCGCCACCGGGTGCGTCAGAAGGCCGGCGAGCAGCAGAAGCAGGCAACGGAAGGTGCGCATGCGGGGACTCTAATACAATCGCAGGTGGAGGACCCCTTCATGTATTTGTCTCGACGCGACTTTCTGTCGACGACGGCTCTAGCGGCCGGCGTCGGTATCCTCGGCCGATCACCCATCCTGGAGGCGTGGCAGCAGCAGGCTCCCCCTCCGGTGAATCCCGTCTTCACGCCCATCCGGCGCAATGTCGGGTTTTTCACCGGGCGTGGCGGCACGATCGGCTACTTGGTCGACGCGCGCGGGATCGCCGTGGTCGACTCGCAGTTTCCGGACTCGGCGAAACTGTTCATCGCCGGGCTGAACGAGCGGAGCAACAGCCGCCCCGTCGATCGCCTGATCAACACGCACCACCACGGCGACCACACCGGCGGCAACAACGAGTTCCGCGGCATTGCCAAACGCGTCGTCGCGCACGAGCGCGCGGCTGCGCTGGTGAAGGCAGCGGCTGAACGGCCCAACGCCGCACCACAACTGGTGCCTGACGCCACGTTCACCAACGAATGGCGTGAAGAGATTGGTGACGAGTGGATTCGCGCGAAGCACTACGGCCGCGCGCACACCGGTGGTGACGCCGTGATCACGTTCGAACGCGCAAACGTGGCGCACATGGGCGACCTGATGTTCAACCGGCGCATCCCCGTCATCGATCGGACCAACGGCGCGCTGGTGTCCAACTGGGTCTCAGTGCTCGAAAAGACGGTGGCCGATCACAACAACGACACGACGTACATCTTTGGTCACGCAGGAGGCTCGTTCCCCGTGACGGGATCACGCGCCGAGCTGATGTTCTTCCGCGACTACCTGACGGCATTGCTCGAGCACACACGTGCCGCCGTCAAGGCCGGCCAGACACGGGAGCAGTTCACGGCATCAGGTGTGGTGCTGCCGAAGTTCGACGCGTTCGGCGCGCACAGCGCGAACACGCTCGGCATCCTGTTCGACGAGATCACCCAGGGATAATCTAGCGTTTGTCGATGACAAACACCTTCGCCTCGCCGGGTCCCAGACGCACATGCCATCGGGATCCGGCGGGGCGATACAACATCGACATCATCGACCCGTCAAACAGGTTCAGCCACTCGGCCGCGGGCACCTCGGCGGGGAACGTCGCGTACGTTTCGAGCACACGCCCACCCGTGGTTGACGCATTTGTCGCGATCAGCACCCACGAACGCGCGTTCTCCAGCAACGACACATCCAAATCAGGCACGGCCTCCGAAAGCGCCAACGCCGGCCCCCGCCGCAAGGTGCCAACCAGCCCCGCCGCACTTCGGAGCTGACGGGCAAGCGCCGCAGCCACGGGCACCCAGTCGCGACTGCCGTTTTCGTCCCAGAGCCCGGTGCCTTCGGCGAGCCCGGCGTCAAACGACACGACACGCGCGCCATGAGCAATGGCGCGCCAGAACAGCGCCGACCATTCCGCGCGAGGCGTGCGTGGAATCCAGAGGTCGACCTTCGTTTCACCCCGTGACACGGTGCCAAACGACAGCGGCTCCGACTCGGACCGAATGACCACGGTCAGGCCGACTCGTCCGGCGATACGTTGAAGTTCTTCTGCGCCACTGACGTGCTGCAGCGGCCAGGTGACGGCATCAAACCCGGCGTTCTTGATGGCTTCGAGATCAACCGCGCGGGGCACGCCCGACGGCAGGCCGCGATACCAGACACTCGCGACCACCTGCGCCTGGGCGATGTCGGCCATGCCCGCCAGGCACATGGCGGTCACGACGGTACGGGTCAGCCGTTGACGGGCTCTTCGGAACATGCGCGTTCGGCGACGGCCGCCCCGACCACCTGGGCCGCGGGTCCCCGCAGCGTGTTGATCAGGGCAAGTGCGTCCTGCAACACCACTTCCGACAGATGCCCGAACTGTTCTTCGTGCAGTTCGTCCACGGGCACATCGAGCTTCGCCAGAATGTCGAGGCCGGCCTGGGTGATCCTGGTGCGCACGACGCGGCGATCAACCGTCGATCGATGACGAACGATCAATTCCCGTTTCTCGAGGCGGTCGAGCAGGCGGGTGATGTCGGGATCGTGCTGCACCAGCCGGGAGGCGATGTCCCCACACGTCAGCCCCTCGTCCCCGGCACCCCGCAGTACCCGCAGGACGTTGAACTGGGCATTCGACAGGTCGTACTGCTTGAACAGCTCGGTAAAGCCGCGCTGAAGGTCTTCGGCGAGCTTCAGTATCTCGAGGAACACGGATGCCTGGGCTTTGGTGCGGTCTGAACGACGGTAGGGCGTGTGACCCGTCATCCTTCCATTCTAGCGGTCTACTTCCAGTTCGGCGCCAGTACTGTCACATCGTCGCGCCGGACACCGATCCGGACCGGACCGTCGACAGCCGGAGCGTCATACGCAATCAGGTACTGGCCCGCGAGCAGGTCGATGGTCTGGCGCATCAATGGCACCAGCGTCGCCAGCGAGGAGGATACGCGGCGCCCGCCGCTGGCGATGGGCACGAGGTCGAGGACACGGCCATCCGCCGCGCCGAGCGGCAACCCACCGCCGACCTGGAGCACCCACAAGGAGGCGCCGCTGTCCTGCACGGCCTTCGCGACGCGGGTCACCGACAGACCATCAATGAGGTCGGAGCTTCCGGCATACGCCGTGATGATGACGCGGCGGCTGTTGGGCTCCCGGGAGAGTGTCTGGGAAGCCACCACGAGGCTGTCGAGCAGCGGCGCGTTCTGGTGGCCGAAGAAACGGTCGATGTCGGCCGAGAGGCCGTCCGCCTCCTTTGACACGTGGCGCATCGTCGGAGCCGTGGCGCCGTCCTGCACCATCAGGCCGACTCGTGCATCCGGAAAATGTTGCCGCACGGCGTCAGTCGCTGCCCGCATGAGGCCTCGAGAATCCGACAGCCACTGCACACTCAGACCAAGCGGTATGACAACCACCGATGGCGTCGCGTCAGCCGAGGACACACTCTGCACCCGGCCGGGATGACCGGCCCGCCGGATCAGAAAGTCATTCGGACCAAGTCCGGTGACGGGGTTGCCGTCGGAGTCGATCACGGAAACGAATGCTGTGGATGGCTCCCGCTCAGGAGTGGACTGAGCGGCCACCAGGGGCAACGCCGAGAGCAGGGCGGCCGAAAGAACGACGGACGAAGCCGAGATTCTCACAGGTGACTCCTTGCCTGAACAAGTGGCGGGGCTGAAGCCCCGCCCTACGCGTGTCTTTGAGCCTACATCACCTTCCGGCGAAGCACCTGGCCGGCACGTTCGGTAGTGACCTGCCCGTCTTTCACGGCAAGTCGGCCCGAGACGAGCACGTGAGTGAGTCCCGTCGGATAGGCGTGAGGGGCGTCAAAGGTCGCCGTATCACCCACGGTCGCGGGATCAAAGACGACGAGGTCAGCGACCCAACCTTCGCGAATCTCTCCACGGCCATCAAAGCCAAACTGCCGCGCCGGCACGGATGCCAGCTTACGCACGGCTTCCTCAAGGGAGATCACCTTGCGTTCTCGCACGTAGCGGCCCAGTACCCGGACGGTGTTGCCGTAGCCGCGTGGATGCGGCACGCCGGAGCCGAACACGTTCACGCTCGCGTCGGAGGCAAATCCCACGAAGGGATGCCGCATGATCGCTTCCACATCGTCTTCCGACATGAAGTGGTAGACCATCGATGCGCCGCCGCGGAGCATCATCTGGCGCGCGGCTTCCAGCTGGGCATCAGCCGTGTCACTGCCGACCAGCTTCTGCGCCACGACCTTCATCGACAAGCCGTTGAACTCCGGCTGCGGTCGATAGGTGGCGACCGTCGCCCACGCGAGGTCCTGGAACCCGCGTTCGGCCAGCAGCGCTTTCATCTCCGTCTTGATCCGCTGCCACGTCGGGTCGTCCTTGAGTCGCGCATCAACTTCGGCGTTGGTGCCTTCAAGCGCCCACGAGGGAAACCGGATCGAAAGAGACGATGAACCTGCAGTGTAGGAGTACTGATCCGCCTCGACATCCACTCCGCGAGCGCGGGCGGCATCGATCATGGCGAGCGCCTGCGCGGCCTCGCCCCAGTTCTTTGGGCTGTCAACCTTGAGGTGCGAAATCTGCACCCGCATGCGCAGCAGCGACCCGACGTTAATCGTTTCGGCGACGGCCTTGAGCAACTCGGTGCCCTCGTTGCGCATGTGGCTGGCGTACACGCCACCTTCGTTGGCGGCAACACGTGCCAGTTCGATCACTTCTGCGGGCGTGGAATAGGTGCCGGGGATGTACTGCAGGCCCGTGGAGAAACCCACGGCGCCTTCGGCCATCGCCTTGAACAAGATGGCCTTCATCCTGGCCATCTCGGCCGGTGTGGGTTCCCGCTGCGCGCGCCCCATCACCGATGAACGAATGGTGTTGTGTCCGGCCAGTGTGGCGAAGTTCACCGCGGGTTTGGCGTTTTCGATACGTTCGAATGCTGCAGCCACATCAAGGGCCGACCCTCCACAGTTGCCCGCGACGATGGTCGTCACACCCATGCGGAGGAAGTTCACGGCTTCAGGACGTTCATCGAGGTTGTCGGCATGTGTATGCACGTCGACAAAACCCGGCGCGACAACCTGCCCTTTGACGTCAAGCCGCTCGCGTGCGGCCAGGTTCGCCGGTGCGCCCACCTGCACGATTCGTCCGTCGCGAATTGCGATATTGCCGGGTCGGGCAGGGGCGCCCGTGCCGTCGACGATTGTGGCGTTCACGATCAGCAGATCATCCGGTTGCTGGGCGCGCACGCCCGCGACGCCGGCGGCTACCAGCGCGAGAGCGGAGGCAAGCAGGAGGCGGAGCTTCATGAGGTGGCTGTCTGGCCGTCTGGGTCAACCGTCCGGCGGAACACAAACGACAGCAGTGTGCCGACAACGACGACCACCACGGCGCCAACGACGTTCTGCCACAGCCACGCGGTTTTTGTGTACGACGCTACGTACCAGACTGAAGCCATACCGCAGATCAGGGCCAGGAACGCCGCATGACCACTGGCCCGCTTGATCAATAGCGCCAGTATGAACACGCCGAGAATGGATCCATAGAAATAGGACCCGAACTGATTGACGGCCTCAATGAGGGAGCCCAGGCCGGCCGCGAATGTCGCGACCACACACGCAAACAGCCCCCAGAACACCGTGGCAAATCTCGACACCATGACGTAGTGCGCGTCGTCAGCGACCTGGTTGATGTGTCTCTTGTAGATGTCGATGACCGAGGCGGTCGCCAGCGAGTTCAACTCTGCGGCAATGCTCGACATGGCGGCGGCGAAGATGGCGGCGATGATCAGGCCGACCAGTCCGATCGGGAGGTGCTGCGTCACGAACGTTGGAAAGATGTAGTTCGTGTCGTTGTAGCCAGTGTCAGGTGTCGCCTGGACCACGAGTTGGCGTGCCCGGGCGCGGACATCTCGCACCTCACTGTCCGCTTGTACAAACGCGGCTCGGACCGCCTCGTTGTCATGCGACTCAGCCATCGCCTCAGCAGCCACACGACGGGCTTCGAACTTCTGTTGAAACTCCTGATCAAGAGCTGCGTACTCTGCTGCCCTCGGCCCCGCCTGCACCTCGGAGAGATGCGACGTCTTGAAGAGCATCGGCTGCGGGTTGAACAGGAAGTAGGCGAACATCAACACGCCCACCATCAGCACGAGCACCTGCAGAGGAATCTTCCAGAATGCGCTCATCAGCAGCGAATGCCGCGCCGCGTCGACGGACTTGGCGGTCAGATATCTCTGAACCTGGCTCTGGTCGGTGCCAAAGTACGACAGTTGGAGGAACAGGCCGCCGATCAAACCGGACCAGAAGGTGTACTGGTTCGTCGTGTCAAAGCTGAAGTCGATCGCCTGCATCTTGCCGGCGGCTCCTGCGGTGTGCAGGGCATCGGCGACACTCACCGTCTCCGGCAAGCCCATGATCAGGGCGACCACCGCAGCGATCAGTCCGCCCACGATGACAAACATCTGCTTGACGTCAGCCCAGGTGACAGCCTGAACGCCCCCCTTCATCGTGTAGAAGATCGTCGGGATACCAAAAGCCAGAATCGTCAGCGTGATGTTCCATCCGAAGATCACGGAAAGAATGACGGACGGTGCGGCGATGATGACGCCGCACGACATGCCTCGAGACAGGAGAAACAGTACTGCCGTGAACATCCGGGTCTTAGCGTCAAAGCGCCGCTCCAGGTACTCGTAAGCGGTGTAGACCCGGGCTCGATGGAAGAACGGGACAAGAGTTACGGAGAGAATCACCATCGCGATCGGGAGGCCGAAGTAGACCTGAATGAAGGTCATGCCGCCAACGAATCCCTGCCCCGTCGTGCCCACCATCGTGATCGCCGACAACTGCGTCGCCATCACGGACAAGCCAACCGCCCACCACGGCAGTGAGCGGTTGGCCAGAAAATATCCTTCGAGTTTTTCGGTGTTGCGGCTCAGCCGAAGGCCGGTCCAGACGATCCAGGCCAGGTACGCAACGACGACGGTCCAGTCAATCCAGTGCATCACATCACCCGAAGTAGCGGCCAAGCGCGTAGAGCGCGACGATGACGATGGCCTCGACGACGAGGACGGCGATGTACGTACGAGTCAGGTCAGACTCGCCTGGATGCACCTGTTGGGACATGCCCGCAAGTATAGTGCGAGCTCAGCGGCCTCCGGCAGCCGTCCACGCGTGATAGCCGCCGACCAGCGCACGGGCAGGGAGCCCGGCCTCGGCGAGCACGCCGACGGCGTAGAGTGAGCTCCCCTCGGAGGGGCACGTGCAATAGGTCACGATGGGCCGGCCGGCGGCTCTGGCACGGATGTCCTCCAGCCGGTCAGCAACGGAGGGCACCGGCACGTTGATGGCGCCTTCGATATGACCCGCCTCAAAACTCGATTCGTTTCGCACGTCGATGACGAGCACCTTGCCCGCCTTGTGAAGCGGCTGCAGTTCAAGCACCGAGATGGTTCGCCCGGCGTCGGCATGTGCCGTCCGTGCCTCCTGCTGTTCGGCCTGCAGGCGTACAAGACCTGACCAGATCCCAATCGACAGGACCACCGCGATGGTGATGGTGATTCCCCACTGTTGTTGACGACCCATACGTTCCTCCGTCCGGCTGCCGTCGCCGTATGATGGCGACGTGCCGGTTTCTTCCCTGATGCGCGCGCGAGACCCTCGCCCGGCCGCGGATCCCACCCACACCGACGTTGACATCGACACGTCACCTGACGTGCTTGCAGCGCACCGTGAAGACGCGGCCCACTTCGCCGGCGGACATGCGGATGGCGTCGCCCGCCCGCGCAGCGAACAGGACGTGGCTCGCCTGCTGACGGCCGCCACCCGGGTCCTGCCCATTGGCGCCCAGTCGTCGCTGACCGGAGGCGCCACGCCTGATGGAGGGCTCGTGCTCTCCACGGTGCGGTTCTCATCAATTCAGGATTCGGGCCAGCGCGAAATCCGCGCAGGATCCGGGGTTGCCATTCAGACATTGCAGGATCTGCTACACGCGGGCGGCCGCTGGTACGCACCTTCTCCCACCTATACGGGCGCCACAACCGGCGGCGTCGTCGCCACCAACGCCGCAGGCGCGTCTACCTTCAAATACGGCACGACACGCGCATGGACCGAGGCGCTGACCGTCGTGTTGGCCTGTGGACATGTTCTGGACGTGCGGCGGGGCGATTGCGCTGCGGGCGTTGACGGCACGTTCACCATTGACTGCCCGTGCGGCAGGCGTACGGTGCGCCATGGCCGCTACACGATGCCCGATGTGCCAAAGGTGTCCGCCGGCTACTTTGCGGCGCCAGGCATGGATCTGATCGACCTGTTCATCGGCGCCGAAGGCACGCTTGGCGTGGTCACCGACGTCACGTTCCGTGTGTTGCCCGAGCCACCCGCCGTGGCCTGGGTGATGGTGCCGGTCATGTCGGAGGCCGGTGGCGTCGCGCTGGTGGATGCCCTGCGGACGGCGTCTCAACACACCTGGGCAACCGGACGCACGAGCGGGATCGACGTCGCGGCCATCGAACATGTCGATCGGCGCTGTCTGGAGATCCTCCGGGAGGACGGCGTCGATCGTAAACACGACATCACGGTGCCGTCCGGCGCGCAGATGATGTTGCTCGTCCAGCTGGAACTGCCCGCCGGCACGACAGCCGAGCAGGGGTTTGCCCAGGCGGCGTTGGCATCAAGCGAGACGCCGCCGGATACGCCGCTTGTGCATTTCCTGCGGCTGCTCGACGAGCACGAGGCACTGGACTTCGCGCAGATTGCGTGGCCGGGTGAACGGCGCCGGGTGGATCAGTTCCTCGCCTTTCGCGAGTCGGCGCCGGCCGGCGTCAATCGCCGCGTTGGCGACGCCAAACGTGAGATGGACGACCGCATCGAAAAAACGGCGGCCGACATGATCGTCCCGTTCGCACACTTCGGCACGATGCTGGAGATCTATCGCGAAGGCTACCGCCGGCGCGGTCTCGACTTCGCCATCTGGGGGCACATCTCCGACGGCAACGTACATCCCAACGTCATCCCGACGTCGTACGCCGACGTCGAGGCGGGTCGCGAGGCCATTCTGGAGTTTGGCCGCGAGGTCGCGCGTCTGGGCGGGTGTCCCCTGGCCGAACACGGCGTGGGCCGCAGTTCGGTGAAACAGGCGCTGCTGCGGCAGCTGTACGGCGACGAAGGCATGGCGCAGATGCGCGCGATAAAAGCCGCCTTCGACCCCGAATGGAAACTCGCGCCGGGAGTGTTGTTTCCACGGCGGGGCTGAAGCCCCGCCCTACTTGATTCGGGCGGTGGTTTCGAAGCGCCGGTAGTTGGTGTAGGTCGACGTCGCCTTGACCGTGACGCGTTCGCGGGACGTGCGATGTTCGTAACGTTCATCCATTCGCGACGGCAGCCAGAGGTTGAGGCGCTCGACGAGCTCGAAGGTCGTGTCCAGCTCGGCACTGGTGGGCCCGACCTCCATGCGGAAGATGGATCGTCGCAGCTGTCCGGTCACCGCATCAATCAGCAACTCGCCGCGCGTGAACACCGGCTGACCGTTGGTGCCGTGAATGAGCGTCGGGCGGTCGCGCTCGGTGATCTCCAGCCGCACCAGCGTGGCATCGCCGGTGGACGTCACCTCTTTCCGGCTGAACCGGAAGCGTGACTGATGCTTCGGCGACAGGATCACGAGCGCGAGCATCGGGTCGTTGAAGTTCCGAACAACGGGACCGATGTTGTAGCGCGCATTCCTGTCGGCCAGCGCCCGACCGATACGCGCCATTGAGCCGCGCGTCAGCAGGGCCCGCAGGTCATCACGGGCCTCCACGGGTTTGTCGTCGACCACGGCCAGGTCGCGCACCGATAACCAGCCGCCGTCGGCCTCCACGTACGCGAGAAAAAAGTCGCCGGTCGTGGTCCGGATGCCGGTGCGTGTGCCGTCGCCTCGAAACACCTCCTGAGTACCTTGCTCGTCGGCCAGCACGAACTCCATCGCGGTCTGCAGCGCCGCCAGCGACTCGGTCGCCCTGGCCACCACGGCGCGCGGCGACGTATCGACACGCGCCTGCGGAGCCGGCGTCGAGACCGCCAACGCGACGAGACACCACAGGGCTCTCATGAGGTCATTGTGCATCCGTACTCACTTCCGCCGTAAGATGGCTGTGGAGGTATTCGTGATGGTCAGACGGAAGGCGCTCGCCCTCGTGGCGGCAATGGCACTGGTGTCAGGTCTCGCCGCGAGCAGCGCCGCGGCACAGACGGTCGACGAGATCGTCGCTCTGAATGCGCGGGCCAAGGGCAGTGACTGGAATTCGATCCAGTCGATGAAGATGACGGGCAGCGCGATGATTCAGGGCATGGAAGTGGGCATGGTCACCTACTCCAAGCGCCCCAATCTCAGCCGCCAGGAAGTGACGATCGCGATGCCCGGCATGCCGCCGATGGCCATGACGACGATCTTCGACGGCCAGAAGGCGTGGATGATCAACCCGATGATGGGATCCACCGAACCGCAGGAAATCCCTGATGCGGATGCGGCGGCCGCTGCCAGCCAGGCCAGCTTCGACGGCCCGCTGCTCAACTACAAGCAGAAGGGCAACACGGTCGAACTCGTCGGTCCCTCAACGGTGGGCGGCAAGAAGGCACATCACGTGAAGATCACGACGGCCGACAAGACGGTGCAGCACCTGCACATCGATGCCGAGACGGGCGTGGAACTCAAGATGGTCATCGAAACGCCGGCCGGCGCAGTCGAAACCGAAATGAGTGACTTCAAGGCCATCAACGGCGTCCTGATGCCGCACATGATGAAGGTCATGCAGGGTGGCATGGTCGCCGCCGAGATGCGCATTTCGAAGATCGAGTTCAACGTCCCGATCGACGACGCGATGTTCAAGGTGAAGTAGGACGCGTTACAGCGGGCGGCCGAGACGCTCCTGGAGCTTCTCGCGATACCCGCGGCTGAGTGTCAGCTTGG
>BTVE01000009.1:0-85526 GCA_045862915.1 Acidimicrobiia bacterium
GCAGATCCAGGGCTTTTTCGACATCCCGGTTGACCACCTGTTTGCGGCGCCGGCGATCATTGATTACCTGTCGCGACAGGACTTCGGCCCTGTCACGATCGTGTCGCCTGACGCCGGCGGTGCCGAACGGGCGCGGGCGTACGCGAAGCGGCTGGATGCGGAGCTGGCGATCATCGACAAGCGCCGCACCGAAGACGGCACGGCGGAAGTCATGCACGTCATCGGCGATGTGCAGGGGCGCGTCTGCATCATCTCCGACGACATCGTCGACACGGCGGGGACGATGCAGAAGGCGGCGCAGGCGTTGAAGGAAAACGGCGCGAGCCGGGTGTTGGCGTGTGGCGTACACGGCGTGTTGTCCGGGCCGGCGATTTCGCGGATCGAATCCTCGCCCATGGATCGGCTGATCGTCACCAACACGGTGCCGCTCACGGCCGAGAAGGCGGCGTGCGGAAAGATTGTGGTGCTGTCGGTGGCGCGCCTGTTGGCGCAGGCCATTCGCAGCATTCACGAGGAGACGTCAGTCTCCAAGTTGTTCGTATAGACGTAGGGCGGGCCTCCAGGCCCGTCAAGGCAGAAGGAAACGACCATGGAAGCAGTACTGGACGCGGTTCGCCGCGAGACGTTTGGCAAGAACGAAGCAGTTCGCACGCGGCAGGCCGGGCAGATTCCCGCGGTCTTGTACGGCGGTCAGGGCAAGGCGGAGTCCCTCTCGGTCGATCCGAAGATCCTCAGCCGCATCATGCACTCCGGATCGGGTGTCAACTCGCTGATTTCCCTGCAGATCGATGGTCAGCAGACCAAGGTCCTGGTCAAGGAATACCAGATTGACCCGGTCACCCACCGTCTGATCCATGCCGACTTCTTCCGCGTGGCGATGGACAAGAAGATCCGGGTCACCGTGCCGGTGCAGCTGACGGGTGAGCCCAAGGGCGTCAAGCAGCAGGGCGGCACCCTCGACTTCGTGCATCGCGACGTCGACGTCGAATGTTTCCCCGGCGACATTCCGGAGCACATCACGGTTGACGTGTCCGAACTGCTCATCAACCAGGGCGTGCGCGTGAAGGACCTGCCGGTCGACGGCAAGTGGAACGCCGTGAGCGAGCCTGAAAATCTGATCGTCCACATCGTGGCGCCGCGCGAAGCGGCCGCGACTGACGAGGCGGCCCCGGCCGCTGCCGAGCCCGAAGTGATGAAGAAGGGCAAGACGGAGAAGGAAGAGAAGTAACACCGGCGTGCGAGGTGCGAAGTGAAGGTGATCGTCGGGCTGGGGAATCCTGGGCGGCGATACGAAGGCACCAGGCACAATGTGGGGTTCGACGTGGTCGACCTCGTCGCCCGGCGCCATGGCCTGCCCTGGCATGGCTGGCGTGGGGTGGCAGAAACGGCGGAGTGGCGACGGCCCGAGGAGCGGGTGCTCCTGGCCAAGCCGCAGACCTTCATGAATCTGAGTGGCGAAGCGGTTGGCTCGCTGCTCACGTTTTACAAGGTCGAGATTCCCGACGTCCTCATCGTGTGTGATGACGTCAACCTGCCGGTGGGTGCGCTACGCGCGCGACCGTCAGGATCCGATGGGGGCAACAACGGGCTCAAGTCCGTCGCGGCCCACCTCGGGACACAGCAATACGCGCGGCTCCGTGTGGGAGTCGGGCGAGGAGATACGGCGCGAGACCTGGCGGATCATGTGTTGAGCCGCTACACGCCGGAAGAAATGTCCGGGATGCACGAGGCCGTAACCCGGGCGGCCGACGCGATCGAGATGTGGATCACGGACGGCACGGCACGCGTGATGAACGCGTACAACTGAAGTCCGCAAGGGCTTCTGCAATAGACCGCATGCTCCTTGCTGCTTCCATGAACGGAAGCAGCCTGCACGGATCCCATGGTGGGGTTCGGGAGTTGTCCAGAAGGAGGCACATGAGCACGCACCGACAGTACGAACTCGTCTATATCGCGAGTCCCGACGCCACCGAAGAGGCCTTGGCGGAGCTGCACCAGCAGGTGCAGACCGTGGTCGATCGGTTCGAAGGGACCATCGAGCGCACCGAAAACTGGGGCCGTCGCCGACTGGCGTATGAAATCGAGCGCCAGCGCGAGGGCATCTATGTGCTCGAACTCATCAACGGCCCGGCGGCCATGACCGCCGAACTCGATCGGCGCCTCCGCGTGCTCGACATCGTCATGCGGCATCTGGTGATCCGCGTCGACGAGGATCTGGCCAAGGACGAGCGGTCGAAGACCCGCCGGAAGGCCGCCACCGTGGCGCGTCGTCTGCGCCGCGGTCTGCCCGCCGAGCCGACCGAACAGGAACTGAGCCGTCGCAAGGCGGAACTCGATGACGCGGACGGCGGGGCCGACACGTACGGGGAGGGAGACCGATGAGCGAGTTTGAAAAGGACGGCCGCTCGGGCGGCCGCGGCAACGGCAAGGCGTCAAAGGACGACAAGGGCGGACGTCGGGGCGGTTTCTTCCGTCGTCGCCGTGTCTGCAAGTTCTGCGTCGAAAAGACCGACTTCGTGTCCTACAAGGACGTCAAGACGCTGACTCCCTTCATTCCCGAGCGCGGCAAGATTCAGCCGCGACGCATCTCGGGGACGTGCGCAAAGCACCAGCGCGCGCTGCAGACGGCCATCAAGCGGGCGCGCCAGCTGGCGCTGATTCCCTACGTCACCGACTAGCGGAGGAGCGACATGGCTACGGAAGTGATTCTCAGACAGTACGTCGAACACCTGGGCAACCGGGGCGACGTGGTGAAGGTGGCCGACGGCTACGCGCGCAACTATCTGCTGCCGCGCGGAATGGCCCTGCGCGTCAATGACGAAGCGCGCCGCCAGATCGAACGCGAACGCGAGAAGGCTGAAGCGCGCGAAACCGACGAGCGGAAGTCCGCGGAGGCGCTGGCCGCAGCGCTCGGTGCACTCGACCTCTCCATCGCGCGTCGCGTGGGTGAACACGACACGTTGTACGGGTCGGTCACGACGACCGACATCGGCGAAGCCCTGGCGGCCCGCCAACTCGTGGTTGATCGCCGTCGCATTCAGCTGGCGGATCCGATCAAGACGCTGGGCGAACACCCGGTCAACATCCGGATTCACCGTGACGTGACGGCGACCGTGATCGTCAAGGTCGTGCCGACGCAGCAGGCCGGCGGTCAGACGCCGGTGGCTCCGGCCGAAACGACCGAACCGGCCGACGCCGACGCCGAGTAACCGGCGCAGCCGAAAAGGCAATTACCGGGCGGCTGGGAGCATGGGATAATCCCCTCTCCCAGTCGCCGTTTTTGTTTCGATTCGACCATTCCTCCATTTCCCCATTTCCCCATTTCCTCATTTCCCCATTTCCTGATTCACCATGGCTGACCGCACGCTGCCGCACAATCTCGAAGCCGAAAAAAGCGTGCTCGGCGCCATCCTGATCAACAACCTCGCGTTCAACCAGGCCGCGGAGGTCATCGACTCGAGCGACTTCTTCCGCGATGCGCACCGGCGCATTTTCGACAAGATGGTCGTGCTCAGCGAACGCAGTGAGCCGATCGACCTGGTCACGCTGAAGGACGAGCTGGTCCGATCGGGTGAGCTGGACGAGGTTGGTGGCCCGGCGTATGTGAGCGCGCTGACCGACGGCGTGCCGCGTTCGGCCAACGTCGAGTACTACGCCCGCATCGTCAAGGAGAAGTCCACGCTGAGGCGCCTGATTCAGGCGTCGACCGAAGTGCTGACGCGTGCCTACGACGCAGAGGATGACGCGGACGAATTGCTCGACGAAGCCGAGCGGACGATCTTCTCGATCGCTGAAGGCCGGATGCGGTCCGGCTTCGTGAAGTTGAGCGAGCTGGTGGATACCGGCTACGCGATGCTCGAACAGCTCCAGAACTCGCGTGGGCTGGTCACGGGTGTGCCGTCAGGATTTGTCGATCTGGATGAGATGACGCGCGGTTTCCAGCCGTCTGACCTGGTCATCGTTGCGGCGCGCCCGGCCATGGGCAAGACGTCGTTCGTGATGAACGTGGCGCTCAACGCGGCGCTTGAGGCAGGCAAGTCGATCGGGGTGTTCAGCCTCGAAATGTCGAAGGAACAGCTGTTCATGCGCCTGCTGACGTCAGAGGCGCGGGTGGATGCCCATCGGTTCCGCAGCGGCTTTCTCGGAGAACAGGACTACGAGCGGCTGAACCATGCGTTCGGACGGTTGCACGAAGCCAAGGTGTTTGTGGATGACACGCCGTCGATCGGCGTGCTCGAGATGCGAGCCAAGTCACGGCGGCTGATGGTCGAGCACGGCCTCGACATGCTGGTGATCGACTACCTGCAGCTGATGCAGGGGCGCGGCAAGTTCGACAACCGGCAGCAGGAACTGGCGTCGATCTCTCGATCGCTGAAGATTCTCGCGAAGGAACTCAACATCCCCATCATTGCCCTGTCGCAGTTGTCGCGCGCGACCGAAACGCGCAGTGACCACAAGCCTCAGCTGTCTGACCTTCGCGAGTCGGGTGCCCTTGAACAGGACGCCGATGTCGTCATGTTCATCTACCGCGAAGAGGTCTATGCCGACGAAGAAAAGAAGACCGAAGTCGAGGGCATGGCCGAGATCATCATCGGCAAGCAGCGTAATGGTCCGATAGGGTCGGTCGATCTCGCGTTCCTGAAGCAGTACACCAGGTTCGAGAATCTCCAGTCGGGCCAGCGGAATTGACGAGGCGCGGGATGACCCGTCCAACCGTCGCGCACATCGACCTCGCCGCCATCCGGCACAACTTTCAGCAGATCTCGCGCCTCGTACGCGGCCGGCAGGTCATCGCGGTCGTCAAGGCGAACGCCTACGGTCATGGCGCCGTGGCCGTCGCACAGGCACTTGAATCTGCGGGGGCCACGATGTTTGCCGTGGCCGACATAGAGGAAGGCGTCACGTTGCGTGAGGCCGGCATCGTCAGCCCGATCCTGGTGTTTGGCGCGTTGAGCGTGAGCGAATTGTCGCAGCTGTTTTCGCACCAGCTGACGCCAACGGTCTCGACGCCGTCGGCCGCGCGGGCCGTGGCGGCCGCCGCCGCCCAACTCGGCGTCCGCATCGATTGCCATCTCAAGATCGACACGGGAATGAACCGCCTTGGCTTCCGGCACGACAACCTGCGTCGCACGGTGCCGGAGGTGCTGGCGATGTCGTCAATTGTCGTGCGCGGTGTGTACACCCATTTCGCCACTGCCGACCGTCCCGAGTCACCCATGTTCGATGAGCAGCGCGTTCGCTTCGAGCGTGCCTGTGCGGCACTGGGAGCGATGGGACTGCGTGACGTGGTGCGGCATGCCGCGAATTCAGCTGCGGTGATCCGCGATGAACGCACATGGTACGACCTCGTGCGTCCGGGGCTTCTTTTGTATGGCCTCGTGCCGCCGCCGCTTGCCGCTGCCGACCTCGACCTGCGACCTGCCCTGTCACTGGTGAGCCGTATCGTCGCAGTCAAGGGCATTAGAGCCGGGGAGGGGGCCGGCTACGGCCTGCGCAGCGCCGACGATTCACCGCGCACCTTTGCCGTGGTGCCCGCCGGATACGCCGACGGCCTCGACCTGCGCATGTCACAGGGCGGTGTCGTGCTCGTGCGAGGACAACGTCGCCCGATCGTGGGCTCCGTTTGCATGGACATGATTCTGATCGATGTGACCGACATGGACGCCGCACCGGGCGACGAAGTGGTATTGATTGGCAGGCAGGACACGCAGGAGATCACCGCGCGCGAGATCGCCGGCGCAATCGGCACGATCCCCTGGGAGGTTGTGTGCCGACTCGGGAGCCGCATCCAAAGGGAGTGGGGAGATGGGGAAATGGGGAAATGAGGGATTCCCAGATAGCTCGATTTGAGATCAGTCGATTACCAATTTCAGATTCCAGATTCCAGATTTGAAATCGCCCTCCATGTCCAAAACCGTTTTTTCCTGTCAGCAATGTGGGGCGCAGTCGCCGAAGTGGATCGGACGTTGTCCTGACTGCGGCGCGTGGAACAGCTTTGTCGAAGAAACGTACGAAAAGCCCGACAAGCTCGCGGCGCAGCGGAAGGGCGCGGCCACACCGCTTGGCGGTGAGAAGGCCCGCCGGTACGCCGATGTCGAGACGGTGGTCTCTGCGAGGTTCTCCACGGGGATTGGTGAATTCGATCGCGTGCTCGGCGGCGGCATCGTGCCCGGGTCTCTTGTGCTTCTTGGCGGCGAGCCGGGTATTGGCAAGTCAACGTTGCTGCTGCAGGCCGCGGCCAACTTCGCGCGCGACGTGGGGCCGGTGCTCTACGCATCCGGCGAAGAGTCCGAACACCAGGTGAAGTTGCGCGGCGAACGGCTCGGCGTCGCCGATGCGCCGCTTTTCCTGCTGGCCGAGACGTGCGTAGAACGCATTCTTGAAGAAGTCGACCGGCTCAAGCCCGCCCTGCTCATCGTCGACTCGATCCAGACGGTCTACTCGTTGAAGATGGCCTCTGCGCCCGGCAGCGTGGGGCAGGTGCGGCAGGCCGCAACCGATTTCCTGTTCACGGCCAAAGGCCGAAACCTGCCGACCATCGTGGTGGGGCACGTCACGAAAGATGGCGCGTTGGCCGGGCCCAAGGTGCTTGAACACGTTGTCGACACGGTCTTGTATTTCGAAGGCGACAGGCACCACTCCCACCGCGTGGTGCGCGCGGTGAAGAATCGGTTTGGTGCCATCAGTGAACTTGGCGTGTTCGCGATGACTGGTCGCGGCCTCGAGCCGGTGCCCAATCCCTCCGCGTTGTTCCTGGCCGAGCGGCCGCAGCGCGTGCCAGGTTCTGCCGTGTTGTGCTGCCTGGAAGGATCACGTCCATTCCTCGTCGAAGTGCAGGCACTGGTGAGCACCGCCATGATTGGCCAGGCACGGCGTACGGCAAGCGGTCTCGATCACAACCGCGTCTCGTTGTTGTTGGCCGTGCTCGACAAACGCGCAGGCCTGTCGTTCGTCACCGACGATGTGTATGTGAACGTCGCCGGTGGCATGAGCATCGATGAACCGGCGGCGGATCTCGCCATCATCGCGGCCGTGGCGTCGAGCCTGCGCAACCGGCCCATCCGTCCCGATACGGTCGTGTTCGGGGAAGTCGGTCTGGCTGGCGAAATCCGTGCGACCTCGCATGCGCCCCTCCGCCTTCGGGAAGCGGCACAGATGGGCTTCACCGCGGCCGTGTTGCCGGATGGCAACGTCGGCGGTGTTGATGTGCCGAAGGGGCTGGACCTGATTGGAGTCCGGACCGTCGGCGAGGCGCTTGACGCGCTGATTTCCTGAGCCGCGCGGCTCTTGGTCGTCAGCGCTGAGGCACGAGCGGCTCAAACGTCTTGCCGTCGAGCGCGGGGTTCACCTGGTACGCGCTGACTGACCACTGCACATCAGCTGTTCTGCCGGACCCGTTGGGCCCGACCGGCCGCCGGCCGATGCGATGGGGCAGTTTGATGCCGTTCACGGCGCGGTAGTCCCAGTATCGGATTTCGTATTCCCCACCATCGGGGCGGATGTGCCGCTGGTACGGAACGATGAGTTTGACCGGCAGGTGAGTGGCCTGGTCGATCAGGAGGCGCCCCAGCGGCACCTCTCCGTGGGCCAGGCCAACGGCCAGCAGTCCGCGGTCGGGACCATCTGAGACGTCGCCGATGGTCGTGAGCGTGACCCCGGCGTCCGGCAACCATCCAGGCAACACGCCCGCGATGAAGTTGACCTGGTTCTGGCGGGCCGCGTCATTGATGGCTCGCTGCCGAACCTCCGGGTCCCTCGACAGGCCGTCGCCGCCAAGCCGGGTATCCCCGGCCCACCAGCCCTCGGTGCCGTTGAATCCGATGAGCGTCCGGTGCCGGCGTCCGGAGGTCCCGAGCGGTCCTTCGGTCTGGCGATACCTCGCAGGGTGCCCCGCTTCGACGACGATGCGCCGATTGGCGCGGTCACTGGGGTCGATCATGACGCCGGCCATCCGCAGGGTCTTGATGTCATCAAGTGCAGCACCGCCGGCGGCCGCACGATACTGGGCCAGCCACTCCGGCCTGGGTGATTGCTGGCCACCGGCGTCCGGCGATCCCACCGCTGCGGTTTGGTCCTCCGAGTCCGGGGCGGACGCCTTCCCACATGCGAGTCCGGTACACACCAGCGCTGCCACAATCGCCAATCGCCACATTTGGCTAGAATAACGCCCATGCGCGGCTTCGTCCTCGTGCGCGGCGTGTTTCTGGCCGCAGTGGTCTACACCGCAGTCCTGCTGCAGCCGGCGCAATCGCACTGGCTGGTGGACGCGGGCATTGGTTTGGCCGTCGCGACGGTCATCATTCTGGCCGAGGCGCGCATGCGCGACACGGCGGTCACGCAGCTGTTTGGCGGGCTGATTGGTTTCGGCGTCATGCTCATGGTGGCGCAGGCGATCAACAACGCGCTCTTCTGGGCCAACCTCGACGATGCGAAGGTCAAGTTCCTTCACGGCCTCATCGTCATCGTCCTGCCGTATCTGGGGCTGGTGTTCGGCGCTCGCAAGGGGGAATGGCTGGAACCGGCGCGGCTGGTGAGCCTGTTCCGTGATGCGCGGGCGCACCGCCGGTACCGGATTCTTGATACCAGCGCCATCATCGATGGCCGCATCGCGGAAGTTGCCGAGACCGGCTTCCTCGACGGGACGCTCGTCGTGCCGCAGTTCATCCTGAAGGAATTGCAGGCCGTGGCAGATGCGTCGGATCCGACCAAGCGCAACCGCGGCCGCCGCGGGCTCGACATCCTGCATCGCATCCAGAAGATGGCCGGTGTCGAAGTGATCATCTCGGATGTGGACTTCCCCAGCATCAAGGAAGTCGACCTCAAGCTGATTGAGTTGGCCCGCACGATGACGGGCAAGCTGGTCACGACCGACTTCAACCTGAACAAGGTGGCGCAGCTGCGCGGTGTCGAGGTGCTCAACCTGAATGAACTCACCAATTCACTCAAGCCGGTGGTCCTGCCCGGCGAGACGATGACGGTGTTCATCATCAAGGAAGGCAAGGAACAGAATCAGGGCGTCGCGTATCTCGACGACGGGACCATGGTGGTGGTCGACAATGCGCGCAGCCGTATCGGCAAGTCGCTGGACATTGTCGTGACGTCGGTCCTGCAGACGACCGCGGGCAGGATGATCTTCGGCCGCCACCTGGATGCCGCTACCGGGCCTGCGGCGGTGGTCGAACGCGAGCGTCCGCGTGAGGATGCGCTCAGGCGTCCTCGTCCGGCGGCGCAAGGGTGACCAGCGCGCCGTTCCCGATCGACCTCGACCCGGCCCTGGTCGACATCGTTCGGCCGGTAGCAGTCTCGGTGGCCCCGGTCGTTGTCACGCGGGAAGCCCGCTGGCTTGATCGCCCTTTGGGTGAGGCGGCGGAGCGACTGAGAGCCGGCGATGTGCCGGCCGAGGTCACAGCGGCAGTGAGGACCCTGTACAAGCGCATCGGGATCGATCCGACCAGGACCCGTCCTTCGTCGGAAGCGCTGGTCCGCCGGGTTCGCAAGGGCGACCCCCTTCCACGGGTCAACAGTCTGGTGGATGTCATCAACTGGTGTTCGGCGGAGACGCAATTGCCGTACGGCCTCTACGACCAGGATCACATCGAGGGTGCCGTGCGACTGCGGCTGGGGAAGGAGGGCGAGTCGTATCCCGGCATCCGGAAGGATGAGGTGCACGTGGGTGGGCGCCTCGTCCTTGCTGACGAGCGCGGCGCCTTCGGCAATCCGACGTCAGATTCCATGCGCACGGCGGTGACCGAGTCGACGACTGCTGGCGTGATTGTCATCTTCGGACCGGCACCCTTGCCGCGCGCGGTGGCTGAGGCCGCCATGCAGCTCACACTGGAACGACTAGAATCAGTGTGATGTTCGTCTCTGCCGTGGTCGTGGCGGGGGGCCGCGGCGTACGCGCAGGCGGGTCCACGCCGAAACAGTTTCTCGAACTTGCGGGCCGGTCCGTGCTTCAGCGCAGCGCCGAAGCCCTGGCCGCCCATCCCGACGTGCAGGATCTGGTCGTGGTGTTGCCAGAGGCCTGGGTCGATCGCTGGGCGGAGTTGGTGGGCAAGTTGCGAGTGCCCTGCAGGTGTGTGGCCGGCGGCGCTCGGCGTCAGGATTCTGTTCGTGCGGGCTTCGCGGCAATCGATGCACGGGCGGACGTCGTGCTGGTGCATGACGCGGCGCGGCCGTTCGTGACGCCGGAGGTGATCGATCGCGTGATTGCGGCGGCATCGACGACAGGCGCGGCAATTCCCTGTGTGCCGGTGACAGATACGGTCAAGCGCGCCGACGATCGCGGGGCCGAACGTGTGGTGCTCAAGACCGTGCCCCGCGAGGCGTTGTGGCTGACGCAGACACCCCAGGGATTTCGCCGTGACGTCTTGGCGCGTGCCGTGGCGGATGGTGCCGGCGAAGTGGAGGCCACCGATGAGGCTCGGCTCGTGGAGTTGGCCGGAGGCAGTGTCGCCATCGTGGATGGCGATCGCCGGAACACCAAGTTGACGACGGCAGAGGATATTGAGGAGGCGCAGCAGCGCATGAGTGAGTGGCGCGTAGGAACGGGATATGACCTGCATCAGCTGGTGGGCGGCCGGCCTCTGGTGCTGGCCGGCGTGGTGGTGCCGTCGCACAAGGGGCCGTTGGGTCATTCAGACGGTGACGTCGTGTGTCATGCGCTGACCGACGCGATCCTTGGTGCCGTCGGAGCTGGCGATATCGGGCAGATGTTTCCCAACACCGATCCTCAATGGAAGAATGCGCCGGGCCTTGACCTGCTGTCGCGAGCACTTGCCCGCGTGCACGAGGCCGGATGGCGTGTCGTGAATGCCGACGTGACGGTCATTCTGGAGATGCCGAAGCTGTCGCCTCATGTTGCCGACATCCGGCTACGGCTTGCGGAGTGTCTCGGTGTGCAGGTCGACGCGGTCAGCGTCAAGGGCAAGACCAACGAAGGGGTGGATGCCGTCGGGCGCGGAGAAGCAATTGCCTCCCATGCGGTGGTCATGCTGACCGGAGGCGTCTCCGCATGAGAGCGTCACCGCTGCGCTTGCGATTTGCGCCAAGCCCGACCGGATTGCTGCACGTGGGCAACGCGCGTACTGCGTTGTTCAACTGGTTGCTGGCTCGGGGACAGCAGGGCACATTCATCCTCCGCATTGAAGATACCGACACCGAGCGATCGAGCCGCGCGTCCGAAGACGGGATTGCGAACGATCTCCGGTGGCTTGGCCTCACGTGGGACGAGGGGCCGGACATCGGCGGGCCGTATCCGCCCTATCGGCAGTCGGAGCGGCTGGCGGTGTATGCCGACTACACGCGCCGTTTGATTGACGGCGGTCACGCGTACCGGTGCTTCTGCTCAGCCGAGCAGTTGGAACAGGAGCGCCAGACGGCGTTGGCGTCCGGTGCCCCGCCGAAGTACTCGGGGCGTTGCCGTCATCTGTCTGCCGATGAAGTGGCGGCGCGGCTGGCGGCGGGCGAATCGGCCACGGTGCGGTTTGCCGTGCCGGAAGCCCGCGACGTGTCGTTCGACGACCTCGTGCGCGGAACCGTGACGTTTCACACGTCGGTCATCGGGGATCCCGTCATCGTGCGATCTGACGGCGGACCCGCGTACAACTTTGCGGTCGTGGTCGACGATGCGTTGATGGCGGTGACGCATGTGATCCGCGGTGAGGACCACATTTCGAACACGCCGAGGCAGGTGCTCATCTATGAGGCGCTGGGCCTCACGCCTCCGCGATTTGCGCATTTGTCACTCGTCATGGGCCCCGACCACGCGCCCTTGTCCAAGCGCCATGGCGCCACGTCAGTCAGCGAGTTCCGCGCACGCGGCTATCTGCCTGAGGCGCTGGTCAACTATCTGGCGTTGTTGGGGTGGTCACCTGGTGATGGCGACGAGTTGCTGGGTCTTGACGAGATGGCGCGCCGGTTTGACGTCGCGCGCGTGAGCCACAGTTCCGCGGTGTTCGACATCGAGAAGCTCGCGTGGATGAACCGGCACTACATGAAGGTGTGTGACCCCGAGCGCCTGGTGGACCTCGCGATGCCGTGGTTTGCGCAGCGCTTCGCCGCGCTTGGCCCTTCGCACTCCGCACTTCGCACTGTCCTGCCGCTGGCGGTGGGCGCGGTTGACAGGCTCGAAGAGTTGCCCGAGCGGGTGGCGTTTGTGTTTGAGTGGAATCGTGATGAAGCTGCCCGGCTTGTAGCTGCGGAGGCTGACGGTGCGCGTGTGGTCGAGGCCTTCCACCAGGCGTGTGTGGCACTCGGCCCCTTGACGAGCAAGGAGGCGTTTCGCGCCGCGGCGACGCGCGCGCGGGAGGGGACCGGCATCAAGGGCAAGGCCCTCTTTCACCCGATTCGCGTGGCGCTCACCGGACTCGATTCGGGCCCGGAACTCGATCTGGCAGTGCCTGCGATCGAGGAACTCTCGGTGCTGCTCGGTACGCCATCGTGCACCGACCGCCTCGCCGCACTTCGGCACCCCGGCACTTCGGCACCTCGGAACCCCGGCACCTCGGAACCTCGCTAATGTCCCTGATTTACGGTATCAACTCTGTTTCTGAGGCGCTCAAGGCCCGTCGCATCTCGCGGCTGATTCACGTCCGCGGGGCAGGATCGCGCGTGGACTCGCTCATTGCCCGCGCGTCCGAACTGCGCATTCCGATCGAGACCATTGATCGGATGGCGATGGACAAACTCGTGCGTGGGGGCGTGCATCAGGGGGTTGCGGCTGACCTGCAGACGCTGGCCGCGTACACGGTCGAGGAACTGGTCGAGCAGTCCGACGGGCCTCCGCTGCTGGTGGTGCTCGACAGCATTGAAGATCCCCAGAACGTCGGCGCGATCCTGCGGTCGGTGGAAGGGGCCGGGGCCCACGGGGTGGTGCGACAAGCGCGCCATGCCGCTCCCCTGGATGGGGCCACCGCCAGGGCCTCTGCCGGCGCGGTGCATCACGTCAAGATTGCGACCGTGGTCAACGTTTCCCGGGCGCTGGAAGACCTCAAGAAGGCCGGCGTCTGGACGATTGGGCTCGCCGGCGAGGGAGACGAGACCTACGACTCGATCGACTTCTCGCTGCCGACAGCCATCGTTGTGGGGTCGGAGGGGGATGGGCTGCGACGGTTGGTGCGTGAGACGTGCGACCGGCTCGTGCGCATTCCGATGGCGGGTCAGGTTGAGAGCCTCAATGCGTCGGTTGCCGCCGGGGTGGTGCTGTTTGAGGCGGCCCGCCAGCGGCGATTGGGGTGACCGGCCGATCCTGTGGCACAATAAGGGGCTGCTCGGAGTGCCATGGATGCTCCGGAGTGCCCATGCCTGCCGGTTGCCGGATTGGCATGGTGCGTGCTACCATCTGCGTTTCGTCTGGCTGGCGTAGCTCAGTCCGGTAGAGCAGCTGATTTGTAATCAGCTGGTCGGGGGTTCAAATCCCTTCGCCAGCTCCAATTTTTTGTGCGAGGGACGCAGGCAGTCGAAGACAACTGGGCGAGGTAGCGAAGCGGTCAAACGCAGCAGACTGTAAATCTGTCGGCCATGCGCCTTCGAAGGTTCGAATCCTTCCCTCGCCACCAGCCTTCGCTCGCTTCGCGAGCTACGGCTCGGCAGGCCAGGGCTCGGCAAGCCAGGACTCGGAAGCTACGGCTCGGCAGGCCCGATGCGGATGTGAGTAGTGAGCGAGACGGAAGCGGGCGCAAGCCGCGCCGAAGTCGAGCGGAGGGAGCGTTAGGGGCGAAGCGAGACGAAGGCGGGAGTAACTCAGTGGTAGAGTCACAGCCTTCCAAGCTGTTGGTCGCGGGTTCGATCCCCGTCTCCCGCTCCAGACTTCGCCAAACGGTCGCTTCGCTCCCGGCTTCGTCTGGCAGGCCAGCGGGGTCGAGGGTTGGTTTTGAGCTCGGTGCGTGGCGCGGATGCCGACTTGTCGGCCGAAGCTACCCGCGTAGCGGGTGTTTAGCGTAGGCCGATGTAGCTCAGTTGGCAGAGCACGTCCTTGGTAAGGACGAGGTCACCGGTTCGATCCCGGTCATCGGCTCCAGATGTAAGGCCCGGCAGGTTTCGCCGGGGTGGTCGGTAAGTAGGCACGGAAGCGATAACGCAACTTGTAGGCGGCAGGGGATAGGTCCCGCGCCGATTGACGGAGACGAGAGAGCAATGGCGAAGGAGAAGTTTGATCGTTCTAAGCCGCACGTGAACGTGGGCACCATTGGTCACATCGACCACGGCAAGACCACGCTGACGGCGGCCCTCACGAAGGTCGCGGCTGACAAGGGCTGGGCGAAGTTTGTGCCGTACGACGAAGTGGCCAAGGCGTCAGAATCGCAGGGCCGTCGCGACGACACGAAGATCCTCACCATTGCGACGAGCCACGTCGAATACGGCACGCCGAACCGGCACTATGCCCACGTCGACTGCCCGGGCCACGCCGACTACATCAAGAACATGATCACCGGCGCTGCGCAGATGGACGGCGGCATCCTGGTGGTCAGCGCGGTCGACGGCCCGATGCCGCAGACCCGCGAACACGTGCTGCTCGCCAAGCAGGTGAACGTGCCGTTCCTCGTGGTGGCGCTCAACAAGGTGGACGCGGTTGACGACCCCGAGTTGCTCGACCTGGTCGAACTCGAAGTGCGCGACCTGCTGTCAAGCTACGGCTTCCCCGGCAACGACCTCCCGGTCGTGCGTGTGTCGGCCCTGGGGGCCATCAACGGCGATCCCGCGGGTGTCGAATCGGTGCTCAAACTGATGGAAGCGCTCGACACCTACATCCCGCTCCCCGAGCGTGAGACGGACAAGCCGTTCCTGATGCCGATCGAAGACGTGTTCTCGATCTCGGGTCGTGGCACGGTCGTCACCGGCCGCGTCGAGCGCGGCAAGGTGAAGGTGGGCGAAGAAATCGAAATCATCGGTTTCACGCCGACCCAGAAGAAGGTCGTCACGGGCGTCGAAATGTTCCGCAAGCTGCTCGACGAGGGCGTGGCCGGCGACAACATCGGCGTGCTGCTCCGCGGCGTGGAAAAGGACGATGTCGAGCGTGGTCAGGTGCTGGCCAAGCCCGGCTCGATCATGCCGCACACGAAGTTCAAGGCCGAGGTGTACATCCTCTCCAAGGATGAGGGTGGCCGCCACACGCCGTTCTTCAACGGCTACCGTCCGCAGTTCTACATCCGGACGACCGACGTAACCGGCACGCTGAACCTGCCCGAGGGCGTGGAGATGGTGATGCCGGGTGACAACACCACGATTTCGGCCGAGCTGATGGCGCCCGTCGCCATCGAAAAGGGCAGCCGTTTCGCCATCCGCGAGGGTGGCCGCACGGTGGGCGCCGGCACGATCACCGAAATCGTCGACTAGTGACCGCACGCCGCTGGCGGACGATGCCGGGGACATCCCCCGGTGTCGTCCGCCACGGGGCGTCGGTTGTGTCCGGTAGGGAAGAGGTCCGTCATGCGTGAAATCGTGTCGCTCGCCTGCACCGAGTGCAAGCGTCGCAACTACAGCACGACCAAGAACCGCAAGAAGAGTTCTGAGCGTCTGGAGTTCAACAAGTACTGCCGGTTCTGCCGCAAGCACACCGGGCATAAAGAGTCGAAGTAACGGGTACAGGCCAGTAGCTCAATTGGTAGAGCATCGGTCTCCAAAACCGAGGGCTGGGGGTTCGAGTCCCTCCTGGCCTGCCAGATTGTTCGGAGTGTAAAGGCAGCATGGCCGAGAACGACAAGGAAGTCGCGGAACGATCGGGAAGCTGGCTCAGCCGCTTCCGCCGGTTCATTCCCGAGGTCAAAGCCGAGCTGGCTCGCGTCACCTGGCCCACCCGCCGTGAAGTGTGGGCCACGACGCTGGTCGTGGTTGTCGTCTCGGCGATCTTCGGCGTGTACCTGTATGCCGTGGACCTGGGCGCCTCAGCGGCCGTTCGCTGGGTGTTTGTCCGGCTTGGTGGCGCATGACCGACGCCAAGGCGAAGCAGTGGTACATCATCCACACCTATTCCGGCTTTGAGAACAAGGTCCGGGAGTCGCTCGAGCAGCGCGTCCAGGCCTACGGGCTTCAGGATGAAATTGGTGAGGTGCTGATTCCCACCGAGGACATCGTCGAAAAGCGCGGCGGGCGTGAGGTGAAGAGCTCGCGGCGGTTCTTCCCGGGGTACATCCTCGTGGAGATGCACATGTCGGATAACGCCTGGCATGTGGTCAAGAACACGCCGAAGGTCACCGGGTTTGTCGGCGCGGGGTCAAAGCCGCAGCCGCTGTCCCGCGAAGAGGTGGATCAGATCCTCCACCAGGTCACGGTGGCGGCCGAGAAGCCGAAACCGAAGTACACCTTCGACAAGGGTGACCAGGTGCGGATCAACGAAGGCCCGTTTGCCAGCTTCAACGGCGTGGTGGACGAGGTCAACAACGAGCGCAACACGCTCAAGGTGATGGTGACGATTTTTGGTCGCGCCACACCGGTCGAGTTGGACTTCCTGCAGGTCGAGAAGCTGTAGCTGGTGAATGTGGGGCGGGTCTTGAGACCCGCCGTGGTGAGAAAAGCGAATGGCGAAGAAAGTACAAGCTCAGGTGAAGTTGCAGATTGCCGCCGGCAAGGCGACCCCGGCGCCCCCCGTGGGCACCGCGCTGGGTCCGCACGGCGTCAACATCATGGACTTCTGCAAGAACTTCAACGCAAAGACCGCCGGCCAGGATGGCCTGATCATCCCGGCCGTCGTGACGATCTACAGCGACCGGTCCTACTCATTCATCACCAAGACGCCGCCGGCGCCGGTGTTGCTCAAGCGGGCGGCCAACATCGCCAAGGGATCCGGTGTGCCGAACAAGAACAAGGTCGGCACCGTGACGGCCAAGCAGGTGGAAGAAATCGCCAAGCTGAAGCTGCCCGATCTGAACACCCAGAGCATCGAGTCGGCGATCCGCTCGGTGGCGGGCACGGCCCGCTCGATGGGCCTGGATGTGATCGGCTGAAGTACGGCATGGGTCGGCGGCTGGACCGCCGACCGTGAAAGCGTGGGAGGGCGCACGGCGCCCGTTGGCACCACAAGGAGCAACTGATGCGTAGTCGGGGCAAGAAATACCAGGCAGCCCGTGAACAGGTGCCTGTCCGGCCTCATTCGGTAGAAGAGGCCATTCCGCTGATTCAGAAGGTCAAGTTCTCGAAGTTCGACGAAACCGTCGAGATGTCGATCCGGCTCGGAGTTGATCCCAAGCACGCCGACCAGATGGTGCGTGGGACAGTCGTGTTGCCGCACGGGCTGGGCAAGTCGAAGGCCGTGCTGGTGATTGCCGGCCCGGAAAAGCAGCGTGAGGCCAGGGAGGCCGGCGCGGATGAAGTGGGCGGCGAAGAAGTCGTCGATCGCATCCTCGGCGGCTGGCAGGGGTTTGACGCTGTTGTGGCCACGCCCGACATGATGCGCGCCGTCGGTAAGCTCGGCAAGGTGCTGGGTCCGCGCGGCCTGATGCCCAACCCGAAGACCGGCACGGTCACGCTCGACGTCGCCAAGGCGGTGCAGGAAATCAAGGCCGGTAAGGTCGAGTTCCGCGTCGACAAGGCGGGTGTGGTGCACGCGCCCATCGGGAAGGTGTCGTTTGCCGCCGAGAACCTCGCGGCCAATGCGCATGCGCTGATGGCGAGCATCGTGAAGGCCAAGCCGTCGGCGGCCAAGGGACGCTACGTCAAGAGCGTGACCATGTCGTCAACCATGGGCCCGGGCGTGATCATCGACGCGACCAACGTCGACGACCTCGTGAAGCACTGAGGGCGGAGTAGAGAATCATGGCAGTCACACGCGCAGAAAAAGTTACCGAACTGCAGCAGCTCACCGCCGCGTTCCAGGGCACCGAAACCGCGGTGCTCGTGGATTACCGCGGCGTGACCGTGCCGCAGGTCACCGACCTCCGCCAGAAGATCAAGGCGACAGGGTCGCAGTACATCGTGGTCAAGAACACGCTGGCCAAGCGGGCGTCCGCGGGCACGCCGTTCGAGGCGCTCTCGTCGCACTTCGTCGGTCAGACCGCCGTCGTGTTCACCGGCAGCGATCCCGTGGCGATGGCCAAGACGCTGACCACGGCCCTCAAGGACCTGCCCTCGGCCAGCATCAAGGCCGCCGTGGTGCAGGGCCAGCTGGTGCCGGCGGCCGCGATGGCCGATCTGGCCAACATGCCGAGCAAGCCCGAGCTGTACGCGAAGTTGCTGTACGTGCTCAACGCCCCGGCGCAGCAACTGGTGACGGTCCTGTCGGCCGTTTCCCGCGACTTCGTGACGGTGCTCAACGAAGCCGCCAAGAAGAAGCAGTAACCGGTTTTTTAGTTCGAGATTGTTGATTCAACAGGAGAAAGCAATGGCCGAAGTGACGCAGCAGCAGGTGGTGGACTACATCAAGGGAATCTCGGTGCTCGAGCTCTCGCAGCTCGTGAAGACGCTCGAGGCGGAGCTGGGCGTGTCCGCCGCAGCGGCAGTGCCGATGGCGATGCCGGGCATGATGGCGGGTGGCGGCGCGGCTGCCGCGCCGGCCGAGGAGCAGACCGAATTCACGGTGATCCTGTCCGACGTCGGCGGCAACAAGATCAACGTGATCAAGGTGGTCCGCGAAGTGACCAGCCTGGGCCTCAAGGAAGCCAAGGACCTCGTCGAGGGCGCGCCCAAGCCGATCAAGGAAGGCGTGAGCAAGGACGAAGCCGCCGGCATCAAGAAGAAGTTCGAAGAAGCGGGCGCGAAGGTCGAGATCAAGTAGTGACGCATCCGCGCGCTCGCGCGCGGTGCATCCGGTGCGCAGGCCGGAGGGCGTTTGCCCTCCGGATTCCTCCGCCGCCGGGTTCTGTCATGTGCAGGCTGGGGCATGTACGCCCCGGCCTGAACGTATTGGCGTCGGCGCTCACAGGAGCGCACGGTGTGGCATTTGGCACGGCCTCGAGGATCATCTGAATGTACAGCCTGCCCAAGAACGTCTATCGCGAACGCATCGACTTTTCAAAGATCAAGACCACGGTGCCGATTCCGAATCTCATCGAGATTCAGAAGAAGTCCTACGAACGCTTCCTGCAGATGAACCGTCTGCCGGCCGAGCGGGAGGACGTCGGCCTGCAGTCGGTGTTCAAGTCGGTGTTCCCGATCAGCGACTTCCGGGAGAACTCGTCACTCGAGTTCATTGACTATTCCATCGGCAACTGGGAGTGCAAGTGCGGCCGGCTCGCCGGCCTCGAGCACCTGCGCAAGAAGTGTGAAGGCTGCGGCACCGTCCTGACGGCCGACCCCTACGGCGAAGGCGCCGTCATCTGCCACTCGTGCGGTCGCGCCAACGAAGCGCGCGGCACCGTCTGCGACATCTGCGGCACCACCGTCGCGATGAAGCTGAAGTACGACGTCGAAGAGTGCCAGGAGCGCGGCATGACCTATGCCGTGCCGCTGAAGGTCACGATTCGCCTGGTCGTCTGGAACAAGGATCCCGAGACGGGGGTCAAGACGATCCGCGACATCAAGGAGCAGGAGGTCTACTTCGGGGACATTCCCCTGATGGGCGACCACGGCACCTTCATCATCAACGGCACCGAGCGCGTCATCGTCTCGCAGCTGCACCGCTCGCCGGGTGCGTTCTTCCACGCGGAAGAAAAGACGCTGTTTGCCGCGCAGATCATCCCGTATCGCGGATCGTGGGTCGAGTTCGAATACGACACTAAGAACCTGCTGTACGTGCGTATCGACCGCAAGCGCAAGTTCCTCGCGACCGTGTTCCTGCGGGCGTTGGGCCTGCGCAGCGCGGCCGAGATTCTGCGCACGTTCTACACGTGCGAAGAACTCGTCATCCGTGACGGACGCGTGATGTGGAAGGTGTCCGACACGCTGGTGGGCCGCCGCGCCGGCGCGACCATCCAGATCCCCGGCGCCGACATGCAGATCTTCGCCAGCAAGAAGATCCGCAAGGATCAGATCGAGGCGCTGAAGAAGGCCGGCGTCGACGCGATCGAACTGCAGGAAGGTGAGCGCGAAGGCGCGTGGGCCGCGGCCGACGTTGTCGACCCGTCCACCGGCGAAGTGCTGCTCGAGGCCAACGAGGAACTCTCCGAGCGCGTGCTGGCCATGGCGCAGGAGATGCAGGTCGACCGGATCGAAGTGTTCTTCCCCGAGAAGGACGAGATCGGGTCGGTGCTCTCGCAGACGCTCAAGAAGGATCCGATTCAGAAGCACGAAGAAGCGCTGATCGAGATCTACCGCCGCCTGCGTCCGGGCGACCCGCCCACCCTCGACAGCTCGCGTTCGCTGTTCGAGAACATGTTCTTCAACTCGCAGAAGTACGACTTCTCGCGTGTCGGCCGGCTCAAGCTGAACACCAAGCTCAAGCTGGATACGCCGCTCGACGAGCGGATTCTCCATCCGTCGGACTTCTACGAAGTCATCCGGTTCCTGCTCACGCTGCGCAAGAATCCGGCGGGCATCGACGACATCGATCACCTCGGCAACCGCCGCGTGCGTTCGGTCGGCGAACTGCTCGAGAACCAGTTCCGGATCGGCCTGGTCCGCATGGAGCGGGCGATCAAGGAAAAGATGTCGGTCTACCAGGAAATGGCGACCGCCATGCCGCACGACCTGATCAACGCGAAGCCGGTCATGGCCGCGATTCGCGAGTTCTTCGGGTCGTCGCAGCTGTCGCAGTTCATGGACCAGACCAATCCGCTGTCGGAAGTGACGCACAAGCGCCGCCTCTCGGCCCTCGGGCCCGGCGGTCTGTCGCGTGAACGCGCCGGCTTCGAAGTGCGCGACGTGCACCCGACCCACTACGGCCGTATCTGCCCGATTGAGACGCCGGAAGGTCCGAACATCGGCCTGATCTCGTCGCTCTCGTCGTACGCGCGCATCAACGACTTCGGCTTCATCGAGTCGCCCTACCGCAAGGTCAAGGACGGCCAGGTCATCGACTACGTCATCGTGACCAACGCCGGCGGCAACCCGAAGTACAAGGTCGGTGATGTCGTCGAGGCCGATGAACTGGTCGGCGCGGACGGACGCTCCAAGAAGAAGGGCGTCGAGTTCGAGCCGCACTGCTTCTACCTGTCAGCCTGGGAAGAAGACCAGTACGTCGTTGCGCAGGCCAACGTGCCGATGGATGAAAACGGCAACCTGCTCGGCGAGCGTGTCAACGCGCGTCAGGCGGGTGAGTTCATCCTGGCGACGGCCGACAAGGTCGACTTCATCGACGTGTCGCCCAAGCAGCTGGTCTCGGTGGCCGCCTCGCTCATCCCGTTCCTCGAGAACGACGACGCGAACCGCGCGCTGATGGGATCCAACATGCAGCGCCAGGCCGTGCCGCTGCTCCAGGCGCGTGCGCCCTACGTGGGCACCGGCATGGAGTACATCACCGCGCGCGACTCCGGCGCGGTGGTCGTGGCGCGCCGCACCGGCGTGGTCGACTACATCGACAGCAAGCGCATCGTCGTGCGTGTCGAGGGCAGCGAGAGCGAAGGCCTGTCGCGCGAAATGGGCGCCGACATCTACGGCCTGACCAAGTTCAAGCGGTCCAACCAGAACACGTGCATCAACCAGCGCCCGATCGTGCGTGTGGGACAGCGTGTGGCCAAGGGCCAGGTGCTGGCCGATGGGCCCTGCACCGAGCTGGGGGAACTGGCGCTGGGCCGGAACGTGCTCGTCGCGTTCATGCCGTGGCGCGGGTACAACTTCGAAGACGCGATCCTCGTGTCCGAACGCATGGTGAAGGACGACTATTACACGTCGATCCACATCGAGGAGTTCGAGATCGAGGCGCGCGACACGAAGCTCGGCCCCGAGGAAATCACCCGGGACATCCCGAACGTCTCGGAAACCTACCTGCGCGACCTCGACGAAAGCGGCATCATCCGCATCGGCGCGGCCGTCAAGCCGGGCGACATCCTGGTGGGCAAGGTCACGCCGAAGGGTGAGACCCAGCTGACGCCGGAAGAGAAGCTGCTGCGCGCCATCTTCGGTGAGAAGGCCGGAGACGTGAAGGACGCGTCGCTGACGTGCCCTCCGGGCATCGAAGGCATCGTCGTCGGCGTACGGATCTTCTCGCGCAAGGGCATCGAGAAGGACGACCGCGCGAAGCAGATCGAACAGGACGAACTCGATCTGATGGAAACCAACCTGCAGGACGAAATCCGCATCCTGCACGAGGAGACCAAGAAGCGCCTGACGCAGCTGCTCAACGGCCGCACCCTGCGCACCGACCTGTTCGATGCGGACGGGCGCGATCGGGTGGTGCGCAAGGGCACCGTGCTCACCGACGAGGTGATGGCGGAACTGCCGTTCTCCGTGCTGGTGCGTTCGCGCATTGAAACCGATGACCTCGGCTTCGAAGACGAACTGCGCCGGATGGAAGATCGCACCGCGCAGCGCGTGGACGTCATCCAGCGCGAGTTCGAGGACAAGAAGGAGAAGATTCGTCGCGGAGACGAACTGCCTCCCGGCGTCATCAAGCTCGTGAAGGTGTACGTCGCGATGAAGCGCAAGCTGTCGGTCGGTGACAAGATGGCCGGCCGCCACGGCAACAAGGGCGTCATCGCGCGCATCCTGCCGGAAGAAGACATGCCGTACCTGCCGGACGGCACCCCGGTCGAGATCGTGCTCAATCCGCTGGGCGTGCCCTCGCGCATGAACATCGGACAGATTCTCGAGACACACCTCGGCTGGGCCGCACACGCGCTCGGGCTGTACTTCGCGACGCCGGTCTTTGACGGCGCGCGGGAGTCCGAGATCAAGAAGTGGCTCGACGAAGGCGGCCTGCCCAAGGGCGGCAAGACGAAGTTGTTCGACGGCATGACCGGCGATCGCTTCGAGCAGGACGTCACGGTCGGCTACATCTACATGCTGAAGCTGTCGCACCTGGTCGACGACAAGATCCACGCGCGTTCGATCGGACCGTACTCGCTCATCACCCAGCAGCCGCTGGGCGGCAAGGCGCAGTTCGGCGGCCAGCGCTTCGGCGAAATGGAAGTGTGGGCACTGGAAGCGTATGGCGCCGCGCACATCCTGCAGGAACTGCTCACCGCGAAGTCTGACGACGTGACCGGCCGGGCGAAGATCTACGAGGCCATCGTCAAGGGCGACGCGTCGTTCCAGCCTGGCCTGCCGGAATCGTTCAACGTGCTGATCCGCGAACTCCAGGCGTTGTGCCTGGATGTGCAGCTGCTCAAGACCAAAGCGCGCCCGGGGGCGGAACCGCCGCCGGACGAGGAAGGTGTCGCGCCCGAACCGACGCCTGAAACCCCGGTGGGAGCGTAACCGATGAGACCGAATCTGAACGACAAGGGCCAGCTCACCTCGGACTTCGACGCGATCCGGATCAGCCTCGCGTCGCCGGAGACCATCCTGCGGTGGTCGCACGGCGAAGTGACCAAACCGGAAACGATCAACTACCGCACCTTCAAGCCGGAGCGGGATGGTCTGTTCTGCGCGAAGATCTTCGGACCCGTCACCGACTGGGAGTGCCTCTGCGGCAAGTACAAGCGCATGAAGCACCGCGGCGTGATCTGCGACAAGTGCGGCGTCGAAGTGACGCAGGCCCGTGTGCGCCGTGAACGTCTCGGCCACATCGCGCTGGCGACCCCGGTGAGCCACGTGTGGTTCTTCAAGGGGCTGCCGAGCCGCATCGGCCACCTGCTCGACATCACGCTGCGCGACCTGGAGCGCATCCTTTACTTCGAAGCCTACGTCGTCACCGACTCGGGCGACACGGAGCTGAAGGACAAGCAGCTGCTGACCGAAGAGCAGTACCGCCAGGAGCGTGAGACGTGGGGCTTCCGCTTCAAGGCGCAGATGGGCGCCGAAGCGATCAAGGAGCTGCTGCGCCGCGTGAACGTGGATCGCCTGTCCGAGGAAATGCGCGAGAAGATGCGCGCGGAAACCTCGGCGCAGAAGAAGCTGAAGTTCGCCAAGCGCCTGAAGGTGGTTGACTCCTTCCGCAAGTCGGACAACAAGCCCGAGTGGATGATCCTGGACGTCGTCCCGGTCATTCCGCCGGAGCTGCGTCCGCTGGTGCCGCTTGATGGTGGCCGCTTTGCGACGTCGGACCTCAACGACCTGTACCGCCGCGTCATCAACCGGAACAACCGGTTGAAGAAGCTGATGGAGCTCAAGGCGCCGGATGTGATCATCCGCAACGAAAAGCGCATGCTCCAGGAAGCGGTTGACGCGTTGTTCGACAACGGCCGTCGTGGCCGTGTGTTGCGCGGCGCCAACAACCGTCCGCTCAAGTCTCTGTCGGACACGCTCAAGGGCAAGCAGGGCCGGTTCCGTCAGAACCTGCTCGGTAAGCGTGTTGACTACTCCGGCCGTTCGGTCATCGTCGTCGGTCCAGAACTCAAGCTGCACCAGTGCGGCTTGCCGAAGAAGATGGCGCTTGAGCTGTTCAAGCCGTTCATCTACCACAAGCTCGAGAAGCGCGGCCTGGTGTCGACCATCAAGCAGGCCAAGGAGATGGTCGAGCAGCAGCGCACGGAAGTGTGGGACATCCTCGAAGAGGTGATCCGCGAACATCCCGTGCTGCTCAACCGCGCGCCGACGCTGCACCGCCTGGGCATCCAGGCGTTCGAGCCCGTGCTGGTGGAAGGCAAGGCCATCCGCATTCACCCGCTCGTGTGCACGGCGTTTAACGCCGACTTCGACGGTGACCAGATGGCGGTGCACATCCCGTTGTCGCCCGAGGCGCAGATTGAAGCCTCGGTGCTGATGATGGCGAGCAACAACATCCTGTCGCCGGCCTCCGGTCAGCCGATCGCCGTGCCGTCGCAGGACATCGTCCTCGGCTGCTACTACATGACCAAGGCCAAGGCGAGCGCGAAGGGCGAAGGCCGCGCGTTTGCCTCGGTTGACGATGTGTTGCTGGCGCTGGATGCCGGCGAAGTCGAGACGCTGACGCCGATTCGTCTGCGTTACACGGGCCGCCTCATCGACATGACGGTGGCGCGCGACTCGCAGGACATCCTCGACGCGCAGGAGACGCAGGTCGACGCGAAGATCATCACGACCACGGTCGGACGCGTGATCTTCAACTCGTCGCTGCCGCCAGAGATGCCGTTCATCAACGGCCTGCTCAAGAAGAAGGGCCTGCAGCAGGCGGTGCGTTACTGCCACCTGCGGTATGGTCTCGAGCCGACCGTGCGGATGCTCGACAGCCTGAAGAACCTCGGGTTCCTCTACGCGATGCGGTCCGGCATGTCGATCGGCATCGACGACCTGATCATCCCTGGCAAGAAGGCCGACTTCGTGCAGCAGGCGCGCGAAGAGGTCATCAAGGTTGAAGGGCAGTATCAGGACGGCGCGATCACCAACGGCGAGCGCTACAACAAGGTCATTGCCATCTGGTCGGAAGTCACCGAAAAGATCGCCGACGAAATGTTCGGCGAGATGGAGACGCTCGACAAGACGGGCCGGAGCTTCAACCCGGTCTACATCATGGCGGACTCGGGCGCCCGAGGCAGCAAGCAGCAGATTCGTCAGCTGGCCGGCATGCGCGGTCTGATGGCGAAGCCGTCAGGCGAAATCATCGAGTCGCCCATCACGGCCAACTTCCGTGTAGGCCTCACCGACATGGAGTACTTCATCTCCACGCACGGCGCCCGCAAGGGTCTGGCCGACACGGCACTCAAGACGGCCGACTCCGGTTACCTCACGCGTCGTCTGGTCGACGTCGCGCAGGACGTCATCATCAGCGAGGTCGATTGCAACACGCTGGATGGTCTCGAACTGCGCGCCATTGTCGACTCGGGCGGCGAAATCGTCGAACGCCTGGGCGACCGCATCATTGGTCGCGTGGCGCTGGAAGCCATCGCGGATCCGGCATCGGGCGAAGTACTCGTCCCGGCCGCCGGCGAAATCGACGAGACGCTGGCCGACCAGATCGAAGATGCGGGTATCGAACGCGTCAAGATCCGCTCGGTGCTCACGTGTGCGGCCCGCCGCGGCGTGTGCGCCAAGTGTTACGGCCGCGACCTCGCGACCGGCAAGATGGTCGAAATGGGCCTGGCGGCCGGTGTCATCGCCGCGCAGTCCATCGGCGAACCTGGCACGCAGCTGACGATGCGCACGTTCCACATCGGCGGCACGGCCTCGCGGGTTGCCGACCAGTCGACGATCGAAAGCCGTCACAAGGGCAAGGTCCGGTACGACGGCCTGCAGACGGTTGAAGGCCGAGAAGGCGAAGGCGCCCGCGCGCTCATCGTCATGAACCGGTCGGGCTCGATCAACATCGTGGACGACAAGGGTGTGGTGCGCGAGCGCTACTCCGTGGTCTACGGTGCGCGCCTCAAGGTGAAGGACGGTCAGGCGGTCGAGAAGGGCCAGGTCCTGGTCGAGTGGGATCCGTACACGTTCTCGATCCTCACCGAAGCCACCGGCACCATCCGCTTCAAGGACATCATCGACAAGGTGACGGTCCACGAAGAAGTGGAAGAGATCACGGGCATGTCGCGCCTGATCATCGTCGACTCGCCGGATGAGAAGAAGCAGCCGGCGCTCGAGATCGTCACGGCCGATGGCGCGGTGCTGAACAAGTACCACATGCCGTCGAACGCGCACCTCATGGTCACCAACGGCGAAGAGGTGCAGGCCGGCGACGTCATCGCCAAGATTCCGCGAGAAACGACGAAGACGAAGGACATCACGGGCGGTCTGCCGCGTGTTGTCGAGCTGTTCGAAGCGCGCAAGCCGCGTGAGACGGCCGTCATCTCGGAAATCGACGGCGTCGTGCGCCTGGGCGGCATCGTCAAGGGCATGCGCAAGATCCTCGTGGTGCCCGACGATGGGGCGGATGCGAAGGAATACTCGCTGCCGCGTGGTGTCCACGTGAACGTGCAGGAAGGCGACCGTGTCACGGCGGGTGAACCGCTGATGGATGGTCCGCGCAACCCGCACGACATCCTCGCCGTGCTCGGCGAACGCGAACTGCAGTCGTACCTGGTCAACGAGATCCAGGAGGTCTACCGTCTGCAGGGCGTCGGCATCAACGACAAACACATCGAGGTCATCGTTCGGCAGATGATGCGGTGGGTGAAGGTCGAGGATGTGGGCGACACGGAATTCCTGATCGACGAACAGGTCGACAAGTTCCGGTTCCAGGAAGAGAACGAGCGCGTGCTGCAGAACGGTGGTCAGCCGGCCAAGGGCCGTCCGCTGCTGCTCGGCATCACGAAGGCGTCGCTCTCGACCGACTCGTTCATCTCGGCGGCGTCGTTCCAGGAAACGACACGCGTGCTGACCGAGGCGTCGATCTCGGGCAAGATGGACTTCCTGCGCGGGTTGAAGGAGAACGTGACCATGGGCCGGCTGATCCCGGCGGGCACGGGCTTCGACACCTACCGGGACGTCATGATCCCCGGCGACGAACCGCCGCCACCTCCGCCACCGTCTCCCGAAGAGCTGGAGATGCAGCGCGAGATGGACGACCTGAGCGACGGCGACTACTTCTCGATGCGCGACGACGAGTAGTCGGCACTCTAGCAATCGTGGGCTGGACCTTCAGGTCCGGCGTCAGCGGGCGCGGGGGACACCCTCCGCGCCCGTTGTGTTTTCACGGTGAGTCCATCGATCCCGGCGAAATCAGCCGGGTTTGATGTGTACACCGGGAGGTTGTGCGCGAGGGCCGTGCTGGCGATCAGGGCATCCAACGCTCTCGCTCTGACCTTGCGCCCAGGCCTGCCTGGCCGCACGTTTGTGTCGAGGATGCCTCGCTCATGGAACGGTCGGCGTCACCACGTGTCGTCCAGCACCGCGTCGATGTCTTTTCGGAGCTTGGCCGGGTCGACAGACGGGAGCCGGCGCCATCGTTCCAATAAGGCGCTGGCGGACAGGGGACGCGCCGTCAACGGCCGCAGTTCAGCGATACCCCGACCGTCGCGTGTAACCACCAGTGATTCGCCGCCGATTACGCGATCGAGCACTGCTCCGATACCTGACCCGCGCGGTCGGGCATGCGGATACAGGCGCTTTCGCGCCTGGCCCCAGAGGCACGGGATGTCAGCGTTCGCCTATTTCCTGACCACCACGATCGTGTCGATGCCCATCGGATTACGCCCCGCTGCCGGGGTGTTGGTGAGACTGATTGACAAGGCGTCGATGACGGCGTCGGGATGCGGATTCACGACCTGCCGAAACGCACCGAACGTGTTCGACAGTTCTCCGGTCACCGTAAACACGGTCGCGCCATTGCGTGTGCCGGTCATGGTGTACGGGATGCGCGTGGTGCTCGAGTACAGCTCGGCGGAGAAGAACGTGAACGGGGAGTCTCCGGTGACTTCAAGGCGCCCGGTTTCCGACGTGCCACCGTCAGCGTAGAACTGAATGAACGGAGCCGGCTGCCCGTAGGTGGTCCTCGCGGCCCATCCACTCGACGTGGTGACCACGGACATTCCGAATTCCGCATACCGCTCCACCGGCGTGGCGTCGGTCTGAAGGCCCGCGAAGCCGATGGTCGTCGCGCTCGCTGGAGCCGGTGTCCTCGGTGGGGTCGTGGCGTTTGGCGTCAGCCGCACGGATACCGATTTGTCCGAGTCGAGCGTGACCGATTCGGAGGCCGACTTGAAGCCGGCTGCCGAAACGCTGAGCGTGAGTGCGCCAGCGGTGAGGCTGTCAAAACGGAAGGCGCCGCCTGCATCTGTCGTGACACTGGTGCCCATGTCAGGGCCATTGTTGACCCGTACCCGGGCACCGGCGATGCCTCCCGAGCCGTCGGTGACGGTCCCGCTCAAGGCATGACGGGTTGGTGGAGCGGCCGGTGACTCACTGGTCACCAGGGTGTCGAAGCCCATGGGATTACGACCCGTACTGGTGTTGGTCAGGGCAATCGAAATCGCATCAACGATATCGCCGTGCGGATTGTTGATGGTTCTGAAGGATCCGTACGTGTTGGAGGTCGTGCCGCTCAGCGTGAAGACGACCGCCGACTGGCGAAGTCCCTTGATGACATACGGAATAGGTGTCGTGCTCGAATAGAGGTCGACTGAGGCGAAATACGTCGGGGCCGGCAGCGTCACGAGCGCTTCGCCAACGATCGTCTGGCCGGGCTCTGCGAGAAACTGCACGAACGGTGCGGGGTTGCCGTAAGTCGTCCTGGCGCTCCAGCCGCCGGACCGCATCAACACCGTAAAACCCGATTCCGCATACGCGGTGACGGCTTCGGCATCAACCGTCAAGCTGGAGAAGGTGAGGCGCCGGCTGTCGGCCACAGCCGCTCCGCCGGAGACCATCGCGGACACTGACGGCGCGGTTGGTCCGCCGGCCGGATTCTCCGCACACGCGGCCATGGCGGCTGCGACGACTCCACACGCAACGAGGAACACCCGATGGGTCATTGGATAGCCTCCCCTCAGACACCTTAGCGACTTGCTGTGACGGGCGCAACCAGGCGTCCCCATCGGCCGGGACGTCACCGTACCCGTGATTCCACTGCACAGCGTCGCGGGCTCAAAACGCTGGTGCAGCCAGACCAGTCGGACACGATGGACCTGTCTACACCGGATCGCGTCCCACTGCCTGGATCCGCTCGTCGAGTGTCACGAGGTCTGCGCCCAGGGCGCCGGCGAGCCAGACGTAACTCGCATCATAGGCGGTGAGCCCGGTCTCCTGCGCCACAAGCACGGCGTCCGTCAGGTTGACGTCGACCCAGGTAATCCCACCGTCATCGAGCGCAGCACGGAGCGCTGTCAGGATGGCGACGCCGGATGCCGGTTCGCGGCGGGCCTTCTTCCAGGCCACATTCGCGAGTTCAAATTGCAGCAGTGTCGGCGCAAACAGCTCGGCATCGTGCAACAGCGGCTCGATGCGCGCGGCATCGGGCTCCCCGAAGATCACGGCCGACAGCGCCGACGCGTCCGGAACAACACGCCTCACCGCGTATCCCTCGTCTCACGCACGATCGCCACCGCATCCGCCGGCGTCGCCAGGCCCAGTGATTCGGCTCGACGCCGGATCCTGGCGGCATCAAAGCGCACGGGCTGGACGGCGGCTTCCAGAATGGACATCAACTCGCCCTGCAGCGACCGATGGTTGCGGCTGGCTCGTGCCGCCAACGCCCGGGCCAACGGCGCTGGAACGTTCTTGATGGAGAGGCTGGTCGCAGGTTCCATTGTGGTTTCATTGTAGCGCCATAATGGAACTATCCGCAGACTTCCAGCACGGGCCGGATGGTCGCGACATCCCCCGCAAACAGCGAGGGCTGATCGGCGCTGCCGAACACGACGGCGAAGTCTTCCGCGCTGAACGCACACTGCAGACGGCTGGCGTAAATCTCCGTCAGTAGTCGGATGTAGTGCTCGACGTCGTAGTCGCGCGCGTCCACCCATGCACGTTCCTGATCCGACAACGACTCGGCGTCCGGGTCGGGCACCACACCCCCGTGCCCACGGAACGTACGATACACGCGCACACGTTCACCCAGGCGCCAGTCGGTGCGCCCGGCCGCGAGCAGGGCCTCGTACACCAGCTCGCGTCGCTCCCCCCTGACGCGCAGGTAGTCCTCCGGTGACTTGGTGAGTCGGACGCGGGAGGACACATCCCACGTGCTCAGTGCGCGGCGTCTGAGGTCGGTGACGGCCTCCACGTACGCCGCCCGCACACCCTGTACGTTGCCAGTCAACAACTCGCGAACCGCGCGCTGGAGGAACGCGGCCGCATACGGCTCCGTGCGGCTGGACCGGAACGCCACGCCACGCAGCAGCAGCCGATCGTCGTAGGTGAGCAACGCGTAGTTCTTGGGTTCGTGCGACAACATCGCCCGGTAACGCCCCTCGTATTCCAGGTGCACGAGCGGGGGCAACAGTGTCGCCACGTCGGCCACCAGACGACGTTCGTCGGCCTCTGACCATCCCTCGGGAACGGCAAAGTAGACGCCATCGGTATCGGCTTCGATGAGCTGCACACCACGCAGCCGCAAGGCATCACAGATCACCGTGAGGGTGTCGCGTCCGCGGCGGGTCACCTCATTGGCCGCGCGCACATCGGCGAACCTGGTGAGTCCTCCGCCGGCAGCCATGTAGCCATACGCCGAATTGACGACCAGTTTGATTGCCGCCGACATGGCCTCATGCGCGTGGCGCTCCGCCGATCCGGGCGCCGCCTGGCGCGCCGCTGCCTTGGCGGCGAGCCGATGCTCCACGAGTTGATCGACGATGGTGAGGAGGACGCCGAGATGATCGCGCGCCGGCCCGATGCGGAACGCGCGCATCAGCGACGGGTAGAGGCTTGCGACGTCAGCTTTGACAACCCGGTGGGCGACCCCCGTGGCAAACAGGTGCAGGGCTGCGCCGGTGTGGATGGTGCCGTCGGAATCCTGGTGCGGCGGCAGCGCAGTCCCCGTACGCAGATACGCCCGCACGAGCAGTGGATCCAGCATGCCGGTCGCGGGGCCCGCATCCGCCAATCGCTCGTAGCGGCGAGGCACCATCTGCGCGAGCGCAAACGATGCGCCACCCAGCAGGCGAGCCACACCGGCGGCCTCGTCCACGTCTGCGCGCGCGTATCGGCGCACGCGTTCAGGATCCGCGCGGTACACCCGAAACACGTCATCGCCGCGGATCAGCTCTCGCTCAGGCCCCACAAGGCCCAGGTGTCGCGCCACGGCTTTCAGTCCGTAACCAGGCAACTCGCGCACGGCGAAGTCGTACGCGCGTGTGGCGTCGAGTGTATCGATCAACTCACGGCCGGGTGCGACGAGCCTCACCCGACGCCCGGAGCCGTCATCGTCGCGCATGCCGCGCCGCGCAGCCCGACGCCGCAGCCCGAGTCCGGGCACCCGGCCCAGTTGCAATCGGACGCCGAGGACGCGGGCGCGATGTTCAAGAAACGGCAGGTCGAACCCGTGCAGGTTGTGATTTTCGATGACGTCCGGATCGGCCGTTCGCACTGTCGACTCGAGTTGTTGCAGCAGGGTTCGTTCTCCGGCGTCGTCAACCGATGGCGCTTCCAGCAACATCGTGGTGCCGTCGGGGAGACGCACGGCGATCAGAAAAACCCTGTCGCGGCGCGGGTCGAGCCCCGTCGTTTCAATGTCGAACTGCAGGCGACGCAGGTCGTCGAAGGTCAGGCCGCGGAAGTAGTTCCGGCCGGTCGCGACGAGGTACTGCTCCTCGGGCGGCAGGTTGAGCACGCGACGTTTGTCAGGAGCCGGCCCGCAGGCGTGCCTGAGTGCTGCGGTGAGCGCGCGGCCGGTGCCCGCGCTGACGTGGAACCGCAGCGCGCCTGGCCCCTCAAGTTCGTGCCATGTGAGGCCTTCACCCGCGAATGGCTCAACATCGTCAACGATCGCCCACGGCCGGTACTGATCGTCTTCCGCGCGCAGTGTGCCGTTGATCCGGCGCCAGACGCGCGCGCGTCCGCTGCCGTCCGCCCAGATCGAGACGATGCCGGGAGTTGGGTCCCAACCCCACAGCCATTCGTCCTGAATCGACACTACTTCTCTTTCAGCAGCTTTTCGATCAGGCGCGCGAGTGCCGGCTCGTTCGCATCGTCGTACCCGACCATGATCAGGCGGATGCGGCCGTGACGATCGATGATGTGGATCTGCGGGATCCCACCAACCTCGTAGGCGGCGTCGTTGGGGTTGTCAAAGTGGGTGTACGTGCCGTCGGCATTGCGCACCGAGGGCTTGCGCTGGTTCTCGACGGCGATGGGCACCGACAGCCCTTCCTTCGCGAAGTACTCACGGTCGCGTGCGAACTCGTCATCGGCCGAGATGCCGCGATCGGTGCCGAAGTATCCGTACAGCTCCGTCGCAAACACGGCGCGGAATCCCTGTGGGCCGTACTTGGCAAGCAGGCGCTTGATGCCCGGGTAACTCTCCTTGCAGGGGCCGCACCAGTGCGCGGTGAACTCGAGCAGTGTCACGGCGCCGGTCATCGGGAGCGTGGTATTCGGATCGGCGTTCAGCCATCGCGGCGCAGAGATCGGCGCGCCAATCGTTCCGACCAGCGCGTAACGCGCCACTACGGGGTCGAGCATCTCCGAGGCGTTCCGGATGTCGGCCCACTGCTGCTTTGCTGACTGCAGCAGCGCACGAGCGCGGTCGGTATCGCCCTGACCGGCCCAGGCTTCGGCCATGTTGATATGCGCGCTCACCACAATGGAGCCGAACTGGCTGCGCTGTGCCGGCGTGAACGTCTTGGCGCGATTGATGATCCACGTCGAGTGTTTGATGATGCCGGCATCGATGTCGTCGCCGCGGTAGTAGCCGTTCAGGCGTGAGTGCACCGCCATCTGCTGGCCGAGCAGGTCACCAGGTAACTGGTCGAGTGCGTCCGCCCAGGCTTCGAGGCGTGCATTTCGGGCATCCGATTTGGGTTCAAGTAGTCCCGCCGCAATCGCCTGCTCCAGCACCTGCGCGCGAATGGGTGCGGGCATCGTGCGGGATGCGAGCGCCCTGGTCACGGCTGCTGACGCCAACTCAGGCTGACCGGCTTCGCCATACAGTGAGATGAGCGCCGGCATGTCCGCGTCGGTCGCGCGGTCGAGCGCAAACTGCGCCGCACACGTTTTGGCCATGGCCCGCTTCTCTGCGTCGATCCGCCGCACATCATCAGCGGTGATGGAGCGTGCGAGCGCCTGCTGCGCGGTGCGCACGTAGGTGCGCGCCTGGGTGAGACACCCGTCCGGTGTGGCAGGTTGCGGGGTCTGCGGCTGAGCCGGGTGGGCCAGCAGCGTCACAAACATCACGGTGGGGATGAACATGTCTACTCCTGCAGGCCTCTCTGAAGGAACGCCACAAAACGCGCGCGGTCGCGGGTGAGTCCGCCAAACGCGACGACCGGTGTGCCGGTCGGTTGCAGCACGGCGTAATAGGGCAGAGCCACCGTGCCAAACACCTCTCGCTGCATCTGCTGGAATCGTGTGTAGGTCTCGCCGACGCCGTCAGTGTACAGCCGCACCCGCACGAACCGGGACAGCGCCTGCTCGACCTCAGGCTCGGTGAACATGTTGGCTTCCATCCAGCGGCAGTTGGTGCACGTGTAGCCGGTGAAGTCGACCAGCACCGGCTGGCCGGTCTGTCGAGCGGCGGTCAACGCGGCCTCGTAGTCGTTGACAATCCACGCCAGTTCGCCGTGCTGGCCACCGCCGAGGTCTCCCGGCGGCAGGAACGCTTCGAGTTCTCCCAGACGACGGCCAGCCAGGCCGGAGGCCAGATACACCGCGAGGACTGCCGTGAGCGCGGTGCCTGCGAGGCGCAGTGCGCCTGGCCGGCTCAACCGTGGCGCATGGCCAAGACGCAGTACACCCGCGAGGTAGGCCACCAGCACGAGTGCCAGCAGCGTCCAGGCAGTGAGCACGACCGGACGCGTGAAGATGCCCCAGTTCCAGATCAGGTCCACATTCGAGAGGAACTTGAACGCAGCCGCCAGTTCAAGCAGGCCCATGACCGCCTTTACCGAGAGCAGCCATCCGCCTGCGCGCGGTAACTGCGCCAGCCGATGTGGCGCCCACGCAAGCACAACAAACGGGATGGCAAACACCGACGCAAACGTCACCAGTCCTGCCAAAGGCCACTGCCAGTCGCCGGCCGCCGCCACCACAAGCAACGTCCCCAGGAACGGCGCCGTGCACGTGAACGACGTCAGCGTGAAGGCGAGGGCCATCAGGAGGGTGCCCGCCACGCGACCACGCCCCCGTTCGGCGCCCGACGCGCGCGTGAGCCACGACGAAGGCAGCGTCAGGTTGAACACGCCAAACAGGCTCAGCGCAAACGTCAGGAACAACGCCGTGATCGCAAGGTTGAGCCATGGATTCGCGGCGAACTGATTGAGGCCGGCCGCGCCAAATCCCAGGGCGATGACCAGCCCGACCCCGGCAAACGTCAGCACGATGCCCGCGCCGTACAACAGCGCGTCGCTGACGGCCGTCCGGGATCCGCGCTCCGCGCGCGCGGTGAAATACGACACCGTGATGGGCACCATCGGGAAGACACACGGTGTCAGCAGCGACAGCGCGCCCATCAGTGCCGCCAGCGCGAGGTATCCCGCCAGGCTGGTCGCAGCGCTCGACGCCGCCATGTCCTCGACATTGGCGGTGCCGCTGCCCGCAACGACGGCCCCTGATGCCACGGTGACTGTCGCGTCCGCACCGGTGCCGGGCACACGCAGCGCAATCGTCACCGTGTCGGTCACCGCGGGCAGGCAGAAACGATCGGTGCATGTCTGATACGTCAGCGTCACCGTGCCGGTGACCACGCCGGACCCGTCGGCCGGGATCGAGAGGGGCACATAAAACGTGGCCGCCTCGGTATGTGAGTGTGTGTCGATGTTGAAGTTGGGATCAGGCGCGATGAATGGCAGCGGCCCGATGGGGGCGCCAAAAAGCGCGAGCGGAGACTGTGCCGGCGTGGCGATGACCAGGGGCTGCGGGCCGCCGGGCTCCTGCGTCAACGCGTACAACTTCCATCCGGGTTCGATCGTGGCGTCGAGGACCAGTTCCGTCGTGCCGCCTGCGGTGACCGGCGCGGTGGCGTCCACCGCACCCTTCCAGGTCACCACCTGCTGCGCAGCCGCGGACGTGGCATGAGCGAACAGCAGCACGGCCACGAAGATCCGGATCCCGCCAATGCGCATGCTGCGCATTGTGGCACGTATGACCGGTTATGGCCGATCGCAGATCAGGGTGAGGTAGTCCTGCGCTTCGGCGAGGGTGACCGCCGATGTCGCGTCGGACAGCAGCACGAGGTCATGACCGTCCAAGTAGCGTGTGCGGAATCCGAGGGTAGTCAGCTCGCCAAGGAACGCAGCCGGGTCCGTGCCAAGCGTGCGCAGCCCGTGCGGCCAGAACTCGAGGATCATCACCAGACCTGGATGTGACGTCAGTACCGTGCGACCGCCCCTGATGATCTGCCCCTCGGCGCCCTGGGCATCCATCTTGATGACGTCGATCCGCTGGCCGGGCCGTTCGGCAAAGTAGGCGTCGAGTGTGGTGGTGGGCACAGTGACCGCACCACCTTCGCCGTGCTGGACATTCTGCGCGGAGACCGAGTGCGCGCCGAAGTTGCCTTCCGAGAGGAACAGCGTCAGCGTTCCCACCTCGTCGGACACGGCCACGGGCACGGCCGTGACGTTGGTGAACCCGTTGATCGTCGCGTGGTTGGCCAGCAACTCGAAGTTGCGTGGCGATGGCTCGAAGGCGAAGACGTGGCCCTGGGGGCCCACCCGCTGCGCCGCCAACATCGCGTGATAGCCGAAGTTCGCGCCAATGTCGACGAGGACGCTGCCGGGTGACAGGAACCCGAGGATCAAGTCCCGTTCCTCGGGTTCCCATTCACCGTAGGTCAGCAGATTGCGGGCGACTACTTCGTCCTGGCTGTCCAACTGCCACGTCAGTCCCTGCGCCTGGATGCGCATCATCCCGCGCGGGCGCAGCACCGCGTAGAACGGCGCTCGCAGCACCTGGTAGACCCGCTTGTACACCGGTCCAATTCCCAGGCGATTGGCGGTCTGTTGTGCGGCCAGCGTGAGGCGCCGGAGGCGCGCAAACACAGCCAGCTTCAGCGACGGTGACGACACCGTCGCAGTCTACACCGTTGCGTCAGTCCTTCTTGAACGTGACGAAGACGTCGATCGTGACGTCGACCGGCCGGCCGTTGAGTTCCGTCGGCGTGAACTGCCACTGCTGCACGGCCTGGATCACGGCCGCAGCCGCATCCGGATTTGCCGCCGGTGCGCCCTCATCGTCGACCACGGTGGCGTCCTGGACCACTCCGCCCGTGTCGATCCGGGCTCGCACGTGCACCGGGAACTCACCGGACCCGAGTCCAGCGGGACACGCCGGCAACACGTGTTTGATTTTTTTCGGTTCACGGATCTGCCCGCCGATGCGAACCGGCTGCTGTTGCGCTGAGAGCACTGGGAACAACGTCTCCCAGAGGCGTGTGGACAGGGAGGCGCACGTGACGGTCACCGTCTCGCGTAATGTACCGAGCTTGAGTGTCAACGTGTGGTCAATCGTACCGCCCGTCGCCTGCACGACAACCTTCACCGGTGCGAAGCCGGAGAGTCTCGCCTCGAGGTTGTAGGTGGCCGGAGCCACGTTGGGAAAGCTGAAGCGCCCGGGTGCGTTGGTGCGGACCTCGGTCTGAGCGCCGGTCTGCGGATCGGTCAGCGTGACCGTCGCGCCCGGAATCCGTCCGCCCGACTGGTCTTCCACCTGCCCGGTGATCGTGGCTGTCTGCGGCGTCACACGGCGCGGTGGGACAACGGCCGGCGGTGTCGTGGTGCCAGGCGCCGGTGGTGCCGCGGGCCGGACGACCGAGGGCGGCTGCTGTTCGAGCTGCGCGAGGTCGTCGGTCGCCGGCGAGACACTCGCTGCAGCAATGGGGAGACTGACGACAAGTGTGGCGAGTGCCGCGAGGCTCCATCCCCAACGACTGACCGGCGTGCGACGCGTGTGATTCTGCAACATGGCAACGATTCTCCTCTCGAGCATGGACGGGTGAACGATGGCCGGGGCCGACATCCACGGAGTGTGTCGCGCCGAAAGCCGGTGTGAGAGTTCAAGCAGGTGTGTGGCGTACTCGGTGGCGCGCACACCCTGGCGCAGCACCGCATCATCACAGGCGTGTTCGCTGTGCCGGCGTAACTGACGGCAGGCGAGCCAGACCAGCGGATGAAAGGAATACAGGACGCGGACGGCCTCACCCAACGTCTGGATCGCCGCATCAGCGCGGGCAATGTGGGCGACCTCGTGCTGGAGCACCACACGCCACCGTTCGTCGCTCCAGGACGTCGCGTCCGTGGGCACGATGATGCCAGGCCGGCGGGTGCCGTAGGTGACCAGCAGCGACTCCGACTCGGTTTGCAGCAATCGAATCGGCCGGCTCACGCCAAAGTCGGACGCCACGCCGGAGAGGATCACGCGCGGACCGCCGTGTATCTCGCGAGCGGTTGTCCGCAGGCGCGCGAGCCGGTAGCGGCCGGTCAACAGCCCGGCCAGCAGCACCAGCGAGGCCGCGCCCCACAGGCCGATCACCACCCTCATTGGCGTGAGGAACGGCTCGCCGGCAGGTGTCTCGATTGTGGTCGCGATGTCCGCCGCGTCCGACGCGAACGTCACTCCTGACGAGGTCGCGGCTGTCGCGGCGGGCCACTGAAAGACCGTGCGTGCGGGCAGCGTCCACTCAAGCAGCGGCATGGCGGCCGCAGCGACAAGCGCCGACGTGAGGATGGCGTGCCGCAGTGCCGCGGAGCGCGAGCGGAGCAGCCACGCCAGCAGCAGGCCAATCGCCAGGACGATGGTGACATCGACAACGACGGCAAGTAGAAACGTCATTGGTCTTCCTCCTTGCGCGCCTCGTCGATCAGCGCGGCAATCCGTGCGAGTTGTTCGTCCGTCAGCTTCGCGGCCTCTCCGCCGAGCAGGGCAGCCACGGCCTGTTCTGGGGACCCATCAAAAAAGGTGTCGACGACGTGGCGCAGGGCGGAGCGGCGGGCCGTCTGGCGCGCGGCAACGGGCGCATACACATACCGCACCCCATCGTCGTGGTGCCGCACATGCCCCTTGCGTTCGAGGACACGCAGCTGCGTGCGGACCGTCGAGGACGTGGTGTCGGCCGGCAGGTCGGCCATGACCTCGGCGGCGGTGGCACGTCCGCGGCGGAAGAGGATGTCCATGATTTCGCGTTCGCGGCGGGAGAGGGTGGCGTGGGGGTGTTTCGGCATTGTTATTTTTGTCGCACCTTGTGTGCGAGAAAAATAACAGTCATGGCCGGGTGTGTCAAGCCCACCCGCCTTTACGCCCCGGGGCTCTCTCGTCTACCATGCGCCCACCCCACATGGCGACGTCCCGCGACCTTTCCCCAGCCCAGATCCGCCAGGTCATCACCGCATCGGCGGTCGGCACGATGATCGAGTGGTACGACTTCTACATTTTCGGGAGTCTGGCGACCATCATTGCGCCGCGGTTTTATCCGGCAGGTAACGACACACTCGCACTGATTGCCTACCTGTCCACGTTTGCCGTGGGCTTTGTGGTGCGTCCGTTTGGCGCGCTGGTGTTTGGACGGATCGGTGACCTGGTCGGACGCAAGTATGCGTTTCTGGTGACGCTGATCCTCATGGGGGCATCGACCGCGCTGGTCGGCGTGTTGCCCACCTACGAAACGATCGGAATGCTCGCGCCGGCAGCCTTGCTGGTGATTCGTGTGTTGCAGGGGCTTGCGCTCGGCGGCGAGTACGGTGGTGCTGCCGTGTACGTCGCAGAGCACGTCCCCGATCATCGCCGCGGCTTCTACACCAGCTTCATCCAGATCACGGCGACGCTTGGCCTCTTCGTCTCGCTCATTGTCATCCTCGCCGTGCAGTCGATGGTCGGGCCGGAGGCGTTTGCCGCCTGGGGCTGGCGCGTGCCGTTCCTGGTCTCGATCGGCCTGGTGGCGATTTCGCTCTACATCCGGCTGCGCATGCAGGAGTCGCCGATCTTTGAACATCTGAAGACACAGGGCATGACATCGGCCCGCCCGCTCAAGGAGGCGTTCACCGAGTGGCCGAACCTCAAGCGTGTGCTGGTCTCGTTGTTTGGTGCCACCGCCGGACAAGGTGTCGTCTGGTACACCGGGCAGTTTTATGCGTTGTTCTAGCTGCAGACGGTGCTGAAGGTGCACCCCACCTCGGCCAACTACATCATTGCGACCGCGTTGCTGCTGGGCCTGCCGCTGTTTGTGATCATGGGCGCGTTGTCCGACCACGTCGGCCGCAAGCGTCTGATGCTGGCCGGTTGCCTGCTGGCGGCGCTGGCGTATCTGCCGATTTACCAGGCAATGCAGGTCGCCGCCGGCAGTGACGTGGTGACGGCGATCTCTCAGCGGCATCCGATCACCGGAGCCATTTCACTCACGCCGATGACGATGCAGGACGGCGCGCTCGTGCCGGCCGCGCAGGTGCTGCCGTTCACCAGTGCCGCCGCGTTGTTTGCGTCAGGCACCGCCTGGACGCTGATCGGGCTGGTCTGGATCCAACTGGTGTTCGTCGCGATGGTGTATGGCCCGATTGCGGCGTATCTCGTTGAGGCGTTCCCTGCGCGCATTCGATACACGGCGTTGTCTCTGCCGTATCACATTGGCAACGGCGTCTTCGGCGGCTTGTTGCCGCTCATCGGCCTCTCAGTGGTTGCCGAAACCGGCAACATCTACGCCGGGCTGTACTATCCGATTGCGGTGGCGCTGATCACGGTGGTCGTTGGCGCCATCTGGCTTCAGGAAACCCATCACCATCGCATCTGGGACGAGGTGGAACCACGATGACCCGCATTCGCATCGGCCTGCTGGCCACGTTCGTCTGGGCGCTGTACGTTGTCGGCACATCGGCCGCCCCGGCGCAGGCCCAGAGCGCCGGTCTCGACCGTGCCCGCCTGGCGCACCTCGATCGCGTACTTGATGAACATGTCGCCTCGGGCCGGTTGCCTGGCGCCGTCGCGCTGGTCCTGCGTGACGGACAGGTCGTGTATGAGCGTGCCGTCGGATTTGCTGACCGGGAGGCCGGTGTGCCGATGGCGGCAGACTCGCTGTTCCGGATCGCCTCGCAGACCAAGGCCATCACCAGCGTTGCGGCCTTGATGCTGATGGAGGAGGGGCGGCTGCAACTGACCGACCCCATCAGCCGGTGGATGCCGACGTTCGCGAAGCCGGTCGTGGCGGTGGCAGGCACGGATGGCGCGACGGTGCGGGAACCTGCTCGCCGTGCCATTCGCGTGAACGACCTGCTCCTGCACACCGCAGGGCTGTCGTACGGGACAGGCGCACGGGTCGCCGCAGAGTACGAAGCGGCTGGTCTTGGCCCGGCGGCGGGTTACGGCTGGTACACGGCCGATAAGGCCGAGCCGATCTGCGCCACGATGGATCGCCTTGGCACGTTGCCGCTTGTCGCCCAGCCCGGAGAGGCCTGGGTGTACGGCTACGCCACCGACGTCCTCGGCTGTATCGTCGAGCGCGTGAGCGGCATGACGCTGGACACGTTTTTCCAGAGCCGGATCACCGGCCCGTTGGGGATGAACGACACGCACTTCTTTCTGCCGGCCGACAAGGCACGACGTCTCGCCGCCGTGTACGCCAGCGATGGCGACGGCAAAGCCATCCGCGCGCCCGAAGGATCGCGTGGGCAGGGGCACTACACGACAGGACCACGCGCCAGTTACTCCGGCGGAGCCGGACTCGTGTCGACCGCACGCGACTACGCGCGACTGCTCGAGATGGTTCGACGCGGCGGCGAACTCGATGGCGTTCGCCTGCTGTCGCCGCGCACGGTTGCCCTGATGACCACCAATCAGGTTGGAACGCTCCACTCGTCAGCGGGGCTGGGGTGGGGACTGGCCTTCGAGACCACGGATCGCCTGGGTGCCAACGGGCTGAGCGCACCGGGATCGTTCGGATGGGGAGGCGCGTACGGCTCGGTCTACCGCGTTGATCCGGAGGCCGGACTCACCATGGTGCTGCTGATTCAGCTGATACCCAATTCGACCGACATTCGAACGTTGTTCCCCACGCTGGTCACACAGGCCGTGGTGGGGAGGTAGGCGTCCGGGCACGCACCAGCGTCCAGACCGGAATCAGCGACAGGCCCAGGCCCACGAGACTCAGCGCCGGAAATCCCGTGCGCGCCAGTAACCAGCCGGACGACAGGCTGGCGATCGCGCTGCCGCCCCAGATCAGGCTGTCCCCGGCGCCCTGCACACGCACACGGTGCTCAGGCGCGGTGCTGTCAGTCAGCAGTGCGCTGCCGCCGACAAAACCGAAGTTCCATCCCAGACCCAGCAGGAACAACGACACGGTCATCCACAGATAACTGCCGTCGCCGAGTGCGCCGATCAGGCACGCCAGGACGAGGAGCGCCAGGCCCGTCCACAGCAGTGCGAATCGGCCGTAGCGATCGCCGATGCGGCCGGTGATCGGCGAAAACGCGAACATCCCCAGCGTGTGCGCCGAAATGACACCACCAATCGCCGACAGTTCGTGACCTTCATGGCGCAGATGCAGCGGCGTCATGGTCATCAGCAGCACCATCACGAACTGGCCGATCACCATCACAAGCAGCGCCAATCGCACGCCGGGGACGACAAGCAACTCGCGCAGGGGCACCAGGGACTGCGGGCGGGCGGCTTCACGTGTGGCCGCGTCCATGGCCGTCGGCGCGGTGAACATGATGGCGGCCGACACTACGCAAGCGACCAGGCACGCAACCAGGGGACCGGCCAGGGTGTTGATCTGCAGCCAATGCGCCAGGTGCGTGGAGGGCCCCAGCAACGACGGGCCGGCTACCGCACCAATGGTGGAGGCCCAGACGATCCAGCCGATCATCGTGGCGCGACGGTCGGCGCTGTAGAGGTCCGCCACGACGTAGCGCGCCAGGCGATTGGAGCCGAAGCCCGCGCCGAAGAAAAACAGCGCGACGACAAACGTCAGGAACTGCTGTGTGAGGATGGCGCCGATGGCCGTGGTGATCGCGACCGCAGCCAGCAGGTACCCAAGCGCGAGTCCCGTGCGTGCGCCGCGCCGCCGGACCAGCGCTGCCAGGGCGGTGGCTCCCGCCGCCGTGCCGAGGACGGTGGCGGCCGCGGGCAGACCGGTCCACGTCGCGTGACCGGTCAGGTCTTCCGCCACCAATCCGTTCACGGTGTTGGACGCCAGGAAGCCGGTCGTCGAGACCGCCACACTCCCGAACACCGCGCCAAACGCGCGCCGAGTCACTGTTTGAGGAACGCCAACATCTGGGCGGAGGTCTGATAGCCGGAGACCTTGCGAAGTGCGCTGCCGTCAGCCGGATTCACGACCACCATCGTGGGATAACCGGCCACACCAAAACGCTTTACCAAGGCTTTTTCGATGTCGCCGTCCAGCTTCACGCCGACAAAACCTGCGCTGATGACGCCGGCAACTTCTGCATCCGTCCAGATCCACTCGTCCATCGTCTTGCACGGGCCACACCATGTGGTTTCGAAGTCGATCAGCAGGCGCTTGCCGGAGGCCTTGGCTGACGCGAGTGCCTCCTCGAAATTGTGCGACCAGGTCAGCGGCGCCTTGGTGCGGGCGCGTGGCCGTTCCGCGGCGACGCTGTCGTCGGCGAGTCGATCCTCGGCCTTGGTCACAGGTTTGTCGACGACCGCGAACGTAATGGACGAACCGTCACGCGCAAACGATCGGAACTCGAGCACCAGGTCTTTCTGGCCGTTGCCGCGTTCGAGGAACATCATGCGCGACGTATCGCGCGCTTCCTTGATTGAGAGGACGGCGGAGGCCGCATTGGGCATCGACGACTGGACGACCGACCACGAGTCACCTGGGCCATACACGGCGTCGTTGTTGCCGTCCATCGCGGCGACCAGCGCCTGCACACCGTTGACGGTGACCGGCGCCGAAGCCACCCACGAGCGCCGCGAGTACCGCAGAACGTCAGGCGCGGGCTGGCCGTCTTCGCGAACAATCCAGAAGCTGACCGAATACGGAAGTTCACGCACGGGGTCGGCGAACCGCACCTTCAACTCCGTTTCGTCAAACGAACTCCACCAGGCCTTAGTCTTCTCGTTCTGCGACGGCGTGGCCACGAGCGGCTGCTCGTCGGTGAACTGTCCGTCGCGATCGCGGTCGATGTAGATCTGCACCAGATCCGAGGGGTGTTTCGCGGTTGCCGTGGCCAGCACAGGGAGCCACGAACTGCGGTCGGGGCCAACCTGAATACGTCCCACCTTGGCCGGGCGCTGGGCGCCGGCGGGGAGGGCGAACGAGGCGGGCACGTTGCCGAGCGTGACCTGCGTGCCCTTGGGACTGAAGTTGGGCTTGGGCTGACTGCCGGTGGGGACCTGATAGGTGAGCGGGACTGTGACCGTGCGCTCCTGCGCGGACACGCCGATCACCAGGGCCGCCGCCGTCACGAACACACCTGCGCCGAAAGCCAGTCTCTGCATCCCGGCATTGTGGCAGATCACGGGTGCAGGAGTTCGCGGATCTTTCGCAGCAGTTGGTCGGACAAAAACGGCTTCTGGATGAAGGACACCTCCGCGTCGAGCACGCCGTGACGCCCGATGACGTCGTTTGGATACCCGGACATGAACAGCACTCGTAGAGTGGGACGATGTGCAACGAGCTGGGTTGCCAGCTCCCGGCCGTTGGCGCCCGGCATGACTACATCGGTGAGCAGCAGGTGAATGTCCCCGTCGTGGGCGTGGGCCACCTCGACCGCTTCTTCCGCGTTGCCGGCTTCGAGCACGTGATAGCCGCGCCGCCGAAGGATTTCGGCCACGGCCGACCGTGTGTCCACCCGGTCTTCGACAACGAGCAGTGTCTCGGTGCCGCCGTGGCGCGCCGCTTCGGCAGCCGCAGGGGATAACGGCCGGGGCGGTGGTACGCCGACCGCCGGCAACAGGACGGTGAACGTGGTGCCCATGCCGGGCGTGCTCTCGACGCCGATCCAGCCGTCGCCCTGTTTCACGATGCCGTACACCGTGGCCAGCCCGAGTCCTGTGCCCTTGCCCAGTTCCTTGGTCGTGAAGAACGGCTCAAACACCCGGGTCTGTGTCGCCGCATCCATGCCGGTGCCCGAGTCGGTGACCGACAGCACGACGTAGTGCCCCACCTTCAGGCCCGGCGTGCGATTCGCCTCTTCGGTGGTGACGACGTGTTGACCCGTGGACACCAGGATGCGGCCGCCGTCCGGCATGGCATCGCGGGCATTGGCCGCCAGGTTGATCAGCACCTGTTCCAGTTGTGCGGCATCGGCATGGATGGCCGGCAGATCCGGTGCGAGTGCGATCGCAATGGCGATGTTGTCGCCGACAAGGCGGCGCAGCAGCGGGTCTGCATGCCGCACGACATCGTTGATGGCCAGGGTGGTCGGCTGGATGACACCTTGCCGGCTGAAGGCGAGTAACTGCGACGTCAGGGCCGCCGCGCTGCGGGCGGCGGTGGTGATCTCGTTTAACAGCGGACCACCGTCGTGGTCGCGGCCCAGATCTTCGGCGAGCAGGGATGCGGATCCCAGGATGACGGTCAGCAGGTTGTTGAAGTCGTGCGCCACGCCGCCGGCCAGGCGCCCCACCGCTTCCATGCGCTGTGCCTGCGCGAGTTGGCGTTCACGCACGCGCATGTCGGTGACGTCTTCCGCGAGGATCACAAAACGGGTGGTGGCGTGCGCCCGAACGATGGGGAACAGCCGGCTGCGAATCCACGCAGTCGAACCGTCCTCCCGCGTGAGGCGCACCGTGACATCAGCGGTGCGTCCCGCCGCGACACGTGTCAAGGCGTGCTGATAGTCGTCATGGTCGGCCGGGTGGACGACGCGCAGCCAGGCCAGTGGCCCACCCAGCGCCTCGGCGACCGGTTGTCCCCAGATGGTTTCCCACGATCGGCTGACATACCGAACCTGAAACGTCGGCAGATCGACCATCACAAACGCTTCGCGGATCGCTTCCACGAGTTGCCGGAAGCGTGCTTCGCTGTCACTGAGTGCCGCCAGCGCGGCGTGACGTTCCACGGCGTGCCGCAGGGTGCGATGCAGGGTGGCGCCGTCACATTCACCCTTGACGAGATAGTCCTGCGCTCCCTCGCGTACGGCGCGTGCGGCTACCGACGAATCGGCCAGTCCCGTGAGCACCACGATGGGTGCCTGCGGCGCCTGCTCGTGCGTCCGCAGAAACGTGTCGAGGCCCTCACTGTCGGGCAGTGAGAGGTCGAGCAGCACGACATGAAAGCCGCCGCGACGCAACTGCGCAAGCGCATCACTGAGAAGCGGCGTATGGGTGACGGCGGTGTTCGCATGTGTGTCGGCCAGCCACTCCCGCACCAGCCGGGCGTCGGCCGCGTTGTCTTCCACGAGGAGGATGTTCAGCCGGGATTCGACGGCGGCGGCATTCATGCGTCCCTCCGTTCGGCCGGGGTGGGCAGGCGGGCCGTGGTCAACCAGAACTGCAGCGTCGCATCAATGACGGCGAGAAACTGGTCCAGGTCGACCGGCTTGATCACGTAGGCATTGGCGCCGAGCGCGTAACAGGCACGCACGTCGGCGTCGGCTGAGGACGTGGTGAAGATCACGACGGGAATCGCGGCCAGCGCCGGATTGGACTTGATGTCGCGCAGCACCTCCCGTCCGTCGCGTCGCGGCAGGTTCAGGTCGAGCAGGATCAGATCCGGCAAAGCGGCATGTGGTCGCGTGAGCAGGTCGAGCGCCTCCACGCCATCACGCGCGGTGGTCAGCGCGGCCGATCCGCCGGCTTCGTACATCGCTTCTGTGGTGAGGCGTGCGTCAGCGGCGTTGTCTTCCACCAGCAGGATGCGTCCTCGCGGTTTCATCGGTCCACCGCCGGAAGCGTGAAGTAGAACGTGGTGCCGTGGCCGGGTGTGGAGGAGAGCCAGATGCGTCCGCCGTGCCGGTCGATGATCTTGCGGCAGATGGCGAGGCCCACACCCGTGCCCGGGTAGGCTTCGCGTGTATGCAGGCGCTGAAAGATGACGAAAATACGCTCGAAGTACGCGGCGTCGATACCGATGCCGTTGTCGGCGACGCTGAACTGCCACATCTGGCCATGGCGCGCGACGCCGATATGAATGTGTGGCGGGTCGCTGCCCCTGAACTTGAGGGCGTTGCCGATCAGGTTCGAGAGCACCTGGCGCAACTGGCTGGCGTCCGCGAGCACCGCGGGCATCTCGTCGTGAGTCACCGTGGCGTTCGCCTGCACGATCGCTGCGCGCAGCCCGTGCAACGTATCCGTCAGCGCAGTGCCCGCGTCGGTCGCCGATGGGGCCTCTCCATGCGTGGCGACGCGTGAAAATGCCAGCAGATCTTGAATCAGCTGTTCCATGCGACGGGCGCCTCCCACCGCAAAGTCGATGAACTCGCAGGCTGTGGCGTCCAGGTGCGGCCGATAGCGCCGTTCAAGCAGTTGAAGGTAACTCGCTACCGTGCGCAGGGGCTCCTGCAGGTCGTGCGAGGCCACGTACGCAAAACGTTCGAGTTCTTCGTTGGAGCGCCGCAGTTCCTCTTCTGCGCGTTTGCGGGGGCTGATGTCCACCACCGACGCGAGGACAAACAAGCCCTCGGCGGTCTCGACGGGATTAAGTCCGATCTCGACGGGAATCTCCGTTCCGTCCTTGCGCACGGCAAACAGGTCGCGGCCTGCGCCCATCGCCCGGCTGTGAGGGTTGTGGAGGAATGTGTCGCGGTCGCGAGGGTGCTGGTCCCGGAGCCGGCGCGGCACCAGGCGTTCGATCGACTCTCCGAGCAACTCGTCCCGGTGGTAGCCAAACAGGCGTTCGGTTTCGCGATTGACCAGACGAATGATGCCGTGGCGGTCGACCATGACCACCCCGGTCGGGGCCGATTCAACGACCGCGCGGAACAGATGCTCCGACGGCGCAGCCGCAGGTGTCTCCGACGGTAAACCCGGTCGCGACTCCAGCATGGATGGGAAACCCGTCACACAGGATACTTCGAACCGACGCTGCCCATCGGCCCGGGCCGGGTCCCGTAAACGGACGAACCGCTCTGGTAGTATGCCGGGGCTATGACCGAGTCAGGCGCGTCCTCCTCTGCTATCGATCGTGTGTTGCCGGCGATGCTGGCGTTGTTCGTGGGGAGCGGCGCCGCCGCGCTGATCTACGAAGTGGTCTGGTTCCAGATGCTCCAGCTTTCGCTGGGCTCATCGTCGGTCTCCCTGGGCGTGTTGCTCGGGGTGTTCATGGGCGGCATGTGTCTGGGGAGCTGGCTGTTTCCGAAAAAGGTGGATGCCACACACCATCCGCTGAAGGTCTACGCCTATCTGGAACTGGGCATCGGCCTCTGCGGCCTGCTGGTCCTGTTCATCGTGCCGCTGCTGGGCGGGGTGTATGCGGCGGTCGCCGGCACCGGACAGTTCAGCGTGTTCCTGCGCGGCCTTGTGGCTGCCATCATCCTGCTGCCGCCGACGCTGATGATGGGGGCGACGTTGCCCGCCATCGCGCGTTACGTCGAGACGACCCCCAAGGGTGTGTCATGGATGGGATTTTTCTACGGCGGCAACATCGCCGGCGCGGTCATCGGCACTCTGCTGGCAGGCTTTTACCTGCTGCGGGTGTACGACATGGTCACCGCCACGATGGTGGCCGTGGCGCTCAACGTGCTCGTGGCGGGTCTGGGCCTGTTCCTGGCGGGGCGGGCGCCGTATGCCGCTGATCAGAAGGCCAAGAAGGATCCGGTGCTGGCCCCCGGCGCCAGGGTCGTGTACATCGCAATCGCTTTGTCCGGCCTGACAGCCCTGGCCTCGCAGGTCGTGTGGGCGCGTGTGCTGTCGTTGCTAATCGGCGCCACGGTCTACACGTTCTCGCTGATCCTTGCGGTGTTTCTCGTTGGCCTCGGCATCGGCAGCTCACTCGGCTCGTCGATGGCCCACACACTCAAACACCCGCGGCAGGCACTGGGATGGGTGCAGATGTTGCTCTGTGTGGCGCTCGCCTACGCGGCGTACATCTCGACGGCCGGTATGCCGTTCTGGCCCATCAACCCGGCCATTTCCTCGGATCCGATTTTTAACTTCCAGCTTGACCTCATGCGCGCGGCCTTTGTCGTCATGCCCGGCGCCATCCTGTGGGGCATGAGCTTTCCATTGGCGCTGGCCTCGGTGGCTGAAAAGGGACAAGACCCCGCCCGGTTGGTGGGTGGTGTCTATGCCGCCAACACTGTGGGCGCCATCATCGGTGCCTTGTTTGCCAGCCTGCTGGCTATCGCCTGGATCGGGTCGCAGCACACCCAGATGCTGCTGATTGGCCTGTCGGCGATCTCGGGCCTGATGTTGCTTGCCAGCCACGCCGACGAGGTGGGCAAGGGCAAGTCGCAGGTTGTGAGCATGGCCATGCTCGTGCTGGTGACAGCCGGCGCGGGTCTGCTGGCGCGGTCGGTGCCGCAGATGCCTGGCTTGCTCGTGGCGTACGGCCGGTACGCCGCGACCTGGGTCGGTCAGAACGAAATCATCTACTCCGGCGAGGGCATGATGGCGTCCGTCGCGGTGTCGCGCACGCCGAACGGCGTCCTCAACTATCACAACGCCGGCAAGGTCCAGGCGTCCAGTGAGCCGCAGGACATGCGTCTGCAGCGCATGCTCGGCCACATGACCACACTCATTCCGGAGAACGTCCGTACGGCCGTGGTCATCGGTTGCGGCGCCGGTGTCACCGCCGGTGCGGTGTCGATTGATCCCGAACTTGAGCAGATGACGATTGCGGAGATCGAACCGCTGGTGCCGGAAGTGGTCTCGAAGTATTTCTCCGAACACAACTTCGCGGTGGTGCAGAATCCGAAGGTGCGCGTCCACCTCGACGACGCGCGGCACTTCCTGACGACGACCAAAGACAAGTTCGACGCCATTACGTCCGACCCGCTGGACCCGTGGGTCAAGGGCGCGGCCACGCTGTATACGCGCGAGTTCTTCGAACTCGTCAAGACGCGCCTCAATCCCGGCGGCATCGTCACATTGTTCGTGCAGCTGTACGAAAGCAGCGAAGAAGCCGTCAAGAGCGAGATCGCCACGTTCCTCGAGGCCTTCCCACAGGGTGTGGTGTTTGCCAACACCATCAACGGACAGGGCTACGACCTCGTGCTTGTGGGCATGCTGGATCCGAAGCCTATCGATGTGGATCGCGTCCAGGCTCGCCTGAGTGATCCCAGGAACGCAGCCATTGCGCAGTCACTGGCCGAAATCGGGATCTATTCGGCCGTCGACCTGTTCGGCACCTACGGCGGACGCCGGGACGACATGGCGCGGTGGCTGGCCAACGCGCAGATCAACACGGACCGCAACCTCCGCCTGCAGTACCTCGCCGGCCTTGGCCTCAACACCTACCAGGCCGCAGGTATCTACCGGAACATGACCATCGACAGCCAGTATCCGGAAGGCCTGTTCACCGGCTCGGACGCCACCATGCAGGAACTGCGGGCCGCGATTGAACGGGCGCATGGCAGGTAGTACCATCCAGACTTCGCGTTCACATGGTGCTGCGACGACGGAGTCTGACGCCGGTACTGCTTGCCGTCTTTCTGGCGACCGCCGGGCCTCTCACGGCCCGGCAGGCGCCGGCGTTGCCGGCGTCGCTGTCCAACGCCCAGTTCTGGGCCCTCAGCAGTGAGTTGTCGGAATCGGACGGATACTTCCGCTCCGACAATCTCGTCTCAAACGAGATCTACTTTCAGACCATCATTCCTGAACTGATCGAGGTGACCAAGCCGGGGCGTGTCTACCTCGGCGTTGGGCCTGAGCAGAACTTCACGTACATCTCGGCCCTCAAACCGCGCATGGTATTCATCGTGGACGTGCGGCGCGGGAACCTGCACACACACCTGTTGTACAAGGCGCTGTTCGAGATGGCGAAGGACCGCGCAGACTTCGTCTCGTTGCTGTTTTCGAAACCCAGACCGGCGGGTCTGACGACCAAGAGCACGGTGCAGGAGATCTTCAACGCATTCCTGCCGGTCGAGACGTCGGAGACGGCCTACAAGACAAACCTGGCGGCTGTACTCGATCACCTCGTGACCACACGGGAGATCCCGCTGAGCGTCGACGACCGCAAAGGGATCGAGTACGTCTACTACCACTTCTACTGGTTCGGACCCGGACTGACGTATTCGTCGAGCACCGGTGGCGCGGCACGCGGCAACTTCGTCAACTACCAGTCGTTGATGGTGGCCGATGACGGTCTCGGCACCTCGCGCAGCTTTCTGGCGTCGGAGACCCACTTCGACTTTCTCAAGGGACTGCACGCCAGAAACCTCATCGTGCCTGTGGTGGGCAACTTCGCCGGTTCCAAGGCGCTGCGCAATCTGGGCGCGTGGATCAAGGCGCACGGGTCAATCGTCTCGGCGTTTTATCTCTCGAATGTCGAGCAGTACCTGAGCGGCGACGGCCTCTGGTACACGTTCTGCGGCAATGTGGCGCAGTTGCCGCTGGACGACACGAGCACCTTCATCTACTCACAGACCGGCGGACGGGGCGGCGGGGGTCGCGGTTCGCTGCTCTCGTATTACCGGCCGATGCTTCAGGACGTCAAGGCGAACAAATGCGACATCGCACCGCCGCCGATTCCACGCTGACGTTCTGGCGGCTCGTCGTGGCGATTGTCTCCACGATGGCACTGGCGGTCTCGGCACCGTCGGCATCGCCGGCCGACCTGCGGGTGCCGGAGCGGCTGTCTGATGCGCAGTTCTCGCACCTGATGACGGAGTTCTCCGAAGGCGACGGCTACTTTGCCTCCGACAATCTGGTGTCGAACGAGCTGACGTTTCAGTGGGTGATTCCCGATCTGCTCAAGGCCTGGACCAACGGGCGCGCCTACGTTGGCGTCGGACCCGATCAGAACTTCACCTATATCGCCAACCTTCGCCCCTCGGTCGCATTCATCGTCGACATCCGACGCGACAATCTGCGGCTGCAGTTGCTCTACAAGGCGTTGATGGAGATGGCGCCCTCGCGCGTCGAGTTCCTGTCGCGGCTGCTGTCGCGGGAGCTCACGTCACCGGTGCCGGCAGACGCGTCAGCTGCCCGTCTGTTTCAGGCATTTGCGGAAGTGAAGCCCACCGTAGACCGCTTCGCCGCAACGTTTACGGCCGTCAAGGAACGCCTGACCGTGCAGCACGGCCTCCTGTTGTCGGAAGACGATCTGGGCCACATTGAATACGTGCTGACGGCGTTTTATTACGCAGGCCCCTCGCTGGCGTACGCCAACACCGGATTCCGCGGCCGGTATCCCAGTTACCAGGATCTGATGGTCGCCACCGACGAGGCGGGCGACGCGCGGAGTTATCTCGCCGATGAGCAACGGTATGGCGTTGTCCGGCAGATGCAGCTGCGGAATTTGATCGTTCCGGTGGTGGGAGACTTCACCGGGACGCGTGCGCTCCGCGGCGTGGGGCAGTGGCTCAAGGATCACGGGGCGACGGTGGGGGCGATCTACACGTCCAACGTCGAGCAGTACCTCTTCCAGTACCAGACCTGGCCCCGGTACTACGAAAACGTGGCGACGCTGCCGATTGATGACGCCTCGCTGTTCATCCGGTCGTGTTTTAACACCTGTTCCACCGTGCCGTGGTCGCGCTCGGCGCAGCTGCTTGACCCGGTCGCGGCGCTGTTGCGGGATGTGGCCGCCGGCAAGGTGCAGTCCTACTGGGAACTGCTCGCGCGCTCCCGCTGACGTTCGACACTACCAGTCTGGCGTCACGCCGAATTCCTCGAAGTTCGTGAGGAGGACGCCGATGTCGCCTGCATACCAGGCAAGGCTCCACACACACGTGATGACCGCTGCCGCGATACGCCAGCGCGGCGCGTGGCGTGGTGGTGTCAGCAGCAGCGGCAGCGACACCAGCAGCGGCGAGATGTGTTTGGTCATGCGCCAGTCCACGAAGGTGAAGACCACGGCCGTCACCAGCGTCCACGACAACAGCAGCGCGGTGAACGTGTGATCGCGCGGGACACAAGCGTGCCGGAGGTCGTGACACGCGCACAGGATTGCCACCGGCAGGAGTAAATATCCCGTGTGCCCACCGAACTCGCGCCACAGGCCGAGGTGCGACAGATAGCCCTCGTAGCCGAGCGGGTTGTCGTGGGTAATTCGGTCCATGAGGTGGTGCTGGACGTGGTCGGCGAGGAAGTCGCCCGGATTCACCAGCAGTCCCCAGATCCAGAACGCGGCGCTGCCGGCGGCAAAGGCGAGCACGATGCCGCCCGTGCGGTGCCACGCACGCATCCATGTGCCTGCGGTCAGCCGAGCGCCGGCGAGCAGGGCTGCCGGCAGCAGCACCAGTTTGTGGTTGGCCAGCGCACCCCATGCCGCCGCCCAGGTGATGCCGCGAAGACGCCGAATGTGGTCAGCGTGCACGAGCATCAACAGTGCGGCACAGGTCGAGATCGCGAAATAGCCCCCATACGAGGACCGCACGAGTACCTCGGGATTGGCGGCATACGCCAGAGCCATCAAGGCGCCGAGCCACACGCGACGTGACCGGCGCACCGTGATCACTGCAATCATCGCCACCGAGAGTGCTGCCAGGACGACATTCGGTGAGCGGGTCTCCGCGATCAACGGGGTGCGGGCGTAGTGTTCGTACGCCGCCGCCAGCGCGGCCGCATCGTCACGGCCAGTCGCGGCTGAGGTGATCGTGTCGTACGCCCGAAGCGACTCCACACCACCCTGCAGGACGATCGACGCGGCGCCATAGACGTGGAGCAGTGGCGGATGGGCAAAGTAGTAGAGCAGCCCACGATCATTGATCACCCGCGGCGTCAGGGATGTCAGCAGGGCATAACCGGGGCCCTGCAGATCCAGGTCGTGGTCCACCATCGGCGGCACCACGGCAACGGCCATCCGCTCGAACACGACGAGTGATCCCGCGAACATCACCACCGCCAGCGCGGCGGCCGCTCCCCGGACAGCTCGAGTCGCAGGGACGCGCGTGACGCGGCCTGACGGCAGGACGAACGGCAGGATCACGCCCATCGCGGTGAACGCGCACAGTGAGAACCAGAGTGACGCGGCGGCCAGGGGCACTGCGACCAGCCGCAACGCCAGGGCAGCGACGATCAGGACCAGCGCTGCGGCGACGAGGTCCCGCGCCAGGGTGACACCCCAGGCGCGCGAGTGCGAGCGCCAGCACCAGCGCCACGCCACGCCCGGCAGCCACCCGAGCACCGCAGTGACGATGAGCATGCGCAGCGGGCCTGGCCAGAGGTGGAGCACCGCCGGGTGTGCGGCCAGCATGCCGAGCACGACTCCGGCCGTCGTGCGCACCGACTTCACCGCGCGGCTCCTGGAATGCGGTAGTACGCGCAGACGCCGTCGTCGACGACCAGCGGCAGTTGCAGCGGCAGCGTGTTGTTGGCGATGACGTCAACGAAGCCGTACTTCGCGGCAAGGGCCACCCACTGTGCCGTGGTGCGATCAGGCCATCGGATGGCCAGTTCACTGCGCATCCCTGTGGGAATGGGCTGATGGTAGATCTCGTCGAGCATTTGGGCGGCGCGTGGCAACACCGCGGGCGTGAACGGCAGGATGTTGATGTCCATCACCTCGAACAGGAATGGTCGCCGCGTGCGCGCCTGTATCCACTCGGCCGCCCACAGCCGTGGAGCCAGCAGCAGTGTCCCCTCGAACCGGCTGGCCTCGGCAAGTGCGACATGGCAGGCACCGGTTCCGCCGGCACCGTACCATCGGCTGCGCTGGAACGGCAGCGCACACATCACGAGAACCGCCACCGTTGCCAGCCAGCCCCACCAGCGAGGCACCCGGCGGGTGGGCCGGCCCACGGCGCGGCTCTGCATGAAGGCGACTGCAAGCACGAGGCCCAGGGGGCCGACACCAGAAAGAAAGTACAGCGCGGTCTTCAGTGGTGTCGCCGGGGTGGCGAGATACGCCGCGCCAAACCCTGACCAGAACGTGATGCCCTGCACGAGTGCCATCTGCACCGCGATGAGTGTGCCTGCCAAGAGCAGTGCGGCAAACCGGTGCCCACCGACCAGCGCCAGGTGAGCCAATCGCGCTCCGGTCACCACGATGAAAAACCAGGACGCCACATTCATCCATCGCGGGATCAGAGCCGTGCGCATCTGCCAGGGGACAACCGTCGGCGCGTACGCGAGCGTGACCGTAAACGCGGCGCTGATGACCGTCATCGTCAGCACGACCGCCGCCACGGCTCGTACGCCGGGTGGCAGCAGCGAGCGCCAGCGCGTCAGCAGCAGAGTTCCCAGCAGCAGCGTGTGAAACGCCGGCTCGAGCAACAGGTGCAGCCGCCTCGTCGCAGGAATGACGGTGTGATCGTTCCAGCGTTCAACGATCTGCCGCGCGAACGTTTGCGCTGCGGCGAGATCGACCACCGGCGAGGAGGGCAGATACAGGAAATACGCGGCCAGCGACACGACACCAACGCCGAGGCCGATCGCCGCCATCCGCGCCACACCGGGCCACGCGTCGCCGACACGCGCACGGCCCAGCCAGGCGACCGGCAGCAGGGCTGCGTACAACGGCAGCGCGAGGCCAGGGTGGATGAACGGCAGGAGCGCTGCGGGAAGGGCCGCCGCCTTCCAGCGCTCGAGTCCAATCAAGCCAAGGATCAGAATGCAGAGGTACAAACCGACGGCGCCAAACACCCCGGGCGCGGCCGGAAAGGTGTTCGGATACAGGTGCCCGTGAAACACGTCGACGTACATGCCGATCCATCGAGGCTGGTGCATCGACAACTTCACGATGAGTGCCAGGGTGATAACAGCTGACAGCCAATGTCGCGAAATGGCCAGCGCGAGTGTCGTCAACGCTGCGCACGCGAGTGCGCCCTGCAGTCCGGAGAAGATGAGCGAGACATACCATTCCCGGATGCCCATCCACAGCAGCAGCGCGGCGAGCTGCGTGACAAGCGAATGCGGGCGGAGGTAGGTCAGCGGGACGAGACTGTCGGCCGGGTACTCGACAACGCCGGCGATGATCTGCGCCGGTATGAGGTTGTCGGTCCAGACAGGCTTGACCAGCACACCCAGCGCCGCTCCGAGCAGCGCGGCGACACCGATCACCCAGGCGGTCGGTAATCGGTCGGCGTGCATGCGCCATTCTGTCATATCGAGTTTCATATAATCAGTCGCACCGATGAGTGCTGACGAGCGCGAGCGCTATCGCCTGTGGCCGTCGGTGCTGCTGCTGGCGTGCGCCACGCTCGTCGTGTGCGCGCCGTTGCTGACGCGCTGGGACGCCTACGGCTGGCAGGACTGGGACCAGTTCACCACAAGGCATGAGGTCGCGCGGCTCGCGGTCATGACCTTCCGCGACTGGCCCGTCTGGAATCCCTACGCCGAGGGAGGCACGGTGCTGCTGGCGCATCCCCACTCGCCGGTGCTGGCTCCGTGGTTCGCTCTGACACTCCTGCTCGGGTCTCAGATAGCCGTACGTGTGCTCGTCGTCGCGGCCATGTGGCTTGGCGCAGTGGGAATGGCGGTCTGGTTGCGCGACCACCGCGCAACACGTGCGGCAGGTGTGCTGGCCGGCATCCTCCTGATGATGTCGACCCATTACGTGCTGCACGTCACCGAAGGACACCTGGAGTGGACGGCGCTGGGCGTGATGCCGTGGGTGGCGGTGTGGCTGGAGCGCGCGGCTGCCGGACGCAGGCGGGCCGGCGTCATCGCAGCGCTACTGCTCGCCTCGGTGCTGATCTCTGGAAACGTCTACATCCCGGCCCTGTTTGCCATCGTCCTGACGACCTGGTCGATGTTGGAAGCGGTGCGTGCACGTACCCTCAGGCCGGTGGTGGTCTGGGGGGCCGCGGCCGCGCTGGCGGTGGGCCTTGCTGCCGCAAAGTTGATCCCGACGGCGATGTTCGTCCGCGAGTACCCGCGGGAACAGACGCTGGTCAGTCACACGTCGCTGAACACGCTGCGTGCAGCCCTGTTCCACCCGAAGCCTGCGGCGATCTACCACTACTACCGTGACGAAGCCGCGGTCGGGCAGGATCCTCCGCCTCCCGCTCCAGCCGACCTGTTCGAGATGACGGTGGGCTTCCATGAAGCCGGCGCGTACCTCTCTGCGGTTGGTATTGCGCTTGTATGCGTTGGCGCGCTTGGCGCATGGCGTCGTCACTGGCCGCTGCTGATGACCGGCGCTGTCGCGGGTGTGTTCGTGCTGGGCTGGACCTCGCCGATTGATCTGTGGGCCGAGCTGCACAAGCTGCCGTTTTATCGCCAGTTGCAACTGCCGTCACGCATGCTCGCCGGAGTCATCTTCGTCGCAGCCTTTTTCGGCGGGCTCGGACTGGACCTCGTCGTCCACTGGCTGCGCGGCCGGACCCACAGGGCGGTGCTGGTCGGCTGGCTGCTGATCGCCCTCAGTTATGGCGAGTTGGCGATACAGGCGCATCTCGTCTTCCGCGACGTCTTCCGCCTGTCGCCGATCGTCCTGCCGGTCAGTCCCACGTTTGTGCAACACGAGCCGCCGCCACAGGCTGCCGAGCGGGTGCCGCATCAGATGCACAGCCTGCTGTTGCCGCGGGTGCGCGCCAATTGGGGTGCGCTCGACGGATACGAAAACCTGGCCGTCGAGCAGGGCGACGTCATGGTCGTTGGTGAGCTCGGCTACCGCGGCGAGGTGTTCCTCACAGGGACTGACGGGACCGTGACGCTCTCGCACTGGTCGATGCGCGCGCTCACCATCGAGGTCGTCGCCTCATCACCCGGCGTGTTGACCGTCAATCAGAATTTCGATCGCGGGTGGTCCGTCGAGGTGACGCCGGAGGCCGGCGCGACATCCCCCCAGCCGGCGGTGGAAGCGACGGGCCGTTTGCTTGCCGCGCCCGTCCCTCAGGGCCGTTCGCGTGTGACGTTCACCTACTGGCCGCGTGGCCTGGCCGCCGGCCTCTGGCTCTCGGCGCTCAGCCTGCTGGCGGCCGCCGTCTGGTGGCGAAGGCCATGACGACGGTGGACGTTGTGGTGCCGGTGCGCGACGAAGCGCATGTGCTGGAAGGATCGATCGCGCGACTGCGCGACTTCCTGGCGGCACACGCGGGCTACGACTGGACGATCACGATCGCGGAAAACGGCTCCACCGATCGGACGCGCGAGATCGCCGGACACCTGTGTGCGGCTGACCCGCGGCTGCGATTCCTCGCGCTTGACCTGCCCGGACGTGGTCGCGCGCTCCGGCAGGCCTGGACGACCTCCGTCGCCGACGTGGTGTGTTACGTGGACGTTGATCACTCCACCGAACTGGCAGACCTGCCGAAGCTGATCGATCCGGTCGCGACAGATGTGTGTGATCTGGCCGTGGCCTCTCGCAGGCTGCCCGGATCCCGTGTGCGACGCTCGTGGCGACGGCAGGTGATCTCCGACACGTACAACACGTTGCTGCGTGTCGCGCTCTCGGTGTCATTCTCGGATGCACAAACCGGCTGCAAGGCGCTGAGCCGCCGCGTCGTCACCGAACTGCTCCCCGACGTGGTTGACCAGTCGTGGTTTCTCGACACAGAACTGCTCGTGCTGGCCGAACGCCGCGGCTACCGCATTCTCGATGTCCCGGTGTCGTGGACCGAGGATGACGACAGCCGAGTGCGGATCATCCCGACCGCGATTGAAGACATGAAGGGCGTGTTCCGGCTCTGGCGCACGCACGGTCGCCGACCACGAGGAGCGCGCGCGTGAAGGTCGCGCTCGTCAACCCCGGACAGACGACCGTGGTGAGTCGCCGTGGTCGCATCTACAACCGCGTGTGGCCGCCGCTGGATCTGGCGACCACTGCCGGCGGCCTGCTGAGCGACGGAGTGGATGTGTCGATCGTCGACGCAAACGCCGAAAACCTCACCCCCGCCGAGGTCGCCGATCGTGTGCGCGGCGCCGACATGGTCTTCGTCACATCGTCGAGCCTCGATCGCTGGCAGTGTCCAGTCCTCGACCTCCGTCCGTTCCACGAAACCGTCGCGGCACTGCGTGCCCAGACACCGCAGCTCATCGTCCTTGGCAGCCACGGCACCGTGCGGCCGGCCGAGGTGCTTGCGCTCACGCAGGCGAACGCCGTTGTCCGCGGTGAGCCCGAAGCGACCGTCCGTGCAATTGTGCGGAAGGGGCGTGCAGACGATGTGCCTGGTGTGACGTGTCGCGACGCCGATGGCCGAAGTGTGCATCACGCCGATCCACCCCCGATGCCGCTGGCGCAACTGCCGGCGCCCGCGTGGCACCTGCTCCCGATGGACCGGTACCACTACGAGGTGCTGGGCGGGAACTTCACGCTCTTTGAAATGAGCCGCGGCTGCGCTTCGTCATGCACCTTCTGTCTGTTGAAGACATACGGCGAAGGCGTGCGCCGCAAGCCACTCGATGCCTTGTTGCGCGAGATTCACACCGCGGTGACCGAGCACGGTGTACGGACCGCCTATTTCATTGACCTCGAGTTCACCGTGCTGCGCAAACAGGTGCTTGAACTCTGCGCGGCCCTTGAAGCTGCGAAGTATCCGCTCACCTGGTGCTGCCAGACGCGGCTCGATCTGGTAGACGATGAGCTGCTGGCGGCGATGGGTCGAGCCGGATGCCGCTTGATTCATGTCGGTGTGGAGGCGGGCAGCGATCGCGTGCTGGCATCCACCAACAAGGACCTGACACTGGCACAGGTGAGGGAAGGGCTCGCGAAGATTCACGCTGCGGGGATCGACACCGCGTGTTTTTTTCTGCTGGGGCTGCCCGGTGCCACACGCCAGGATGCGGATGACTTGTTGCGGCTGGCGATCGAACTCGGACCGACGTATCCCTTGTTCCACGTCGCCGCGCCGTATCCCGGGACGGCCATGTACGACGCCGTGCACGACACGCCGGGAGCCGCGTTCAGCGACGAGTCGCTGTTTCCCGAAGCGGTCGTGGGGCCGTTGACGTTGCAGGAACTCAAGGGCCTGACGCGTCGCGCGTACCTGCGGTATTACGCGAGGCCCGCGTATGTCGCGGCGAGGATCCGGCGAGGGCAGTGGGGGCTGTTGTGGCGGCAGGCCCGGCTGTTTGCCGGACTGGTCCGCAGCTGAGAAGATACGGGCATCCATGTTGCCGTCCCGCCGGACCCTCGTCGGCATCCTGATTGGGTGCCTCGGCCTGCTGCTGGTAGGCGCCGGCTCGGCATGGCGCGGTGTCGTGGAGCCGCTGCCCGAGTCGCTCACCAACGAGCAGTTCTGGGCGCTGACCCAGAAGTTCTCGGAGCCAGACGGTTTTTTTCAGTCCGACAACCTGGTCTCCAACGAGCATTCGTATCAGTGGGTGGCGCCGGCGCTTGAGCAACAACGGCGACCGAATCTTGTGTACCTGGGCGTCGCGCCCGACCAGAACTTCACCTACATCCTCGCGCTCCAGCCGCGCATGGCATTCATCGTCGACATCCGGCGCGGCAACCTGGTGACGCACCTGATGTACAAGGCGATCTTTGAGTTGTCGGCCGACCGAGCCGACTTTCTGTCGCTGCTGTTTTCACGGCCGCGCCCCGAAAGCCTCAGGGCGGACGCGCCGGTGGGCCAGTTGCTGGATGCCTTCATGCGCGTGCCGGCTGATGAACTGCAGTTTCGCGACAACCTGCTCATCCTGCAGCACCATCTGACCAAGACCCGCGGGTTCCCGCTGACGGCCGAGGACCTCCGGGGGCTGGACAGCATCTACAGCAACTTCTATTTGTATGGGCCTCAGCTGGCGTACTCCTCCAGGGGCGGCTTCCGGTCGGCGCCGTTCGGGATGGGCGGGACTGGCCGAGGCGGACGGAACCGGTTTCCGAGCTGGCAGGAGATGGCCCGCGAAGCGGACGGCAGTGGGGTGCAGCGCGGGTACCTCGCGAGTGAGACGGCGTTCAAAGCCGTCAAGTCGTTCCAGGAAAAGAACTTGCTAGTGCCGGTCGTGGGTGACCATACCGGACCCAAGGCGCTGCGCGAAGTGGGCCGGTACATCCGTCAGCACGGGGCCGTGGTGGGCGCGTTCTACACGTCCAACGTCGAGCAATACCTGTTTCGCTACGGGACGTGGGAACGGTTTGCCGAGAACCTCGGGCATCTGCCCGTGGACGACCGATCCGTCATCATCCGGTCCGTATCTCCACGCGATGGCTACCTCGGCGTGCCCCAGGGCCCTGACGGGCGGTCCAACGTGCTCGACCCCATCGGTCCTCTCGTTCGCGACGCGGCGGACGGAAAGATCCGGGGGTATTGGGACGTGACGGGGCGCAGCCGGTAGGTATTGTCTATGGTGGTTACCGGCGAATACCATCGAGCCATGCGCACGGTCGAGGTGGTTGCCGGTTTGCTGAGGGAGTGGGCTCGGCGGGGGTGGCTGAGTCCCCCCGTACATGTGCCTCTGCCGGCCGTTCGCAAGCCGGTGGCCCCGCTGGCCACGGTGCTGCTTGAACTCGACCTCGACCGCGACGACCGCTAGTTTGGGCCGCCCGGGCCCTGGGCATCGAAGAATTTCGGCTCTGATTTCGTGACACGGTTGTTGTTTCCGTTCCGGCTGTGTTATGCTCGTCCGGTTCTTCGGGCACTAGGACACCCTATCTAGTGCTCGCTTCAGACGGCCCTGAACGAAATCGCCGTCTTGTAGTTACCGAGCGCCACGCTCGCCGCGCGACACGCGCGTGCCATAGCCGGCGCCACGCTGTTTGCCAGCAATAGGGGAAATGTTTCAGGTGCCGAACCCGTGAGGGTTCCCAGGCCTGGAGCGAACACGACTCGCCGAACCGATGGCGCGCGCACTCGCGTCGTCGCTGGCCGGTGTGATGTGTTGGGTTGTTTCAGGAAACGGACGAAGGTTCAAGGTTCACGGTATGCCGACGATCAGCCAATTGGTGCGCAAGGGACGTGAGAAGGTGCTCTGGAAGACAAAGAGCCCGGCGCTGCAGCGCAGCCCGCAGAAGCGCGGCGTGTGTGTGCGCGTCTTCACCCAGACGCCGAAGAAGCCGAATTCCGCACTCCGCAAGGTGGCGCGTGTGCGCCTGACCAACGGGATTGAAGTGACGACCTACATCCCGGGCGTTGGCCACAACCTGCAGGAGCACTCGCTGGTGCTCATTCGCGGCGGCCGTGTGAAGGACCTGCCCGGCGTGCGCTATCACGTCGTGCGCGGCACGCTCGACACCGTGGGTGTCGCGGGCCGCATGCAGAGCCGTTCGAAGTATGGCGCCAAGCGCCCCAAGAAGGCGTAAGGGGAATCTGAGTCATGCCGCGTAGACGAGAAATTCCAAAGCGTGAAGTTCCGGCGGATCCGATTTACGACAGTCCGCTGGTCACCAAGTTCATCCGCACGATCATGAAGGACGGCAAGCGGTCCACCGCGGAGCGCATCATGTACGGCGCGCTCGATATCGTGAAGGACAAGACGGCCGACGATCCGCTCAAGACCTTCAAGAAGGCCGTCGACAACGTCAAGCCCGCGCTGGAAGTGAAGTCCCGCCGCGTGGGTGGTTCCAACTACCAGGTGCCGGTCGAGGTCAACCCGACCCGCCGCCTGTCCCTGTCGCTCCGCTGGCTCGCCGGCTACGCCACCGAACGTGGCGACGGCAAGACGATGCAGGAGAAGCTGGCCAACGAATTCATGGATGCCGCGAACCTGCGGGGTGGAGCCGTCAAGAAGCGCGAAGACGTGCACCGCATGGCCGAAGCCAACAAGGCGTTCGCGCACTACCGCTTCTAATCGGGCAGGACGTTAGCAGTCATGGCGAGACAAGTACCTCTCGAACGTTGTCGCAACATCGGCATCATGGCCCACATCGATGCCGGCAAGACGACGACCACCGAGCGCATCCTGTTCTACACGGGCATTACGTACAAGATCGGCGAAGTGCATGAAGGCACCGCCGTCATGGACTGGATGGAGCAGGAGCAGGAGCGCGGCATCACGATCACGTCGGCCGCGACGACCTGCACCTGGCGCGACATCCGGATCAACATCATTGACACGCCGGGTCACGTCGACTTCACGGCTGAAGTCGAGCGTTCGCTGCGTGTGCTCGACGGCGCGGTCGCGGTGTTCGACTCGGTCGCCGGCGTCGAACCGCAGTCGGAAACGGTGTGGCGTCAGGCGGACAAGTACCGCGTGCCGCGCATCTGCTTCGTCAACAAGATGGACCGCATTGGTGCGAACTTCCTGCGCACCTACGAGCAGATCATCTCGAAGCTGCAGGGCAACCCCGTTGCGCTGCACCTGCCGATTGGTGCCGAAGACAAGTTCGTCGGTGTCGTCGACCTGGTGAAGATGAAGGCACTGGTGTGGGAGGCCGACGCGGCCATGGGCTCCGAGGCCAAGGTCACCGACATTCCGGCTGACCTGATGGATCTCGCCAAGGAATACCGCGAGAAGCTGATCGAGAAGGTCTCGGAAGTTGACGACTCGATTCTCGAGAAGTACCTGCACGGCGAGGAGATTCCCGAAGCGCAGATCAAGGCGGCCATCCGCAAGCGCTGCATCTCCTCGGTGCGCAACGAAGATGCGGCCTTTGTGCCCGTCATCTGCGGTTCGGCGTTCAAGAACAAGGGCGTGCAGCCGCTGCTCGACGCGGTGGTTGACTACCTGCCGTCGCCGGTCGACATTCCGGCCGTGACCGGCATCGACCCGAATGGTGCCGAGGGCGCCACGACCGAGCGCAAACAGGACGACAACGCGCCGATGTCTGCGCTGGCGTTCAAGATCATGACCGACCCGTTTGTCGGTCAGCTCACGTTCATCCGTGTCTACTCGGGCACGATGACGGCGGGCATCGGCGTTTACAACGCCACGAAGCAGAAGACCGAGCGCATCGGCCGCCTCCTGAAGATGCACGCCAACAAGCGTGAAGAAATCAAGGAAGTGCTGGCCGGCGACATTGCCGCCGCCGTGGGTCTGAAGTCGGTCTCGACCGGCGACACGATCTGCGACGAAAAGCAGCCGATCATCCTTGAGGCCATGGACTTCCCTGAGCCGGTCATCTCGCTCGCGATCGAGCCGAAGACCAAGGCCGACCAGGAAAAGCTGGGTCTGGGCCTGGCGAAGCTGATGGCTGAAGACCCGACCTTCCGCGTCAAGACCGACACGGACACGGGCCAGGTCGTCATCAACGGCATGGGCGAACTGCACCTGGAAATCATCGTTGACCGCCTCAAGCGCGAGTTCAACGTCGAGGCGCAGGTCGGCAAGCCGCAGGTCGCCTACAAGGAAACGATTACCAAGGCATCGGAAGGCGAAGGCCGCTACGTCAAGCAGACCGGTGGCCGTGGTCAGTACGGTCACGCGAAGATTCGCCTCATCCCGCGCAAGCCGGGTGAGGGCTACGAATTCGTCAACGAGATCGTGGGCGGCGTGATTCCGCGCGAATTCATCAAGCCGATCGACCAGGGTATTCAGGAAGCGCTCACCACGGGCGTGCTCGCCGGCTACCCGATCGACGACGTGAAGATCGAGCTGTATGACGGTTCGTACCACGACGTCGACTCGAACGAAATGGCGTTCAAGATTGCCGGTTCGATGGCGTTCAAGGATGCGGCCGCCAAGGCGCATCCCGTGCTGCTCGAGCCGGTGATGCGAGTCGAAGTGACGGTGCCGGAAGACTACATGGGCGACGTCATCGGCGACATCACCAGCCGTCGCGGGCACATCCAGTCGATGGAGTCCCGTGGTGGTACGCAGATCATCAACTCGCGCGTGCCGTTGTCAGAGATGTTCGGATACGCGACCGACCTCCGGTCGCGCACGCAGGGGCGCGGCGCCTACTCGATGCACTTCGATCGGTACGAGCCGGCGCCGAGCAGCGTGAGCGAAGAAGTCATCGCACGCGCGCAGGGGAAATAAGACATGGCGAATCCATTCAGCGACAAGATCCGCATCCGCCTCAAGGCGTACGACTACCGGGTGCTCGACCAGTCGACGACCGAAATCGTCGACACGGCGAAGCGCACGGGCGCCCGCCTGGCCGGCCCGGTGCCGTTGCCCACCGAGAAGAACAAGTGGACGGTGCTCCGTTCGCCCCACGTCGACAAGAAGTCGCGTGAGCAGTTCGAGATCCGCACGCATCGCCGGCTCATCGACATCTTCGAGCCGACGCCGCAGACGGTGGACGCCCTCATGAAGCTCGACCTGCCCGCGGGCGTGGACGTCGAGATCAAGGCGTTCGGGAAGGAACACAAGTAATGGTCACCGGAATTCTCGGTCGCAAGCTGGGCATGACCCAGGTCTATCAGCCGGACGGCACCGCCGTTCCTGCGACGATCATCAAAGCCGGTCCGTGTGTCGTGGTGCAGGCCAAGACGGCTGCCACCGACGGCTACGAGGCCGTGCAGCTCGGCCTGGTCGAAGAGGTCGGCAAGGCCAACAAGCCGACGATCGGCCACTTCAAGAAGGCCGGCGTGCCCCCGACCCACATCACGCGTGAAGTGAAGGTCAAGGCCGGCGGTGACGCGCCCAAGGCGGGGGATCCCGTCCTGGTCAACATCTTCAACGCGGGCGACCGCGTGGACGTCATCGCGAACGGTCGCGGCAAGGGCTTCCAGGGTGTCGTGAAGCGTCACGGCTTCGGCGGCGGCGCGGCGACCCACGGCTCGATGTTCCATCGCGCGCCCGGCTCGATTGGCGCCTCGTCGTTCCCGTCGCGTGTCGTCAAGGGCATGCGTGCAGCCGGCCGCATGGGCGGCAAGCGCGTGACGACGCTCAACCTGAAGGTCGTGAGCATCGACGCCGAGCAGAACCTGCTGGTCCTGCATGGCGCGGTGCCGGGCGCTCCCAACGGGCTCGTGCTCGTGCGGCACGCGGTGGCCAAGAAGAAGGACCCGATTCCGCAGCCCGAGAAGCCGAAGAAGGGGAAGAAATAAATGACTCTCGATGTCGTGAATTCCCAGAACCAGAAGGTCGGCGCGGTCGATTTGAACGACGCCGTCTTCGGCGGGACGATCAAGACGGACCTGGTGTGGGCGTCGGTCGTGCGGCAGAACGCCTCCGAGCGCGCCGGCACACACGCCACGAAGAACCGCGCACTGGTCAGCGGCGGCGGCAAGAAGCCGTACAAGCAGAAGGGCACGGGTCGCGCCCAGGCCGGTTCGAGCCGTTCACCGCTGTGGCGCAAGGGCGGCACCGTGTTTGGTCCGCAGCCCCGCAGCTACGACTACCAGCTGCCCCGCAAGGTGGAGCGTGGCGCGTTGCGCGCCGCCATCCAGAGCAAGCTGAAGGATGGCGCGGTGATCATCGTTGACGAACTCAAGGCGTCGGCGATCAAGACGAAGGATGCGGCGGCTCTGCTGGCGCGTCTGGGGGTGACCGGCAAGGCGCTGGTGACCGATGTGCAGCTCGATGAAAACTTCGCGAAGTCGGCGCGCAACATTGCCGGCATCCGCCTGGTGCCGAGCGGCCGTGTCACGGCGCGCGACGTGATGGACACGACGCGTGTGGTGGTGACCCGCGCTGCCGTCGAGCGGTGGCAGGAGGTGCTGGGATGAAGACCACAAGCGTCATTCGTCGTCCCCTCGTGACCGAGAAGACCACGGTGGCCCGTGATGCGGGCAATGTCGTGGTGTTCGAAGTGGCGCGCGAGGCGACCAAGGTGGATATCCGGCGCGCGGTCGAGACCCTGTTCGGGTCGAAGGTCGCCGACGTGCGCACGCAGATGCAGCACGGCAAGGTCAAGCGCCAAGGTCGTTTTTCGGGGCAGCGGCCTGATTGGAAGAAGGCCTGGGTCCGGCTCAAGGCCGGTGAGAAGCTGCCCGAGTTCCTGGAAGGGGCCTGAGGATCATGGGGATTCGCAATTACAAGCCCACGTCGCCTGCGCGCCGCTACTACAGCGTGCAGACGTTCGATGAGATTACGTCGACAACGCCGCACAAGCCGCTGGTCGAGCCGCTGCACCGTTCGGGCGGCCGCAACAACCGCGGTGAAATCACCTCGTGGTGGCGTGGCGGCGGTCACAAGCGCAACTATCGCGTCATTGATTTCAAGCGCGACAAGTTCAACATCCCCGGCAAGGTGTCGACGGTCGAATACGACCCGAACCGCAGCGCGCGCATTGCGCTGGTCACCTACGCCGACGGCGAAAAGCGCTACATCCTGCATCCCGTAGGCCTGAAGGTGGGCGACCCGATCATGTCGGGTGACGGCGTCGACATTCTGCCGGGCAACTGCCTGAAGCTGCGCCTGATTCCGCTGGGCACGATGATCCACAACGTGGAACTGCGCCCCGGCAAGGGCGGCCAGATTGCGCGCTCGGCCGGCTCGGCGGTGCAGCTGGTGGCCAAGGAAGGCGAGTATGCGTCGGTGAAGATGCCGTCGGGTGAAATCCGCCGGATCGATGCCGAGTGCCTTGCGACCATCGGCCAGGTGGGCAACCTCGACCACGAGAACATCTCGGTCGGCAAGGCCGGTCGCAGCCGCTGGCTGGGCAAACGTCCGCACGTGCGCGGCGTGGCCATGAACCCGGTCGACCACCCGCTGGGTGGTGGTGAAGGCAAGACCTCGGGTGGCCGGCATCCGGTCACGCCGTGGGGTGTGCCGACCAAGGGCTACAAGACGCGCCGCAACAAGCGGACAGAGACGTTCATCATCGAACGGCGGAAGAAGTAACCATGGGCAGATCACTCAAGAAGGGCCCGTTCATTGATCTCCACCTGCTTGAAAAGGTGGAAGGCATGAACCGGCAGAACGAGAAGAAGGTCATCAAGACGTGGTCGCGCCGGTCGACCGTGGTGCCCGAGATGATTGGGCACACGCTGGCCGTCCACAACGGCAAGAAGTTCGTGCCGGTGTACCTGACCGAGAACATGGTCGGGCACAAGCTGGGCGAGTTTGCGCCCACGCGCACCTTCAAGGGCCACGCGGCGAAAGCCGACAAGGCGGCCCCGGGCAAGGGAGGCAACTGATGGTGCAGGCGCAGGCTACGGCCAAGTACGTCCGCACCTCGGCCCAGAAGGCCGGGCTGGTGCTTGACCTCATCCGCGGCGTGGACGTCAACGGCGCTCTGGCGACGCTGCAGTTCTCGCGCAAGAAGATCGCGAAGGACATCGAGAAGGTGTTGCGATCGGCGATTGCCAATGCGCAGCAGGCCGATGGCTTTGGCGGCGACGTCGAGCGGCTCTTTGTGAAGGCGTGTTACGCCGACCAGGGCCCGACGATGAAGCGGGTGCGCCCTGCCCCGATGGGCCGCGCGTTCCGCATCATCAAGCGCACGACCCACCTGACGGTGGCCGTCGCCGAGCGGCCTGCCAAGCGTGTGGGTACGACGGCCGGCACCACCGCGCCGACGACACGTCGCGCGCGCGCAGCGAAGTCGCAGGCGAAGGAAGCGGCCAAGGCGGCCAAGGGCAAGGGGACGGAGTAGTTCATGGGTCAGAAAGTCCATCCGTACGGGTTCCGCCTCGGGTTCAACAAGACGTGGCGGTCGCGCTGGTTCGCCGACAAGGACTACGCGAAGCTGCTGCACGAAGATCTGAAGCTGCGTGACGAGCTGAAGAAGCGGTTCTCACACGCGGGTGTGTCGCGCATCGACATCGAGCGCGCCGCCAACAAGCTGAAGATCGACATTCACACCTCGCGTCCGGGCATCATCATCGGCCGCAAGGGCACCGAGGTCGACAAGCTGCGCCAGGAGCTGGCGAAGGTCACGGGTCGTGAGGTGTTCATCAACATCCTCGAGATCCAGAAGCCGGAACTCGACGCGCAGCTGATTGGCGAGTCGGTGGCGATGCAGCTGGAAAAGCGCGTGGCGTTCCGCCGCGCGATGCGCAAGGCCGTTGAGTCGGCGCTGCGGTTCGGCGCCAAGGGCATCAAGGTGCGCGTGTCCGGTCGCCTGAACGGCGCGGAAATCGCGCGGTCGGAGTGGTATCTGCACGGCCAGCTGCCGCTGCAGACGCTGCGCGCGGACATCGATTACGGGTTCGCGCAGGCGTTCACGACCTACGGCGCCATCGGCGTGAAGGTGTGGCTCTACAAGGGCGAGCGGCTGACGCCGCGCGTGGGCCGCGAAGAAGAGTATCGGCAGCCGCGCCGGGCGGCGCGGGGCTAAGGAAGGAATCGCATCATGTTGATGCCAAAGAAGGTCAAGTACCGAAAGCAGCAGCGTGGCCGGATGCGCGGCAAGGCGTATCGCGGGTGCACGGTGGCGTTCGGGGATTTCGGGCTGATGGCGCTCGAGCCGTGCTGGATGACCGACCGCCAGATTGAGGCGGCGCGTGTCGCGATGGCGCGGTCGATCAAGCGCGGCGGCAAGATCTGGATTCGGGTGTTCCCCGACAAGCCGATCACCAAGAAGCCGCAGGAAACCCGAATGGGTAAGGGCAAGGGCGCGCCGGAAGGCTGGGTCGTGGTCGTCAAGCCGGGCCGCATCCTCTTCGAAATGGAAGGGGTGTCGGAGGCGGAAGCTCGCGCGGCCATGCGGTTGGCGTCGGCGAAGCTCCCGATGAAGACGCGGTTCGCGACCCGCTTTGCCGAGGAGAAGGTGTCATGAAGGTGACCGAACAAGTGGCGGAACTGCGCGGCCTGTCGGCCGACGACCTCAAGCAGCGGGCGGCGACCCTGGAAGAGCAGGTGTTCAAGACGCGGCTGCAGAAGGCGCTGGGACAGACCGAGCAGGCCAACCGGCTGCGACCGATGCGTCGTGAGCTGGCGCGGATCCACACGATCCTGCGTGAAAAGAGCGGCAGGTAGACGGGTATGGCGAACACAGAGATTACCGGCAGGGTCGTGAGCGACAAGATGACGAAGACCGTGGTCGTGACCACGGAGCGTCAGGTGCGTGACCCGCGTTATGGCAAGCAGATGAAGCGCACCACGCGGTACACGGCGCATGACGAGAGTGGCGAGGCCAAGGTCGGTGACCTGGTGGCCATTGTCCAGACCCGTCCGCTGAGCCGCAGCAAGCGCTGGGCCGTGACGCGCATCGTCGAACGCGCGCGACTGTAGAGACGACGGCAGGAAGAGGAGAACGACCATGGTTCAGATGCGATCGATTCTTGACGTCGCCGACAACTCGGGCGCCCGCAAGATCGCGGTGATCAACCCGATTGGCGGATCGACCGGGCGCTACGCGCGGATTGGCGACATCGTCACCGCGTCGGTGAAGGAAGCGACGCCCGATGCCACCGTCAAGAAGGGGCAGGTGGTGAAAGCCGTCATCGTGCGCACGCGCAAGGAACTGCGCCGGCGCGACGGGTCGTACATCCGGTTCGACCGGAATGCGGCCGTGATTGTGAACGCGGAAGGTGAGCCGGTGGGCACCCGCGTGTTCGGGCCGGTGGCCCGTGAACTGCGCGAGCGGCGCTTCATGAAGATCATTTCGCTCGCGCCGGAGGTCCTGTAGGTCATGAAGATTCGCAAGAACGACCAGGTGCTGGTCATCGCCGGGCGTGACCGCGGCAAGCGCGGACGCGTGCTGCGGGTCGACCGTGACAAGACGCGCGTGGTGATCGAGGGCGTGAACCTCGTGAAGAAGCACACCAAGCCGAACCCGCAGCGCAACGTCAAGGGCGGCATCGTCGAGCGCGAGGGCAGCATCCATGCCTCGAACGTGATGCTGGTGGATCCGGATTCATCGCAGCCCACACGTGTGGGATTCCGGATTGCCGAAGACGGCAGCAAGCTGCGCATTGGCCGCAAGAGCGGCGCCGTGGTGGATAACAAATGAACCGCCTGAAGGATCGTTATCAGCAGGAAGTGATCCCGGCGCTCCGCAAGGAGTTCGGGTACGCCAACGTCAACGCCGTGCCGAGGATCGTCAAGGTCGTCGTGAACATGGGGCTGGGCGAGGCGACGCAGAACAGCAAGATCGTCGACACCGGCGCCGAGGAACTCGGCAAGATCACCGGCCAGAAGGCGGCCGTGACCCGGGCGAAGAAGTCGATCGCGCAGTTCAAGGTGCGGCAGAACCAGGCGATTGGCGCAATGGTGACGCTGCGCGGACAGCGCATGTATGACTTCCTGGACCGGATGATTGCCATTGCGCTGCCGCGCGTGCGCGACTTCCGCGGCATCTCGACGCGCGGGTTCGACGGGCGCGGCAACTACACGATGGGCCTGCGCGACCAGTTGATCTTCCCGGAGATTGATTACCTCAAGGTCGACAAGGCGCGCGGCATGAATATCTCGGTCGTGACCACGGCCAAGACGGATGAAGAAGCCCGGCGGCTGCTGCAGCTGATCGGCCTGCCGTTCCGGCAGAACTAACGCGAGAGATTCAGAGACACATGGCTACCACTGCAAAACGCGTCAAGGATGCTCAAGGCCTGAAGTTCGAAGTGCGCGCGCACAACCGCTGCAAGCGGTGCGGGCGATCGCGCGCCTACATGCGCAAGTTCGCGCTGTGCCGCCTCTGCTTTCGCGAACTCGCGCTGCGCGGAGAAGTCGCCGGCGTGGTCAAGAGCAGCTGGTAACGCGCCGCTGGTAACAGGTTCCTAGGAAAGAGCTGAGACTATGACCGACCCGATCGCAGACATGCTGACCCGCATCCGGAATGCGGTGCACGCGCGGCACACCCGCGTGGACATTCCGGCGTCCCGCCTGAAGGTGGAAATCGCGCGCATCCTCGAGCGCGAGGGGTACATCCAGAGCCACAAGCTGGTGGAGGGCACCGAAGACGCCCCCGGCCAGAAGCTGCGGATTGCCCTGAAGTACGGCCCGCGAGGCGAAAAGGTGATTTCGGGCCTGTCGCGCGTGAGCCGTCCCGGCCGTCGCGTGTACTTCGGCCGCAACGATGTGCCGAAGGTCATGGGAGGCCTGGGCACGAGCATCCTGACGACCTCGGCCGGTGTAATGACCGGGCGCGACGCGGTGAAGGCCGGCGTTGGCGGCGAGGTCCTCTGCAACATCTGGTAGGAACGCATATGTCGCGCATTGGCAAAAAACCCATTCCGGTTCCCAAGGGCGTCACGGTCACCGTGGGCAAGGGAGTCATTGATTTCAAGGGCCCGAAGGGCGCGCTCAAGCAGGCGATCCCGCCCGGCGTGAAGTTCGCGGTGAAAGACGGCGAACTGGTGGCCGAGACGCTGACCGACGACAAGGAACTCGGCAAGTTCCATGGTCTGGCGCGCAGCCTGATGGCCAACGCCGTGACCGGCGTCACCGAAGGCTTCAAGAAGGAGCTCGACATCGTGGGTGTCGGCTACCGGGCGGAGCTCAAGGGCCAGCAGGTGCACTTTGCGCTCGGCTACTCGCACCCGGTGATCTTCGACATCCCGAAGGGCATCGATGTCGCGGTCGACAAGCAGACCCACATCACGGTGACCGGTGTCGACTGCCAGCTGGTGGGCCAGGTTGCGGCCAACATCCGCCGCCTGCGCAAGCCGGACCCCTACAAGCAGAAGGGTGTCCGCTACATGGGCGAAGTGTTGAAGAAGAAGGTCGGCAAGACCGGGGCGTAGGCCTCGACTTGACCTGGAGCTGAACGATGAAGATTCGAACCAAGAAGGATCGTCGAGAGCGCGTCCGGTTGCGGCAGCGCAAGCGGATTTCCGGCACGGCCGAGCGGCCGCGCCTGGCGGTGTTCCGCTCGGTGACCCATATCTACACGCAGGTCATCGACGACCTCGCGGGCCGCACGATTGCGGCGGCCGCCAGCACCGAACCGGGCCTCAAGGGCACGTTCAGCGGGGATGTGCGCGGGGGCAACAAGGCGGGCGCGGAAGCCATCGGCAAGGTGATTGCCGAACGGCTCAAGGAAAAGGGCATCACACGTGTGGTGTTCGACCGCGGCGGGTATCTGTATCACGGTCGGGTGCGCGCGGTGGCCGAAGCGGCGCGTGCGGCCGGGCTCGAGTTCTGAGGATCTGAACGATGGATGTTCGCGAAAAGATTGACGCGTCGCAGCTGGAACTGAAGGATACGGTCGTCAGCATCGGCCGCGTCACGAAGGTCGTCAAGGGCGGCAAGAACATGAGCTTCAGCGCGCTGGTGGTCGTCGGTGACGGCGCCGGTGTGGTGGGCTTCGGCATCGGCAAGGCGAAGGAAGTGCCGTCGGCCATCAAGAAGGGGATCGAAGCGGCCAAGAAGGCGCTGATTCGTGTGCCGATGAAGGGCACGTCGATTCCGCATCCCGTGCTGGGCCAGTTCGGCGCCGGATCGGTGCTGCTCAAGCCCGCGCCGGACGGCACGGGCATCATCGCCGGCGGCGCCGTGCGCGCGGTGGTGGAGTCGGCCGGGATCCACAACGTGCTGACCAAGTCGCTGGGCTCGGCCAACGCGCACAACGTGGTGCGCGCGACGTTCACGGCGCTGTCCGAACTGCGCGATCCGGCCGCGGTGGCCCGGCTGCGCGGCAAGGATGTCGAAGAACTGGTGGGAGCGTAACGTCATGGCGCGCCTGAAGATCACCCAGCTCAAGAGCACGATCGGGTTCAACAAGAACCAGGCCGTGGTGCTCAAGTCGCTTGGCCTGCGGCGCATCCGCCACACGGTCGAGGTGGAAGATACGCCGGAGAACCGGGGCCGCCTGCTCAAGGTGCGTCATCTGGTGAAGGTGGAGAACTAGACTTATGTCACTGAACAATCTGCGTCCTCCCAAGGGCGCCAAACATGCCAAGAAGCGCGTGGGTCGTGGTCCCGGCTCGGGTCATGGCCACACCTCGGCGCGCGGTGAAAAGGGCGCGCAGTCGCGTTCGGGCTTCTCCTACAAGCGCGGGTTTGAAGGCGGCCAGATGCCGCTGCATCGCCGTCTGCCCAAGCGCGGGTTCACCAACCCGTTCCGCGTCGAGTACGCGGTGATCAACCTCGACACGCTCGAAGAGGTGTTTGACGCCGGCTCCGACGTGACGCCCGAAGTGCTGCGTGAGCGCGGCCTGGTGCGTGACGCGCGGGCGAAGATCAAGGTGCTGGCGCGCGGCGAGTTCAGCAAGAAGCTGACGGTGCGTGCGCACAGGTTCAGCGGCGCGGCGGCCGAGAAGATCGCGGCAGCCGGCGGCGTCGCGGAAGTGATCGCCGGATAACTTATGGATAGCGCGCGCAATATTTTTGCCGTTCCGGAACTCCGCAAGCGGGTGTTGTTCACCTTCGGCCTGCTTGCGGTCTACCGCCTCGGCAGCAAGATCCCGACGCCGGGAATTAATACGGCTGCGCTCGAGCAACTTGCTCAGCAGGCGCAGGGCACGATGTTCGGCCTCTACGACATGTTCTCCGGGAACAACCTGTCGCAGATGACGATCTTCGCGCTCGGCATCATGCCGTACATCAGCGCGTCGATCATCCTGCAGCTGCTGACGGTGGTGTGGCCCTACCTCGAGCGCCTCTCGAAAGAAGGCGAACTTGGCCGCAAGAAGATCACGCAGTACACGCGGTACGGCACGATCCTGCTCAGCATCGTCCAGGCGCTTGGTATTGCGTTTTTCCTGGAGAGCACGACGAACATGACCGGCGGCCTGCCGCTGGTCTACAACCCGGGTTGGGGCTTCCGTCTGATGACGGTGATGACGCTCACGACCGGGTCGGTGTTCGTGATGTGGCTGGGTGAACAGATCACCGAACGCGGCATCGGCAACGGCATGTCCCTGCTGATCTTTGCGGGCATTGTTGTCGGCCTGCCCAGCGCGGTTGCGGCCACGTTGCAGCAGATGCAGACCGGCGAGATCGGCCTGCTGCGCCTCGTCGCGCTGGTGGCCCTGATGGTCGGTGTGGTGGCGGCCATCGTGTTCGTCGAACGCGGACACCGGAAGGTGACCGTGCAATATGCGCGGCGTATGGTCGGCCGGCGGATGATGGGCGGCGCCAGCACGCACATTCCGCTCAAGGTGAACACGGGCGGCGTCATGCCGGTCATCTTCGCGTCGTCGATCCTGGCCTTTCCGGCGACGATCGCGCCGATGTTCCAGGGCAACGCGATTGCCGACGGCATCGTGCAGCAGTTGTCGATGGGGTATCCCCTCTACAACCTGCTGTACGTGACGATGATCATCTTCTTCGCGTATTTCTACACCGCGATCATCTTTAATCCGGATGACGTGGCGGAGAACATGCGGAAGTACGGCGGGTTTGTCCCGGGCATCCGTCCAGGCAAGCGCACGGCCGAATACATCGACGGGATCCTTGCGCGTATCACGCTGGCCGGCGCCGTGTACCTGGCGCTGGTGGCATTGCTGCCCGAGTTCCTGCTGACGGGTTTTAAGGTCGAGCCGATTCCGTTCATCGGTGAGCAGCTCGACGCAATCATGCCGTCGTGGTTCACCAACGGCATGGCGGTGCAGTTCTACTTCGGAGGCACGTCTCTGCTCATCATCGTCGGCGTGGCGATGGATACCGTGCAGCAGGTGGAGTCGCAGTTGATCATGCGGCACTACGACGGCTTCATGAAGAAGACCCGGATGCGAGGCCGTCGAGGGTGACCCTCGGAAGCCCCTACGCGGTGCGGCTCGTGATGTTGGGCCCCCCGGGTGCCGGCAAAGGCACCCAGGCGGAGCGGTTCGCGAGAACGCACGGGATTCCGAAGATCTCGACCGGCGACATCCTGCGCGAGGCCGTGCAGGCCGGCACAGAGATGGGCCGCCTGGCGCGGGAAGTGATGGACGCCGGCCGGCTGGTCAGCGACGACATCATGATCGGCATCGTGCGTGAACGCCTCGAACGGCCCGATGCCGACGCGGGGTTCGTGCTGGATGGGTTCCCGCGGACGGTGGGTCAGGCGCAGGCGCTCGACACGATGGTGGACGAAGCGCAGCCGCTGGTCATCGTGGACGTCGAGGTGCCGACCGAGATTCTGGTGCAGCGTCTGCGGACGCGCCGGATTTGCGGGTCGTGCGGCGTCGGCGCCCCTCCGGGGGCGAAGGTGTGCGCCAAGTGCGGCGGAGCGCTGGTGCAGCGCGTCGACGACAACGAACATGTCGTGCGTGAGCGGCTGTCGGTGTACGAGCGGCAGACGCAGCCCATCGTGGACTTCTACGCAGGGCGCAAGACATTCCGGTCGATCGACGGCGATCAGACCGAGGACAGTGTGGCGGCGGATCTGGCGGCGGCGGTGGCGTCGGCGCTTGGAGCCTACCGGTGATTGCCTGCCGGTCGACCGCCGAACTCGAGCGGATGCGCGTAGCCAATCGGCTGGTGGCTCAGGTGCTCGAGGTGCTCGAAGGCATGGTTGAGCCGGGGGTGACCACGGCGGACCTCGACGAAACGGCCGAGCGGCTGGTGCGTGAGGGCGGTGCGGTGCCGGCGTTCAAGGGGTATCGCGGGTTTCCCGCGACCCTGTGTACGTCGGTCAACCAGGAGGTGGTGCATGGGATTCCGTCCCGGCAGCGTCCCCTGGCCGCGGGTGACATCGTGTCGATCGACATCGGCGTGAAGCTCGACGGGTACTACGGCGACTCGGCGGTGACCGTGCCGGTGGGACCGGTGCCGGAACGGACGCAGGATCTGCTCCGGGTCACGCGTGAATCGCTTGAACGCGCGATCGAGCAGGTGAAGGTTGGCGGCCGCGTCTCGGATATCGGGGCGGCGGTGCAGCAGTGGGTCGAAGCGCACGGGTTCACGGTGGTGCGCGAGTTTGTGGGCCACGGCATCGGGCAGCAGCTGCACGAAGAGCCGCAGGTGCCCAACTACGGGCAGCCGGGCCGCGGTCCGGTGCTGGCCGAGGGCATGGTGCTGGCCATCGAGCCGATGGTGGCGATGGGCCGGCCCGAGGTGAAAGTGCTGCGGGACGGCTGGACGGCGGTCACGCGCGACGGCAGCCTGGCGGCGCACTTCGAGCACACGGTGGCCGTGGGCGCGGATGGCCCGATGATCCTGACGGCGAGACAGACCGCGGTGGAGACGCCTGCGGGGTGAGCGCCGAGGATGACGCGCCGGACGGGCGGGCGCAGACGGTGGTAGACGGGACGGTGAAGGCGGTGTTGCCGCAGGCGCTGTACCGGGTGGTGGTGGAAGGTGGACGTGAAGTGACGGCGCATGCGGCGTCGGGCCCCACGGTCAACTTCATTCGGCTGCTGGTGGGTGATCGGGTGGCGGTGGCGTTGGCCCCCCACGATGCGGGACGCGGACGGGTCATCCGGAAGCTGCCGCGGTGAAAGAGGAAGCGATGAAGGTCAGAGCATCGGTCAAACGAATCTGTGTGAAGTGCAAGGTGGTGCGACGGCAGGGTGTCGTGCGCATCATTTGCCCGAATCAGAAGCACAAGCAGCGGCAGGGATAACGATATGGCACGTATTGCAGGCGTCGATCTTCCGCGGACCAAGCGGGTCGAGATCGGACTCACGTACATCTACGGCATCGGGCGGAAGCGCGCGAACGACATTCTGACCGCCGCCGAAGTGAGCGGCGACATCCGCGTGAAGGACTTGTCGGAAGACGACGTGCGCAAGATCACGCGCGTGATCGAAGAGCAGGGCCGCGTGGAAGGTGATCTCCGCAAGGAGATCTCCATGAGCATCAAGCGGCTGGTGGAAATCGGCAGCTACCGCGGGTCACGGCACCGGCGGAACCTGCCGGCGCGGGGACAGCGGACACGCACCAACTCCCGCACCCGCAAAGGCCCGCGCAAGGGCGCGGTGGCCAGAAAGAAGACGGAGTAGCAGATGGCGAAGACCCAGGCAGACGGCGCCGACAAGAAGGCGGGCAAGCCCAAGAAGACGTTCAAGAAGCGCGGCGAAAAGCGCGTGGTGCACCACGGCTTTGCGCACGTCCACGCGTCGTTCAACAACACGACGGTCACCATTACCGACACCGAGGGCAATGTGATTGCCTGGTCGAGTGCGGGTGGCATCGGCTTCAAGGGTTCGCGCAAGGGCACGCCGTTTGCGGCGACCCAGGCCGCGATGGCGGCGGGCAACGTCGCGAAGACGTACGGCCTGCGGTCACTCGACGTGCGGGTCAAGGGACCGGGCGCCGGCCGCGAATCGGCGATTCGCGCGCTGCAGACGGTGGGCATCGACGTCAAGTCGATCCGCGACGTCACGCCCATTCCGCATAACGGCTGCCGTCCGACCAAGCGGCGTCGGGTCTGATCGGGTTTCGGAGAAGGACAGAAAGATATGGCGAGATATATCGGTCCCGTCTGCCGGCTGTGCCGGCGTGAAGGCATGAAGCTGTTTCTCAAGGGTGAGCGCTGCTACACGGAGAAGTGCGCCATCGAGAAGCGCAACGTGCCGCCAGGACAACACGGCCGTTCGCGTCGCGCGAAGGTGGCCGGCTACGGCATCCAGCTGCGTGAGAAGCAGAAGGTCAAGCGTACGTATGGCGTGCTCGAGAACCAGTTCCGGCGCTACTTCGAGGCCGCGGATCGGCAGAAGGGCATCACCGGCGAACTGCTGCTCCAGTCGCTCGAACGTCGTCTGGACAACGTGATTTACCGCATCGGTTATGCCACCTCTCGCGCGCAGGCGCGTCAGCTGGTGCGCCACGGCCACTTCACGGTGAACGGCCGCAAGGTCGACATCCCGTCGTTTGCGGTGCGTCAGGGCGACATGATCGGCATCAAGGCGACGAGCCTCGAGAACGCGTCGATTGCGCACGCGCGCGAAGAGGTGAAGGGCCGCGGCATCCCCGAGTGGCTGTCGCTGGATGCGGCCGGCACGTCGGCGCGTATTGCGTCGCTGCCGACGCGCGAGCAGATCAACCTGCCCGTGCAGGAACAGCTCATCGTCGAGTTGTATTCGAAGTAACCGTGGGGCGGGTCTTCAGACCCGCCGGAAACGTGGGGCAGGCCTTCAGGCCTGCCAATCTCGCCGGGATGTCCCCGGCGGCCAGTCACCGGCCCGCAGCTTGTCAGGCCTGCAGCGGGAGGCCGGTGACCGTAACCCGCAGGTCTGGAGCCCGCCGGGGCTCGTTGGCGAAAGGACGAAGCGATGTTGTGGAAGAATTTTCAGCGGCCGAAGCGGCTTGAGTTCGAACGGGAGACCCTGACCGACCGGTTTGGCCGGTTCACGGCGCAGCCGTTCGAGCGCGGATTCGGCACGACCGTCGGCAACGCGATGCGTCGCGTGCTGCTGTCATCGATCGAAGGCGCCGCAGTCACGGCCGTCAAGGTCGAAGGCGTGCTCCACGAGTTCTCCCCCATCCAGGGCGTGGTCGAGGACGCGACGGACCTGATCCTCAACCTCAAGCAGATCCCGCTCAAGGTGCACACCGATCAGCCCAAGACGTTGACCGTCCGTGTGACCAAGCCGGGCGAAGTGCGCGCCAAGGACATCCAGGTGGACGCGGACGTCGAAATCCTCGAACCCGAAGCGCACATCGCGACGGTGAGCGAGGGCGGCAAGCTCGAGATGGAACTGCGCGTCAAGCGCGGTCGCGGCTACGTGTCGGCCGACAAGAACTTCGACGAGGACCTCGGCATCGGCTGGATCCCGATTGATTCGGTGCACTCGCCGATCAAGAAGGTGAACTACGTCGTCGAAGCGGCGCGTGTCGGCCAGACCACCGACTACGACAAGCTCACGCTTGAAGTGTGGTCCAACGGCGCGGTCACGCCGCACGACGCGGTGTCGCTGGCAGCGAAGCTGATTCGCGACCACTTCTCGATCTTCGTGAGCCTGGAAGACGCCGGCGAGTCGGCGTTTGACGCAAGCGGCGATGCGCCGAGTTCGTCGGGCAACGAACACCTCGACAAGAGCGTCGAGGAGCTCGAGCTGTCGGTGCGGTCGTACAACTGCCTGAAGAACGCGAACATCCGGACGATTCGCGAGCTGGTGCAGAAGAGCGAGGGCGAGATGCTGAAGACGAAGAACTTCGGCCGCAAGTCCCTCAATGAGATCAAGGAAATCCTGACCACCATGGGCCTCAGCCTCGGCATGCGGCTGGACGGCTGATCAGGACACAGCAGAACGGAACGAGAGCGAGAGTATGCGTCACCGAGTCGCACATCGAAAACTGGGCCGCGTCACCGAGCACCGCATCGCGATGCTCCGGAACCAGGCGTCGGACCTCATCAAGTACGGGCACATCCAGACGACCGTCGCGCGTGGCAAGGAACTGCGCCCGTTCGTCGAGCGGCTGATCACCATCGCCAAGCGCACGCTGGGTGAAGGCGAGAAGTCGATCAAGTCGGTCAACGCGCGCCGCATGGTCGCCGTCGACATCGTCGACAAGCGCGTCGTCAAGACGTTGTTCACCGACATCGCGCCGCGGTACGCGGAACGTAAAGGTGGATACACGCGCCTGCTGCGCATGGGTTACCGCCGCGGTGACAGCGCCGAAGTCGCAGTCATCGAGCTGCTCGGCAGCGAATACGACCCGAACGCCGAGGTCAAGGCAACAAAGGACGCCGAAGCTGCGGGTGACGGCGCTGAGAAGCCGAAGAAGAGCGTTGGCGCGCGTCTGCGTCAGGCCATCGGCGGCGGCAGCCGCGCGAAGGAAAGCGGCGGCGCCAAGAAGGCCGACAAAACCGCCAAGGGCGGCAAGCGCGTCAACACGCCGCGCAAGGCTGGCGGCGGGTCGTAGTTCCGGGGTTCCGTGGTTCCGGGGTTCCGTGGTTCCGGGGTTCCGGGGTTCCGGGGTTCCGGGGTTCCGGGGTTCCGAAGTAATGAAGGGGCCGGTGGCGAAAGCTGCCGGCCCTTTGTCTTTCTTGTTACCCTAAGTGTTGTCTAAGTGTCTTCGTGGACTCCTGTGTCTCACGACCACCGTCCACGTAGAATGCTAGGCCGGTTGATCATTGCTTGCTACCACAGGACTCCCATGCTAAGGTCTGACCGGGAGACAAGAGACAATGAGCAGCGCTCTTCGCTGGTCCAGAGTGGCTTTGGCTGCTTGCCTTGGCTTGTATTTCGCTGCCACGCCGGGCAGCCTCAATGCGGTCTCGACGGCTGGTTCTTCGGCTCAGCGTGTCGAGGGAGCCACGTGCCAGCAAGACTTGTGTGAAATTGTTCTGACAGCGGTGACTAAGTTGCCGGAGGGGGCGCATCGCCTGCATCGCCCTGCGCTCAACGTGGTCGCTGATCCGAGCGGCAACTTCTATGTGCGCAGCGCCGACGAACGTCAAGTTGTGGTGTTCGACGGGGCGGGTCGCCAGGTGGGTACGCTCGCGGTTCCTGTGGAAGGACAGCGAATCGGCCTTCGCCTCGTCCCCGTTATCGGTGGGACCGTGCTGGCTTGGGTCGGAGCCTCCGGTGCAGGCTTCGAGCTGTTACCGAACCTGACAGCTCGCGCTTGGAAAGGCGCGATGCCGTTTCTGCCGGTATATGTCGGCAGCGATCGCTCCATGATCGTCTCGCAGCAAATCAGGACACCTCAGCAGGTCGGGTTTCCGATCCACCTCGTTGGCGCAGACGGGACGGTGCTTCGGTCGTTTGGCTCAGACGTCGCTGAATATCGAGCCGACCTGCGGCTGCTTCTGGAAAGAGTAGTGGCACCAGGAACGAACGGACTCCTTTGGGCGATTCCCAAGGGACGCTACTCGATCGAGCGTTGGGATCCAACTACCGGTAAGTTGATCGGAAGGGTGTCAGTCAAATCAAATTGGTTTGTTGAATCAAAGACATTTCGCGTGGACACCAACACAAAGCCGAACGCGGTGATTGAAGGCATTTGGGAGGACGGTGGCGTGGTCTGGACGCTCATTAGGGATGGGGCCAACGACTGGAAGCCTACAGTCAAGCCTGAGCAGTCATGGAGCGTTAGAGATTACAACTCCGAGCATGACTGGGTGCTTGAAGCGGTGAATGGGACTACTGGGGAGGTTCTTGCCAGTCGCCGTGTTCCGCACGCTCTGTCTCGAGTTGGAGTTGGACCACTCGTGGCTTCGTATGCCCTGACGCAGGCGGGCGAAGCCGATGGGCTCGCGATTTGGCGGCCCGAAGTGCGTCGGAGAGGAACTCAGTCATGGCAGTAGTTAGACGCGGTTTCGTCGGCGTGTTTACTGTGGCACTCATCGTTGCGATTGCAATTCCATCCTTGTCGAAGGATGCGATCGCGTCTTCCGTCGTGCTCAACGCGGAGCTGAGTTCTGGAGTCAGTTGCGATATCGACTGCGGCGAGCAATACTGCGATGGCGGCTATCACGATGCTTGGGAGACTCACCCTAACTTCTACTTTTGGACGCGGAACGGCGGAGTGCATACGGGCGTCGATGATTGCCGTGCCGGCACTTGTGACACCATGCATGGCCCTTGGTGCAATCCGATGGAAGAAGACCGTCCAGACATGGACGCCATCCGGAAGTACTCTAGGGACTCTGATGCGCAGTCAATCGCAGCGGTGGTGAGTCGGGATCCGCGCGTGACGTTCAACAGCGATCGGTCGGCGGTACAGGTGATCGACTGCAAGGGAAGTGTCGTCATGCATCTGCCCGTTCGATTCCAAGTAGCGAGGCGTGTCGCGTCTCTGCTAAACGCGAACTAGAGCGAGCCGAATCGTGGTTGCTATCGCAGACGCACGGCTGTTAGGTCGGGCGTCTGCGATGTGACCTGCGGTGCGAATCTAGCTTCCATTAGTCGCGATAGCATCGAGGAAACAGGTCTTGGATTTGCGGTATGTGGTTCGGAGACTCAGGAACCGGCCATTTCGGACCTTCCTGTGCATTCTGGTCCTTTCACTGGGTGCAGGTGGAGCCTCAGCGACCCATGCGGTCGTTCGTCACATCCTCACACCGGAGCATCCCTGGCCAGCGGCCCATGAGTTGTTTGTGGTACACCGCGTGGCCCTCGGCCTACGAAACAACCCAGCATACGCGGATTCCTGGGACCGGCAGCCCCTCTCTTGGATGGACTGGGAGCAAATCAGGGCGCTCGGTACGTTTGAGACTGTCGGGGCGTGGAGCGCGACTCAACAGATTGTCCGGACCGAGCAGTCAGAAGCCGTCGATGCCGCTTACGCATCGAGCAGCTATTTCTCGGTATTGGGTATAGCCCCGGCGCTCGGCCGGACGTTTACGGACGAGGATGACTCTGAAAGCACCGATAACGTCATTCTGACTCACCTCGCGTGGCGTCGCTACTTCGGCGGCAGAGAGGACGTCGTTGGCCAGCGCCTCACGCTCGCTTCGCACCCGGATGCGGCTGGCCGGCCGATGGTAGTCGTCGGGGTACTGGGGCCAAGCGTCAGCTTTCCAGGGCACGCTCCAGAGTTGCTCCTGCCTCTCGGGCACCTCGCCTACGCAGGGACTTTTCCTGAGAACCGGCTGTTAAGATTGCTCGGTCGTCTGCGGCCAGGCGTTTCGGTTTCGAGTGTCGAGTCTCTGGCACCCTTCGTTGTTGGAGAGGGGGCGACGCCGGGGGGGAAGAGCGCGAGGCTTGTCGATCTGGACAGTGAGCTTAGCGGTCGTCTGCACACGCCAATGTCGATACTGTTCGGAGGTTCGGTCCTGCTATTGGTTCTGGCGTGTTCGAGTGTTGGTGGCATCCTCTTGGTCGACATGAGACAGCGCCGAGGTGAGACCGCCATTCAACTTGCGCTCGGGGCGAGTGGCAGTCGGCTTTTGCGGCAGTTTCTTGGAGAAACTCTTGTGATCGGCGCACTGGCGGTGATTGGGGGCACCGCCTTGGGTGTGTGGTTAACTGAAGTTCTGGCTATCGTCGCCCCGAAGCAGCTTCAGTCGTTTGGGGCCATCAGACTCGACCCGGTAGTCGTCCTCCTGATTTGCTGCGCGTTGGTAGGGATACTCGCGGTATTTGCGGTGGTGGTGTCATTCCAGGAGATCTTCGCCAAGCTGAGGCCTGCCGCCTCAGGCCAGTTTCAACGGTGTGTCGTCGCTGGTCAAGTGGCGTTCGCAGTTTTCCTAGTCAGCACCGCAGCAATGTTCGGACATGCTTTCCTTGCTCTTCGGTCCGCGCCACTTGGATTCGAGCCACAGGGGGTCGCGCTGGCCCAGATCAGGTTGGTTCACGCCTCTCGAGTCGTCGACATTATGCAGAGGGGTTCGCTCGATAGCCGTGTGGAAAGCATTGGAAGTCGAAGCGCCGCGTTGGCCAGGTCTGCCGGAGCCTGGAGGCAGACCGCTGCGCTGTTGAGCCGGATCGAGGCGCTCCCAGGCGTCACGGCCGCAGCGGCATCCAGCAACGTTCCATTCTCAGCCATCACGTCCAGGTTCGTCCCCTTCAGTCTGGAAGGGGATAACGATGGCGTGGACCATACGTTTCTGACGCGGATCGTCAGCGAGAGGTACTTCGAGGTACTACGAGTGCCCCTTGAATCCGGACGAGTGTTCTCGCCGGAGGATCGATCGATCGCCGCTCCACAACCAGTCGTGGTCTCAAGCGCGGCACAAACACGCTCCAAGAAGTTTGAACAACCTGGAGCACGACTGTCCACCATCGCTGGTGGTTATCCTCACATTGTTGTCGGCGTGGTTGGACACAGCCGGGAGCGCCCCGTCACGATCAATAGCAGCGAACCCCCGGCCATGTATTTTCTCAACCTCCGGCCGGATCAGGTGAGGTACCTTCTGGTGCGCGTTTCCGGGAATGTTTCGACAATGCTCCCGGCGCTCCGCGAGGCAATCGAAGAGTTCGATCCCGGTATCAAGGTCATGAGCACTGCTTCACTCGCTACGATCGTCGATGATTCGGTTGCTGGCGAGCGCTTTCGTGCTGCTCTGTCATCGATTTTCGGGGGTTGTGCTCTCGTGCTGGCAGCGATCGGATTGTTTGGTCTGGCAGTTGAACGCGTGGCGCAAAGGCAGAGTGAACTTGCTATTCGTGCCGCTCTAGGTGCTCCGCGTGAAGCCCTTAGTTGGTTGATAGTGAGAGAGACCGGGCTCACAGCGCTAGTTGGTACGGCGATAGGGCTGGCAGCATCGGTAGCTCTTTCGATTCTGGCTCGGGCGTTGATGCATGACGTTACAACGTTGCCTCTTGGATTTCTCGCGCTCGTAGTGGTAGCGACTCTGGCCACCTGTGCGCTCGCTATTGCCGGCCCGGCTTGGAGGGCTGGCCGCGTCGAGGCCGCTCGCCTCGTTTTGCGGTGATACCAGGAGGTCGGAAGGCCAACAATATGACCGAAAGGGGCCGGTGGCGAAAGCTGCCGGCCCTTTTCCTTTTCCGAACACTCCGCGCGCTCCGTGGCTCCCGTGCAACGGTGTTGAACGATAATTCCCCGGTGACACTACCCCCGCTTTCAGAGTTCATTGCCGCGCGTGCGCGGATGGAACCCCACGTCAAACACACACCGCTCCTGACGTCGCGGGTGCTGTCCGAGAAGACCGGCTACGACGTGCGGCTGAAGGCCGAGTTGTTTCAGCGGACGGGGTCGTACAAAATTCGCGGTCCGCTGAACAAGTTCACCTTTCTGACAGACGAGCAGAAACGGCGCGGTGTGATTTGTTCTTCCGCCGGCAATCACGCGCAGGGTGTTGCCCTGGCGGCGAGAATTCACGGCATCCGCGCGGTGGTTGCGATGGCCGAAAATGCCACGCCCTCAAAGATCGCGGCTACGAAGGGGTATGGAGCCGAAGTCGTGTTGCACGGCAAGATCTGGGACGAGGCCAACGAAAAAGCCAAACAACTCGTCGAGGAGCAGGGGCTGACCTACATCCACCCCTTTGATGACGACCAGCTCATCATGGGACAGGGCACCGTCGGCCTCGAGATTGTGCAGGACTGGCCCGAGGTCGACGCCATTGTCGTGCCCATCGGCGGCGGCGGACTGATCTCCGGCGTCGTCCAGGCGGCCAAGACGTTCAACCCGAAGATTCGCGTCATAGGCGTGGAGTCATCCGGCGCACCTGGCATGCAGCGCAGTGTCGCCGAGGGGCAATTGGTGACGCTCGATCGAGTGGACTGCATCATTGACGGCCTGCGAGTGAAGCGTGTCGGGACCAGGAACTTCGAGATCGTGCGCCAGTTCGTCGACGAGATCGTGACTCTACCCGACGAACAGATCTTCGATGCGGTGCTGTGGGTGATGCACTACGCGAAACTGGTGCCCGAAGGCGCGGCCGCCTCGCCGGTGGGCGCGCTCCTGCAGGGCCTGGTCACACTGCCGGCGGGCTCTCGAGTGGCCTGTGTGCTCAGTGGCGGCAACGTCAATCTTGAGCAGCTGCGTGGGCGTCGCTGGAACTGATCGCCTGAAAGCGCTGCGACCAACGCCGACGGTGCTGGTGGCCGTGGCGGCCGCCGTCTGGTTTCTGGTGCTCGAATGGTGGCTGAGCGACGCGACCGTTGACGGCCTCCATTTCTCGATTCTGACCTCCGAGGACCTGGTCCATACCATCCCGATGGAGGCATTGCGCGCCGAGCCCCTGCGGTCGCTCTGGTGGGCACACGCGTATCCCCCCGGGCTGGACCTGATCC
>BTVE01000010.1:0-84916 GCA_045862915.1 Acidimicrobiia bacterium
AAGCAGGAGTTTGGTGTGCGGCTGGCCTTGGGCGCCCAGCCGGGCGCCATTCGCACGATGGTGCTCCGAGAGGGCGCCCTCGTCTCGGCCATTGGCGTCGTCCTCGGATTAGTCATCGCCGCTCTGTTGGCCAGCGCGTCATCCGCCGCCCTGTATGGCATCTCACCTGGCGACGCGCCGACCTATCTGGGTGTGACCGGTGCGGTGGTGATGGTCGTCCTTCTGGCGATCTGGATTCCGGCCACGCGCGCAATGCGGGTGGATCCGGTAACCGCGTTACGTGACTGACCGTCAGCCCTTATAGCTGTCCTTCAGCGTGACCGTCCGATTGAACACCGGGTGGCTCGGGGTGCTGTCCGGATCCACGCAGAAATAGCCCGTGCGTTCGAATTGGAATCGGTCCCCGGCCACAGCGGCGGCCAGCGATGGCTCCAGCTTGCAGCCCGTTCGCACCTCGAGCGCGTTCGGGTTGATCTGCGTGAGGAAGTCCGCGTCGCCGGCGCCCGGTGTCTCGTCGGTGAACAGCCGATCGTAGAGCCGCACTTCCGCGTCCATCGCGTGGGCGGCAGAGACCCAGTGGAGTGTGCCTTTGACCTTGCGGCCATCCGGGGCATCGCCGCCGCGTGTGGCGGGGTCGTAGGTGCAGCGCAGTGCCGTGATGGCGCCAGACTCGTCCTTGACTACGTCGTGACAGGTAATCAGGTACGCACCGCGCAGCCGCACTTCACGCCCAGGAGCCAGCCGGAAGAACTTTTTAGCCGGCTCTTCCATGAAGTCGTCACGTTCGATGTAGATCTCGCGGCCGAACGGTACCTGCCGCGTGCCCAGGGCGGGATTGTTCGGATGGTTGGCGAGTGCAAACGCCTCCGTCTGATCGGCTGGGTAGTTGTCGATGATGACCTTGAGCGGGTCGAGGATGGCCATCGCTCGTGGTGCCCGCTCGTTGAGGTCTTCGCGCACGCAGAACTCGAGCAGGCCGACGTCGATCAGGTTCTCGCGCCTGGCCACCCCAATCTCGTCGCAAAAACGGCGGATGGCCTCGGGTGTGAAGCCGCGACGACGGATGCCGGATAACGTGGGCATGCGGGGATCGTCCCAGCCGCGCACATGGCCTTCGTTGACCAGCTGCAGCAGCTTGCGCTTGCTCATCACCGTGTACGAGAGGTTGAGACGGGCGAACTCGATCTGCTGTGGTTGTGACGGCAGGCCGGCGACATTTGCGATCAGCCAGTCGTACAGCGGCCGGTGTTCCTCGAACTCCAGTGTGCACAACGAATGCGTAATGCGCTCGAACGCATCCGAGAGCGGATGCGCGTAGTCGTACATCGGATACAGGCACCACGCGTCGCCGGTGCGGTGATGACGCGCCCGACGGATGCGGTACAACACCGGGTCGCGCATCGTGACGTTGGGTGACGCCATGTCGATCTTCGCGCGGAGCACGTGGGCGCCGTCTTCGAACTCGCCGGCGCGCATACGCGCGAAGAGATCGAGGTTTTCATCAACCGTACGGGTGCGGTAGGGACTCTCACGCCCCGGCTCCTTGAGCGTGCCACGGTACTCACGCATCTGGTCGGCCGTCAGGCTGTCCACATAGGCCTTGCCGTCGCGGATCAACTGCACGGCGCAGTCGTACAACCGTTCGAAGTAGTCGGACGCGTAAAACAGCCGGTCTTCCCACGAAAATCCGAGCCACCGCACGTCGGCCTGGATGGCGTCCACATACTCCGTGTCCTCGGTGACCGGATTGGTGTCGTCGAACCGCAGGTTGCAGGTGCCGCCAAACTGCTGCGCCACGCCGAAGTTCAGGCAGATGGACTTGGCGTGGCCCAGGTGTAGGTAGCCGTTCGGTTCAGGCGGAAACCTCGTGGCGACTCGCCCCTGATGTCGGCCCGACGCCTGGTCGGCCGTGACCATGTCGCGGATGAAATCAACTCGAGCAGGCGCCTCAGGAACCGACATGCAGCAATTGTAGTCCGGTGTAGGATGCCGCCGTGACCACCAGCCGCTTTCGTGACATGCACACCCGGACGTACGAGATCGAGTTGCTGATCTCCGGTGCCCTGGTCTTTGGCCTGTTCCAGATACCTGGCGCCATCGAACACGCGTTTGATGCGTGGATGCCGCGCTTTGACGGGTTGGCGACCGCCGTTGCGTCCTACCTCTTCCTGTATGCGCTGATGATTGCGTACTCGTTGCTCGGGATGTTCATCCTGCAGCTGGCGATGCGCGGGTATTGGGTCGCCCTGCTGGGGCTGGAGAGCGTCTGGCCCGACGGCTGGAACTGGGATCAACTGAAGTTCGGACCCTACTCGCGACCCTACGTCGAGGCGCAGGTGCCGACATTGGCGGTCAGCATCGATCGGGCCGACGATCGCGCCTCTGTCGTGTTTGCGGCCGGCACCCTGCTGGCGATGGTGTTTCTCTACTCGCTCGTGCTGAGCATCATGGCGCTGCCTGTCGGGTGGCTGTTGTCCACACTGTCGCGCGGGGCCCTCGACGGCATGACGGCGTTTTTTGTCGTCCTCGGGTTGTGGATGGTCATCCTCATTGCCCTGCCGATGATCGATCGTTTTGCCGGCCATCGGATCGAGCGGAACTCCAGGGCGGGACGCCTGCTCGACAGGCTGATTCGGGTCATGCTTCGTTTTTCGATTGTCGGCATCTCCGGCCCCGTGCAGTTCGTGTTTCAGGGGCGCATGGGTGAGAAGTCGATGACCGTCGCCATGACACTCGCGGCGTCACTGCTCGGGATGATCATGATTGGTGGCCTGTTGTGGCGGGCCGGCGAGCTGCGCGTTGATGGGTGGACCCGGTATTCGTCGGAGGCCGGCACCGTCGGGTTCGAGCCGGCGCAGTATCGCGACAGCGGCGTGGCGCGAACGGGCACGGCGCCGTCGATCGACTCCGACATCATTCGGGGCCCGTACCTGCGCGTCTACCTGCCATACCGCCCGCGCCGGCACAATCCGCTTCTGGACAAGACCTGCCCGTTGACGGGGCCGGTCGAGGAGCAGATGCCGGCGTCGGCCGCGTGCCTGGGCGGCCTGCATACGTTGTTGCTGGATGATCAGCCGCTGCAGGGTTTGACGTTTGATTTCACGCGGGATGCCGGCAGCGACTTCGTCGGGGTGATCACGTTCATCGACGTCCGCACGCTGGCATCCGGCCGCCATCTCCTGCAGATCGAGGCCCCCGGCCGCGATGAGGGTACGACGACCACGTACCGAATTCCGTTTTATCGCGAGTAGGGGGCGAGCGCGGAGGCCACCGCGTCAGCCGTCACGCGGAAGTGTGACGCGTGCCAGACGACCTCGCCCTTGTGCAGGATGAGCACCTGCGGCGATTCGTGGCGGACCTTGAATCGACGCTCGACGTCCCACGAGATATCGCGCGACTTCTGCACGACGATCAGCCGGATGTCGGCGTTGAGTGCTTCACGAGCATCCAGGTCGGTCATCTCCTCAGCCGCCATGCCGCTCGTGCCGCACGTGAGGCTGTGCTTGAACAGGATGACGGGATGGGTGTGGGAAGCCGCGACGGCCGCATCAAGTTCGGCCGTGTTCGTGATGGGGGTCATGGACTGCTTGACGATCATCGCGTCCCTAGGATGCCATTGACCCGTGCGACGTGTCAGCCGGGCTACCGCACCGTCCGGATGTCCGCCAACGGCTTGCGCGCGATGTCAGGCACCTGGGCATCTTCGGCGGGGAACCCCACGACCAGCAGCAGATACGGCCGTTCGCGTGCGGGCCGGTCGAGGATCTCGTTGAGGAATCCCATGGGACTTGGGGTGTGTGTCAGTGACACGAGGCCGGCGTTGTGGACCGCCGCGATCAGCAGGCCGGTCGCGATGCCCACCGACTCACTGACGTAGTAGTGCTTGACCCGGGTGCCGTCGGCGCGTTCGCCATACGCCTCGGCGAAAATCGCGATCAGGGCTGGGGCCGTTTCGAGAAAGGGTTTGTTGGCATCCGTGCCGAGTGGTTCAAGCGCGGCCAGCCATTCCGGCGTCGCGCGCTTCTCGTAGAACTCGCGTTCCTCGGCCTCGGCCGCCTCGCGAATTCGTCGCTTGGTCGCCGGGTCGGTGATGACGACAAAGTGCCACGGCTGCAGATTGGCGCCGCTGGGTGCCGTACCTGCGGCTCGAATGCAGGCGTCAATGACGCCTGCGGGAATCGGGCGGTCCGAAAAGTCCCGGACCGTACGCCGACGCGCGAGGTCGGCCGCAAAGGCCTCCGCGCGCGCGGGCATCTCGTGCTCCGGTACAGCGCGATATTCAAGCAGATGTCGAAGCCGTGGCGGCATCGGACGCTCAGGATACGTCAGTTCATTGAGCAGGCGCCCGGTCCGCGCGGATCGCCACACGTCCCGCACCCGCCCATGGGCACGGCCGCACGTGACGCACTGCCGCCCGTCGAGACAGCAAACACCGACAGTTGTTTCTCCAGGGAGCTGCCGTGGCACGCCGGGCAAACCGGCTGGCGTTGGCGGGTGACGAGGGCCTCGAACTGACGTTGGCAGTCGCGGCAGATGTACTCGAACAGCGGCATGCCCTGATTCTACCCAGCCTCAACACCGCCGTGGCCGGTCTATACCTGGAATCCGCGTACGGCGTGCGGCTGGTACGGGGCCTCGAGCGCGTGGCGTTCGTCCTCGGTCAGCCGAACGTCCAGCGCACCGATGGCGTCGGTCAGGTGTTGCAGCCTGGTGGCGCCGATGATGGGAGCCACCACGCCGGGGCGTGACAGCAACCACGCAAGCGCCACTTGCGCCATGGGGATGCCGCGACGTGTGGCCACGCGATCGACGGCATCAACGACCTCCTAGTCTCCGGGATGGTCGTAAAGCGTGGGTGAGTAGTCGTCTGAGGTTGCGCGGGCGGTGCCGCCACCACGCACGTCCGCGTCGGCGGGACGTGGGCGGGTCAGCAGGCCTCGCGCAAGCGGGCTCCACGGGATGAGCCCGATGCCTTGATCCAGACACAGCGGCACCATCTCGCGCTCTTCTTCGCGATAGAGGAGGTTGTAGTGGTGTTGCATCGAGACGAAGCGTGCCCAGCCGCGACGCTCAGACTCGGAGAGCGCCCGTGCCATGCGCCAGGCCGATCCGGAGCTGGCGCCGATGTACCGAACTTTGCCGGCACGCACGAGGTCGTTGAGCGCTTCGAGCGTCTCTTCGATCGGCACGTCGCGATCAAAGCGATGGATCTGATAGAGGTCGATCGCTTCGATGCCCAGTCGTCGCAGGCTGTCATCGCACCCCTGCACGATGTGTTTGCGCGAGAGTCCGCCCATGTTCGGCGTGCCTGGCGTTGGGCCCATCGCGAAGTGCACTTTTGTGGCGATGACCAGTTCGTCTCGCCGGCCCAGTTCGCGCAGCAGGCGTCCAGTGACCTCTTCGCTGACGCCACGCGAGTACATGTCGGCCGTGTCGAAGAAGTTGATGCCGGCCTCGAGTGCCGCCACAAAAAACGGCCGCGCCGCAGCTTCGTCGAGCACCCACGGCCGCCACGCCGGTGTGCCGTAGCTCATGCAGCCGAGCGCGAGCCTGGAGACCTGGAGGCCGCTATGGCCGAGACGACGGTATTCCATGAATGCTCCCGGAGCGGTCTACCGAATCACGTAGTCGTGGGGCGGTTCAAGATTGAGCAGGTGCCGGACGAAGTAGTCCCACCGGCGCCGCATGACGTAATTGCCGGCCGCGCCGAAGCCATGGCCGGCGTTCGGAATCATGAGCAGATCAAATTCCTTGTTGGCCTTGATGAGCGCATCAGCCACGAGGTACGTGTTGTACGGCGGCACGTTGTTGTCGAGTGTGCCGTGGATGAGGAACAACTTGCCCTTCAGCCCGGCGGCATGCGCCTGATTGGCCTCCATGGCGTAGTTGTCGGTGCCATCGGGATTTTTCACCAGTGGCCCCTGGTAACGTTCGCCCCAGTCGTCTTCGTACTGGCGCTGATCGTGATTGCCCGATTCGGCGATGCCGACCTTGAAGAAGTCGTTGAACGGCGCGCGGAGCAGCGCGTCGGCCGTGATGAAGCCGCCGCCCGAGTGGCCCCACATGGCGGTCTTGTCGATGTCAATCCACGGGAACCGCTGGGCCAGCTCCTTCATGCCCGCGATCTGATCCGGGATCGTGTTGTGCCGGCCCATCGCACCGTAATACGCGTCGGTGAACGACTTCGACCGATTCGGCGTGCCCATGCCGTCGATGCTGACAACCACAAAACCGAGTTCAGCGAGCGCCTGTCGATCGCCGCGAGCCGCGGAGAACGCGCGTGAACCGACACTGCCCGACTGCGGGCCCGGATACGCCTGGTTGATGATCGGGTACTTCTTCGACGGGTCGAAGTTGGTCGGCCGGAACAGCACGCCGTAGATGTCCGTCTTGCCGTCGGCCGCTTTCATCTTGATCTGCATCGGCGGCTTCCAGCCGGTGGCTTCGAGCTTCGAGATGTCCGCCTTCTCGAGCGCCATCACGAGTTCACCCGTCATCGCGTTCCGCAGATTGATGACCGGCGCCACGTCCGGCTGCGAGAACGTGTCGATCAGGAACTTGCCGTCCGGCGAAAACTGCACCGAGTGGGTGCCGACGTCCGGCGTGAGAGCCACGTGGTTCTTTCCGTCGAGTCCAACCTTGTACAGGTGTGTGAAATACGGATCCTGGCCTGGCGCTTTCCCGACCGCTTCGTACCACATCGTTCTGGTCGGATGGTCGATGCGCGCCACACGTGTGACCATGCCGTCACCGGTGGTGATCTTGTTCTTCAACTGACCGCTGTCGAGGTCGTAGAGGTAGAGCTGTGCGAAGTTGTCGCGTTGTGAGTACCAGAGGATCTCGCGCGACTCCCAGAAGATCTGCCACTGCACCCGGGTCTGCACGTGGGTCTTCTCGGTTTCCGTGAAGAGGGTGCGGACTTCACCGCTCACGGTGTCGGCGACTTTGGCCGTCGAGTTCTTGTGGAAGCGATCGGTCGAGACAAAGCCGAGCCGCGCGCTGTCCGGGCTCCACACGTATTCGCCCATGTCGATGTCGTCTTCGTTCATCGCGCGATGAAAATCGGGGGCCATGAGCAGGCGAGTGGTCTTGCCCGATTCCACGTCGATGACGACGCGGCTGATCATGGCAACGTGTTCATCGCCGGCAAGCGGATACTTCCACGCGCGCAGGACCGGGTGTCCGCCATCCACCGGCGTTTCCACCAGGTACATGTCGCCGACCTTGCGCTCATCCTGCTGCTGTGTCGCGATCTTGCGGCTGTCCGGTGACCACGACAGTGCCGGCGCTGCGCTCGTGCGCCAGCCGGCGTTGTTGGTGGCGTAGCCGAAGTTGGGCTCACCATCGGTCGTCAACTGCCGATCCTGGCCGGTGGTGAGGTCGCGCACCCACAGGTTCCAGTCGCAGATGAACGCCGCCTTGCGGCCGTCGGGCGAGACTGATGCCGGCGGTGGTCCCGAACGTCCGGTGACGTTCACGCCGCAGGCTTTGTCGATGGTCTGACCTCCGCCACGCCCACCCCGGCCGCCACGTCCTCCGGCGCGCCCACCTTCTGCCGCACCACCACCGCCACGCGACGGGGGCGTGGCGACGATCTCGCGCGTGCGTGCGACCGGGTCGATCAACACATTCTCCTCGCCGTTGGCGCCCGTGCGGGTGTACCAGAACCTGCCGTCAGGCAGCCAGTTCGGGTTCACCGATGCGTTGACGACCAGGCCGTTCACGTTCTGCGCGAGCATGCGCACGGCGCGGTCGTAGTCGGCGGCGGTGAGGGCGCGGCGCTCCTGAGCATGAGGCGCGGCGACGATGAGGGAAAGGACGATGAAGCCTGCAGCGGTAATGAGTCGGGACATAGGCAGTGGCCGGAGGGTAGCACGGGTCCGCGGCTTAGCGAGGCTTGCGCGGCACCCGCGTGTCGGCCATCGCGGCATGGTACGCAAACGCCGCCATGATGACGGCGTTGCGCTTCATGTCGTCCGGCGGAATCGTTTCGAGAAAGTCGAGATTGGTGTGACCGCCGGTGCCGCCGACACGATCCTGCAGGAACTGGAATCCCGGCAGGCCCACGCGGTCAAACGAGATGTGATCGGTGCTGCCGACGCCGCGCGCTGACACCGTCGTCATCCCGAGATCGTGAAACGGAGCCGTCCAGGCCGTGAGCATGGCGCGCGCGGCTTCGTTGCCCTGCAGGTAAATGCCGCGATATTGGCCCGGACCATAGTCCTGGTTGAAGTATGCCGAAAACTTCTCGTACGCCGGCGTCCTACCGGTCGGCGCGGCCGGGTCGCCAAACGTGCGCAGCACGTACTCACGCGACCCGTGGAGCCCCTGTTCTTCGCCGGCCCAAAGCGCCGCACGAATCGTACGCCGTGGCGTCGCGCCGACCGCACGCAGCAAACGCATCGCTTCCAGCACCACTGCAACGCCTGACGTGTTGTCGCTGGCATTGGGACTGGCGTGCCACGTGTCGAAGTGTGCGCCAATCATCACCACTTCGTCGGCCAGGTCCGTGCCGGTGATCTCTCCAAACAGATTGCGCGCCTGCTCGGTCGTGGCGCCGATACGGTTCCGGATCTCGATTTCGATCGTGACGGGCAGGTTGCGTTCGCGCAGGCGATACATGCGGTTGTAGTGCTCCGGCGTGATGGCGACGATGGCCGGCGCAGCCAGCGAGCCGTCACGACTCCAACCATCGACACGAGTGCCCGGCCGCGCGAATCCACGCACGGCGCCTGGCCAGCCACTCTCCGACTGCAGTACGGCCACCACACCCTCCGCCTTGTAGAAGGCCATCTTCTCCTCGGCGCGCACCACAGTGGTGTTGGGGGCAGCCGCCGGAGCTGTGGCCGTCGGTACGCCGGCCGCCGCGGGTGCCGGCGCCGGCGTAGGCGGCAGTGGCTGTGCGAGCAACGCGAGGTCGGCGTCGGTGTATCGCGCCACGCCATTGGTGAACCGCGCGCGATCGACCACGGCCGGCGGTGTCGACAACACCGACGTCCCGCGCAAGGTGCCGCGGAGGCGTTCAAGGTCCGCCCGTGACCGAATCTCGGCGATGACCACCGGCGTCCGCTGTTTGCCGTTGGTGCCGGGCGTGTGTGAGAGGGGATATCCCACCATCGGCTGATAGTCGGGCTCAAGCAGGTGCAGCGAGGAGTACTCGTAGTCCCAGCGCACGCCGTAGTCCATGAACGGCTCGCTGGCCACGTTCGTAAGTCCAATCTCGCGCATCTGGCCCAGCGCCCACGTCTGTGCGCGCGCCATGTCATCGCTGAGCGTGAGGCGGCCGCCCAGTACATCGGTCATGTAGGACAACGTGTCCATGACTCGCGACCGCGTCAGTCCCTCTTCCCGCAGCCGCGCCACCATGCCGGCATCGACGCCGAAACTCTGTCTGGCGCCGACAGCGATGTCAGAGCCACAGACGATCAGAAGGACACAGGCGCCAGCAAGACTGCCGGCAGCCCAGGGGCGGAGCCGCATGAGGTGTGACACGCGGGGCATGATGCCATGGGATCGGGTCCAACGGGTCCAACGGGTCCCGTGACTGTGGCAGAATGCCCCGCCATGACACCCACCCGCGGCTGGTTCTACCCGGTGATGGCGCTCGTGTGCCTGCTGATCGTCTTCGCAGGCTTTGCGCCCACGTACTACCTTCGCACCGACGACGCACCGGCGCTGGCGGCGATCACGCACGTGCATGCGGTGGTGTTCACTGGGTGGATGCTGCTCTTTCTGGCCCAGGTGACTCTGGTAGCCACTGGCCGCCGCGCACTACACAAACAGCTGGGTGTCGTTGGCGTGATTGTCGCTGCCGCCATGGTTGTCCTTGGCGTCGTCGTGTCACTCGACTCGGCGCGACGCGCCGTTGTCGCGGGGCAGGGTGATGAGGCGCTCGCGTTTCTCATCGTTCCCCTCGGCTCGATGATTTCTTTTGCGACGTTGATCGTGGCCGCGGTGGCCTGCCGCGCACAGACCGACCTGCACAGGCGCCTGATGTTCATGGCCACGGTCGCGATGCTTCCAGCCGCCATCGGGCGAATTCCGAATATGGGAGATCCGCTGCCGTTCACCCTCGTGTTCCTTGGGCTGCTCTGGGCGCCCCTGGTCGCCGATCGTCTGGCCGGGCGTCGACTGAGCCGTCTGAGCCTGTGGGGAGGACTGGTGCTGTACGCGTACGAGCTGGGCCGCTTCTTCTCGCAGCAGTCAGAGTGGTGGATGGCGATCGCGAAGAGGTTGGTGTAGCCGCCATGCGCCTGGTAGACGCACGACAGAGCCGGCGGGTATCATCCCGCCCCATGTCCAAGACTGCCCCAGCGTTGTTGCTGTCTGTGGTTGTGGTCGGCGTCGCGGTGTCCGCGAGCCAGCAGGCCACGCCGCGTCGACCGAACATCATCTACATCCTCGCTGACGACCTCGGCTACAGCGAGGTCGGCGCCTTCGGTCAGACCAAGATCAAGACCCCCGTGCTCGATCAGATGGCGGCGGAGGGCATCAAGCTGACGCACCATTATTCCGGCAGCCCGGTGTGTGCGCCGACGCGCGCGTCATTCCTCACCGGCTTGCACACCGGCCACAGCGTCATTCGCGACAATCTCGAGTTCGGCGGCTACCTGGATGCGGAGGAGCGCGGCCAGATGCCGCTGCCTGCCGGCACACAGACGATTGCCCGCGTGCTGAAGACCGCTGGCTACGCCACGGGCATCATCGGCAAGTGGGGCCTTGGAGGGCCGAACACCGAGGGCGTACCCACCAAACACGGCTTCGACTATTTTCTGGGCTACCTGGACCAGAAACAGGCGCACAACTTCTATCCGACGCACCTGTGGCAGAACGAAGAGTGGTACGCGCTGCGCAACACGTACTTTTCGCCGCATCAGAAACACGACGGTGATCCGAACGACCCGCGCTCATACGACAAATACAAGGGCACCGACTACAGCCTCGACGTGATGGCCGATGATGCCGTGCGGTTCATCCGGGAGCACAAAGATCGCCCCTTCTTCTTGTACGTGCCCTTCACCGTACCGCATGCCGCACTGCAGGTGCCCGACGAGGAACTGAAGCAATACGAGGGGATGTTCGACGAAAAGCCCTACCTCGGCGATCGCAGCTACCTGCCGCACCCGCGGCCACTCTCGGCCTACGCCGGAATGATCTCCCGCATGGACCGCCACATCGGCCGCTTCTTTGCAACGCTCAAGGAGCTCGGACTCGACAACGACACCATCGTCATCTTCACGAGCGACAACGGGACCACGTACAACGGCGGCGTGAACGCCGAGTTCTTCCGCAGCGTGGGCGACTTTCGCGGACTCAAGGGATCCGTGTATGAGGGAGGCATCCGCGTGCCGTTCATTGCCCGGTGGCCCGGGAAGATCGCTCCGGGCACCGAGTCTGCGCACCCCTCAGCGATTTGGGACATGTTCCCGACGTTCACGGAACTGGCGGGCGCCGCCACACCAGATGGGCTGGATGGGCTGTCTCTCGTGCCAACGTTGACGGGGGTCGGCACGCAACGTGTGCACGCGTCGATGTACTGGGAGTACCACGGTCTCTGGAAGGGAGCGCAAGCCGTACGACTCGGCAACTGGAAGGGTGTGCGCCTCGGGGGGCACGACAGTGCCGACGCACCGATCGAGGTGTACGACCTGGCCGCGGATCCGTCAGAAAAAAACAATGTTGCGGATGCGCATCCGGACATCGTTGCCCGCGTACGCGCGGTGATGGAGAGCCGGACCGAATCTCCGGTGGAACGCTGGAATTTCAAGAAGCGATGACGCGACTGACCGTCACCGTCGCCGGGTTGTGTGTCCTCGCCTCTGCGACGGCCCAGCCAACTCTTGACTCGCAGGTGATCGCGACCGCCGGTACCGGCTCGCCGTTTTATCGAATTCCCGCACTGACCACGACGACCGCCGGAACGGTGCTGGCGGCGTATGACGCAAGGCCGACGCTGGCCGACTTGCCGGGACCGCTGTCGATTGTCATGCGCCGCAGCAGGGACGGAGGCCGAACGTGGAGTCCGCAGACGGTCGTGCGCCGGGGGCCGGCGCCGGAAGGCTACGGCGATCCGAGCTTCATCGTCGATCGCGTCAACGGGCGCGTGTTCCTGTTCCACGCCGCGAGCCAGCAGCAGGGCTTTTTCGGCGCGAAATCCGGCAATCGTGACGATGACCCCGACGTGCTGCACGCCGACTACGGATACTCGGATGACGATGGCGTCACGTGGACGTGGCGTCGATTGACCAGCACCATCAAGCAGCCCGACTGGGGCGGACTGTTTGCCGCGTCAGGGGAGGGCACCCAATTGAGGTTCGGGGCACGTGCCGGCCGTTTGCTGCAGCCCTATGTTGTGCGGCGTGATGGGCGCAACTGGGCGGCGACGGCCTACAGCGACGACCATGGCGCGACGTGGGAGATGGGCGCGCTGGTGGGGCCGGACGCCGACGAGAGCAAGGTGGTGGAGTTGTCCGACGGCCGACTCATGCTGACCATTCGCGCGCGTCCGGTTCGAAAGGTCGCGTGGTCGAACGACGGGGGCGCCACGTGGACGGGGTTACGCGATGAACCCGCACTGATTGATCCGGCCAACAACGGATCGGTGATGCGACTGTTTCCCGACGCTCCAGCCGGCTCGCCCGAAGCACGACAGCTGTTGTTGTCACACACCAACCATTCCAGCCGACGCGAAAACCTCGTCATTCGACGGTCGTGTGACGATGGGCAGACGTGGTCGGCGCCGGTCGTCGTTGAGCCCGGTGCCGCTTCGTATTCGACGCTGACTCGACTGCCGGACGGCCGGGTGGGCCTGCTCTACGAACGGGGCACCGTCAACGCGCTGGTGTTTGCATCGTTCGAGCCTGCCTGGCTGAGTGCGGGGCCGGCGACGTGTGGGTCGGTGGGACCTGGCTGAGCGTCAGCCACGAGCAGCGATGACGCGGTGCGCGTTACCGATCGCGGCCGTCACCTCTTCGCCGAGCCCAGCCGCAGCGGCGAATTCCGGCCATCGGCGGACCGCAGCGGTGACCTCGTCGGCGATCGCGTCAGCCCGCCCACGTTTGAGTCCTGCGACCTGAGCAACGGCACGCAGGTCGTCGCGCGTGAATCCGTCACGTTTGCCGTTCACCGTCATCTGATGCGCTGACGTCCACGCGCCCGCCGGGTTGTAGCTGTACGTCACGTCAAACGCCGGCGCGAGCGACCACGTGCCGGCCTTGTCCATCAGGAACGCAATGTTCTTCACGTGATCGTCCTGATTGCGTCCGACGATGTTAAAGACCATGCGGCGGAATTGTTCTTCCAGCGCCGACATCGGGAGACCGAGTGTGCGCATGACCTGAAACGCCTGCTCGTAGCCGTACGCACCCGCCTGGTTGTAGTCGAAATGGGCCAGCGCGGCCAGCGAGGACATGTGAAGCTTGCGTCCCGCATCGTCGCGATCAAAACGTCGCGTCATGAAGTGACGCCGGCCATGTTCCTCGAGGAGGCGGCACTCGGTCATGGTCAGGCCGGCGGCTTGAGCCATCAGCGAGTATGCGTATTCGATGACGCCGTACCCCTGCGGGTCATCGAGTTCCTTGTCACGGTTGCCGGCGACCCCGTCAAACTTCAACAACCAGTATTGAAAGCCGTCACCGGCAGGCACCTGTCCTGATCGCACTTCGTTTGTCTGTGGATTCCACGCGATGACGGCTTTGGCCCGTGCGCCGCCAGCAGATGTGCCGACCACGAGGATATCCGTCAGCCCACTCGGATCCGCATCGTCATCCAATCGTCCACCCACGTGTTCGTGTCGGGTGAGGACGTCGGAGGCGAGTTGCACGAGTGCCTCAACGTCTACCGGCGTGGACTGGCCGGCGCGCGGGCCAAGCGCAGGCCGATATTCGAGTGCACCCATGCCGCGGGACCCGGTGTAGCAGAGCCGTTCAACCGGCGTGAAGCTCGCCGGCGTCCGGCCTTGTGTCGCAAGCCAGGCATCAATCAGCGCGTTGCCGAACCGATCGGGCAGTGAGTCTGCGAGCATGCCCGGCAAGCCGTGAAAGGCCGCACGAGGCAGCGTGGGAAATTCGTACACCAACGATCCCAGCGGCATCATCAACGGCGCGACCTCGATGCCACTGCGCGAGAACTCGGGCGTGAACTCAAACGCCGCGTGGTCCCGCCCGTCGACCATCGCCACCGCGCCGATCGTGCTGCCCCACAGCCGCACCTCAGCGATCACGATTCATCGCCCCACGTCCACGTGCGCGTCGCAGTTACCTTCACCCGTCGTCCTGACGCCCGTTTCCGGCGACGCCCTTCGAGCTTGAGCTGTTCAACCGGACTGATGGTTTGCTCGGGGATCAGAGCCTCAAAACGGTCCAGCAGCCCGAGCACACGCAACACGCGCACGAGCGCCGATAGCCGCGACGCGACCTCGCCTGACTCCAGACGCTCGACGGTGCGTTTCGATATGCCCGCCTCCTGAGCCAAAGCCGTCTGGGTGAGGTTGTGCGCGAGCCTGGCGTCAGTCAGTCTGCGACCGAGCTCCTGGAGGACGGCCCGGTCCGACCGCTGCTCTCTCTCTTGCATATATCGTCATTATAGCCAATTTATTGGTCAATATTGGTCTTTCTAGCCATAAATGACGAGTTATTTGTATGTACATCACGGATTATCGAGGACTCGTTGACCCGATTGCTCGGTCAGTGCACGATAAGTGCATGGCCGTGAAGACGATCACCATTGACCTTGAAGCCTACGAGGCGCTGGCGCGTCGCAAACGTGCCGGCCAGTCCTTCTCTCAGGTGATCAAGGAGCATTTTGGGCCGCAGCCGACCGCCGGTCGGTTTCTTGAGCGATTGCGCAACGTCCGGCTGCCCGAGGCGGCGGTGGAGGCGGCCGATGCCCTCGTGCGTGACCGAGCGGACGATCCTGCACGGGTCGTACTGTTGGATGCAGACGAACGCGGGCGTCGATGATTCATCTCGACACCAGCTTTCTCATCGACCTCGAACGCGAGACCTTACGCGATCGACCCGGGGCGGCGTTCGAATTTCTTGAATCGCTGGACGCGGCGGAAGTCCTGGCCGTCTCGGTGCACGTGTTGTGTGAGTTACGAACTGGAGCTGAGCTCACCCGACAACCCATGCACGCCCACGAGGCCGTCGATCAACTGATTTCAGGCCTGCTGGTGGTGTATCCAGACGATCGATTTGCGCCCACCTATGCGCGACTGCTCGCAGCCATCAGGCAGGCCGGCCTCGTTGTTGCTGCCATGGATCTACTCATCGCGACTGCTGCGGTGCTCGACGATGCGCCGGTGGTGACGCGGAATGTCAAGGACTTCACCAGGATTCCCGGTCTACGCGTGTTGCAGTACTGAGTGGGGCTCACTCTACGTGGTGCTAAGCCCAGCCGTTAGAATGCGCCGATGAGCTACCGCCGCACACAGATCGGATGGCTGACCGGGGGGATTCCGCTCGTGTTCTTCTTCACGATCGGCCTGGTCATGTGCGTGGCCGGGCATCTACCGCTGGGCCTCGGCATCTTGGCGCTCGGCGCGCTCATCGTGGCTCTGTTCGGCTGGCTGACGGTGACGGTCGAGTCCAACGCGGTGCGAGTGGCGTTCGGCGTGGGCTACCAGCGCACGATTCCTCTTTCGGAGATTCGGTCGGCGCGACCCTCGCGATCGCCGTGGTGGGCCGGGTGGGGAATCCGATTTGTGCCCCGCGGTCTGCTGTACAACGTGGCTGGCCGTCAGGTCGTCGAGCTCGAACTATCGAACGGCAGGCGGGCGCTGATCGGCACCGAAGACCCTGAAGGTCTCACGCGCGCGGTAAACGAGCGGATCGGATAACGTGCCGCAGGGCGCCATGGCGCACTGATTCACTTCACCAGCCGCGTGTCCGGAAACTGCGCGTACCAGCCAAACCAGAACGCGCGGAAGGCGGCCACGCGGGGCAACTTTCGTCGGCCGCCTTCTGATACCAGTGCGTCCTCGGTGACGGTCCAGCGTGTGCCCGACCCGTCCCGCACCCGCCCGTCGTCAATCCATTCGACGATGCGGGTGTCGCCCACCTCGAAGACACGATTGGCGCCGCGTCGTGAGGTCAACACGACAAACGAGCGGCCTTCGACCGTTTCGTGATGGATGCGTGTACGGGCCAGGTAGTCCGCTGAAAATGCGACGGCCTGGCGACCACCACCGACTGCCGGCACAAGGAGGCCCAGCACCTCATCCTTGTTCTTGAGCCTGGTGTCGAGTTTCGGCACACGGAACATGAGGCGGTCGGTCTGGAAGTAGTCGCGATAGGCCGCACCCTCCCCGTAGTCGCGATCGTGCCCGGTGTCGAGTGACAACACTGTCGTCTTCGGATGGGTGCGTCGCCACTCGCCCCACGTGGTGGTGACGATCGGCAGAGCTTCAAGCGTGAGCGGTTGTCCCGCGAGTGGACCGATCACCGGCGTGCCGTCGAGCGTGGACCAGAGACTCATCGACTCGCGATCGAACATGAGCTTGTTCGAACGATACAGCAGGCCGCTTGTGCCGAACGTCCGCTTCGTGTCGCCAACCACGCTTTTGTACGGGATGACCGAGCCGCAGAGTGTGCAGTAGACGATGGTGAGGTCGACGTTACCGAAGCGGTCGAGCGCCATTTCGTGCCAGGCAAGAATGCGCTTGGGATAGGCGCGAGCCTCACCGTTCACCACAAGTCCGAAGATGACGTGTGAGTCACCGAGATAGCCGGCTTCTGCCGCGGGAATGGTGCGCGCGTGATCCAGCGGGGGAATGCCGTTTACCCCAACACCGCCCCAGTCCACTTCATCGAGTCGGATGGTCGCGCGTGTGCGGGACTCAAAGAACTGCCGCATGCGCGGATCGATGTGCGCGTACACCGCCGCCTTGAACGCGGCGTACTCGGGGTGTGGGTCGAAGGGGAGGCTCCACATCCACTCGCGCCAGCGGTTGAGGTCATCGCCGAAGCGTTGACCGGTCTGCCGCTCGAGGAACCTGATCAGGCGGACACGCACGGGGTTCGGAAAGGGCTCGCCGTTCACCACCCGAGGCGGCAACAGGCGCGCCACGTCGATGAACATGGCGGCCCAGCCGTCTTTCCATGATGCGGCGATCTGCGCCAACGCCCTGTCAGCCACTGCAGCGTCAGCTCCAGCGGCGTCGAGAAAGACCGAGACAGGTGGAACCTGTGTCGCGCGCGCGCGGACATCTGCGCCCACGCCCACCAGCGCGGCGCCAACCAGAACGCCGACCGCGACGCGCAGCCCTCCTGTCATGCGGCTTGATGATTGCCGATCCGCGCGCCGGTCGCGCTGCCAATCAGGTAGTCGAGCGAGAACATTCCTGGGCCCTTCGCCAGAATCAACAGCAGCGTACCGGCCCAGTAGAGGTGGTCGGCCCATGCGTTGGGATACACGAACGTCTGGATCACCGCGATCATGCCAAACAAGGGCAGCGTCGCGAGACGCGTTCCGAGACCGAGGAACAGGAACACCGGCAGCGCGAGCTCCTGAATCATGGCCATGCGGGCCCCGAACTCGGGGTCCAGAAAGGGCACCTTGTATTCGTCGCGGAAGAGCAACACGGTGAATTCAAAGGACTCGTATTTGAGGAGTCCGGCCTTGAAGAACACCATGCCGACGCCAACACGCGCGAGCAGCAGTAGCACGGACATGGGAATCCGGTCGAGGTGGGACGTGATGGCGTGATAACGGGCAGCTAGGGACATACAACAAGACCTTCGGAAAACAATTGGAGGAGAGTGGCGCCAGGGTCGAACGTGTCGTCGGCATCGAGTGCCGCACCGGCCGCGCCTTCAATGGAGTGGCCGTTGGCAAGCGCACGGCGGAAGCACCAGTCGCCCTGCGAGATGGAACGAATCGTCACGTCTCCGCGCGAGCCTCGAACTTCAATCCAGCGGGGCGAGTCGTCGAGGGTGAACCGCTCAGGCGCCGCTTCGGAGAGGAACGCGCGCATCAGGTCATCGACGTTGTGAGCGGCCGCGACCCACGCGGTTCCCGGCTGAAGCGCGAGTGTCTGCGTGCCGAGGCCGGTGGGCCCCTGCGTCTGCAGCCACTGGACAGGCACCGATGGACGCGCGACTTCCACCGAGACACGCCCGAACTCCCATTCCAGCCTTGCGAACGCCTCCAAGTACGTGATGTGCGCGAGGGGTGCTCGTGCGCCCAGCCACGCCGGAAAGAGCGCGCCAAACTCCGCCATGCAGAAGACACGCGGCGGATGGACGGCGACGAACTCGCGCGCGGCATCCATCACGGCGGCATCGCCAATCAGCCACGCCGTAGCAGGGAATCGACCACACAACGTTTCGATCAGGCTGGCCTGATAGTGACGCCGGTGAATCGTGAGCCGCCTCGTCGGATCGGCGCCGCCGATCAGAAGTGGCTTCACCCAAGCGTCGTCGGACATGACGACCCCTGCGCGCACGGCGGCCTGCGTCTCAGCCAGCGAGGGCATACGTGCGGGTCCCCGACAGATTGTGTTCAGCCGCCGTGACGCCCGCCTCAGCGTGCGTCCGTGCACGCCGGGCCTCGTGGATCAACGAGCCGAGATCCTGAATGTCGTTGTCGCGTTCGATCAGCGTGGGTTTCGAGCCAATGTGGGCGACCGCGTATTCGTACAACGCCCATGACGCCTCATCAACCACGGTGCCATGCGTGTCGATGATGACCGTCCCCCCAGGTGTCGCGTCATCGTCTTCAACCTCGAACCCGCCGAGGTGCAGTTCGCCGACCGCAGACCAGGGGAGCGCTCGCACGTACGCGTGCGCGTCGAAGCCCATGTTGTGTGCGCTGAGGTGGATGTTGCTGACGTCCACCAGGAGCCGGCATCCTGTGCGCGCCACCAGTTCAGTCAGGAACTCCGGCTCGGTCATCGTCGAGCCGACAAAGCCGACGTAGCTGGAGGGGTTTTCCAGCAGAAACGACCGGCCAAACGTGTCCTGCACTTCGTTGATGTGTTGTGTGAGCACGGACAGGGATTCGTCGGTGTACGGCAGCGGGAGCAGGTCGTTGAGATATTCCCCCTCGTGGGTGGACCACGCGACGTGACCGGAGAGCAGCACGGGGTTCACGCGATCGACGAGCGCCTTCACGCGGTGAAGGTGCGCGCGGTCAACGCCTGACGTGCTGCCGACCGACACACCAACGGTGTGAATCGAGATTGGGTAGTGCTCGGCGATCTGCAGCAGCAGTTCGGTGGCGTGCGGGTTGGCGAGGAACGACTCCGGGTGCACCTCGAAGAACGGGACGTGTGGTCGGGTGGCCACCACCTCGGCCAGATGCGGGAGCCGCAGGCCGAGTCCGGCGCCTGAGTCGAGCGGATTCAGGGATGCGCGCATGATGACCACCCGTCCTGAGCTGTTACATCGGCTGCTTCGTGCCGTTGACGATGCGCTCGCAGTAGCCCTCGGCGACGAAGATCCACGCCTTCGGATCGCCGTTCATCTTCGAGTGTCCGGCGCACGAGTTGTTGCCGGTGGACGCGCAGTCGTTTTTGCCGGCCTTGGCAATGCCGTAGCACTTCTCGGCCTTGAACGCCGGGGCCTGGGCTTGAGTTGTGGTGACCGCAGCGTAGAGTGCGGGAGCGGAGACAGCGGCCGCAAGGGCCGAGGCGATGACGAGACGTTTGTTGACGGGCATAAGTGAACTCCTTGTGAAAGAAACGATTCGACGACAACGGTGATTGCCGTGCCACTGTCTGTTTCGCAAGGGTCGAGCGGGCGGTTACATCGTGCGAAGCTCACGCCGAGACGCCGGCGCCCTAAACGTCGCGCAATCGATGCGCCTTGCGGCCACCGCGGCACGTCGTGTCGTGGTGCGGCGTCTGCACAAGACGAGCCGCAGTGGTCAGGGATCGATCCATCAGGCTCCGCGCCGCTTCGTGCAGGTCGTGGCTGTTGCTGACGTCGGCGACGTTGCGTTCCATGTCTTCCGCCGTCCAGCCGCGGGAGTGGGCGATGTACGGGAACGGGGGAAACACGCAGCCGATTTCCGCGAAGAACCCCAGCAGTTGTCCGGCGACGGCCTGCACGTTGTCCTGGCCGCCGGTGATGATCATCGCGGCCACCTTGTTCTGAATCAGTTCACGGTTGCGAATCGTGATCTGGTTCTGCACGCAGTTGAGGCGCTCCACCATCTTGTAATACAGCGCGCTGGCGCCCCCCCATCGAATCGGCGTCGCAATCAGGATCACGTCCGCCCAATGGACGATCGCTTCGTAGACCTGATCCATCTGGTCGCTCTTGTCCATCTGCGTGATGGAACATGGCCGACCCGCAAGGGGCCGGCGGCGCGTGCGACCGGGCGCGCCAGTGGATGGGGTTCGTGCGGCATCTTGTGTCGCGAGGTGGCAGGCGTGAGATTGACCCATACGTGGCCGTCACGCAGCTCGACGTCGTGTCTGGGCACGCGGTCGGCCTCGTAGCCGGGTTCGCCTTCCCCGGTCCGGCAGTGAAACTTCCAGCCGTGCCACGGGCACGTCACGTAGTTGCCGTCCAGCCGCCCATCGCCCAGCGGGCCGCCGACGTCATTGCACACGCCTGAGATCGCGCTGAACTCGTCGTCAACATACGAGAGCGCCAGTCGCGTGCGGCCGTGTGTGATCGACTGCAGGGGGCGCGCTTTCAGCGCATCCGCGAGACCAAGGTCTACCCAGTTGTCAGCCATGCCGCACGAGTCTACCGGACTTCGACCGGCAGACGACTTCGGTAACTTCCGTCACCCGACCTTCGAAGTCAGTGCATTGGAGGTCATTGATGATAAATGTTCGCATTGCCGTGGTCGGAGGGGTGCTGTGCGCAGTTGCCGGATGCAGCGGCACAACGGCGCCCGCCGCTGACGCTCCTGGATCGTCCGGCGTGCGGAGTGACGCCGACTTGTTCCGCCTGGTCACCCAGTCGGATCCGTTCACGCAATACACAGTGTTTCCACGGGTCGAGGAGTTCGCGACCGGCCGACTGAACGGGTCAGAGGCGCACGCGCCCGTGGTCCGTGTGACACTCAACGCGACCGCTGCCGGCGCGCTTGTGGACGGCCGGCTTCCCGCAGGGAGAACCTTTCCGGATGGTGCCGTCGTGTTCAAGGAAGTGCGACCTTCCGCGACCGCCGCGCCAACGCTCTACGTGATCATGGTCAAGGACAGCACAAACGGGGCGGCCGGGCAGGGATGGCTTTGGGCAGAGTACACACCAACAGGCGCCACGGCCTATTCCGTGGACCGTAGGGGTGGCGCCTGCATCAGCTGTCACTCACGCGAAGCCGGGCCCCAGCGGGATCTCGTCCGCACGTTCGAGCGCCAGCAGTAGCAGTCCGGCCGCCATGTAACCACCCGGCTGGTTGCCCGTAGTACCGTGTGGCGTCCATGACCGCCGCGGAAGAGGCCCAGGCCGCTGCGTTGATGCAGGCAGCACAGGGCGGAGACCAGACTGCATACATGCACCTGCTCGCGACACTCACCATCGTCGCGCGGAGATTCGTGCGCCATCGTGCCGGCGCGACGACGTGGATCGACGATGCCGTGCAAGAGACGCTGATCTCCGTCCATCGCGCGCGTCACACATGGGACGGCACGCGTCCCTTTGCGCCCTGGTTCTACGCCATCGCCTCCCACCGCATCGTTGACGTGTATCGACGTGAACACCGGGTGCGGCTGCGCGAGGACGCGTCCGATCACCTGGAGGCGACCGCGTCTTCCCAGAACGTCGGCGACCCGGACGATGCCGTTGACATGGCGGCGGTGCACGCAGCGCTGGCTGCACTGCCGGCACGGCAGCGCGACATCGTGGAAGGCCTGAAGCTGCGGGAGGAATCGGTGAAAAGTCTGGCGGCCCGGCATGGGATGTCGGAGAGTGCGGTGAAGGTCATGGCGCACAGAGGCTACAAACGACTGCGAACGCTGCTGGGCGGGACGCCGGAGAACAGGTCATGAGCCACGAACGACTGATTGCTGAACTTGTGGCGGATGTATCGCCGGTGACCCCGCTGCCGGCACCGCGCGTCCGTGCGGCCCGATGGATCCTCCTGGCAGTCGTGGCCGTCGGCGCGGCTGTCGCGCTGCGCGGCCTCCGTGACAACTGGCCGATGGCCATCTCCGATCCCGCCTTCGTGGTGACGACGGTGCTCGTCCTGGCGATTGGTGTCTCCGCCGCGATGTTGACGATGGGCCTGGCCGTCCCCGGTGCTGTGAGCCGACCGTGGCTGCGGTGGATTCCCCCCGGCCTGCTGGTGGTGTGGTTGACGATCCTGCTCGTGGACGCCGCAATCGATGGTGCGCAGCTGACTCGGGGCGGGTGGGGCAGCAGCTGTCTGTGGAAGACGTGGGGCATCGGCGTCGGTCCCGCCGCGCTGTTGTTGACGATGGCGCGCAGTGCCACGCCACTCGACTGGCGATGGACGGCCGGCATGGCGGCCATTGCCGCGCTCGCGTTTGGTGTGCTCGGCACCGAGATGATCTGCCCTGTGACCTCCCACGCCCACATCCTGACGTGGCACTTCCTGCCGGTAGCGCTGTCGTCAGCGGCGGTGTTTGGCGTTGTGGCTCTCTGGACGCGAAGCCGCGGGTAGTCAACCCGTCCCCATCGGTCGGGGAATTTCCCACGAGGTGTCGCTGAGGAAATTGCCTGAGGTGCCGATTCGTGGGCGGCTGTGTTGTTCCAGGTACGGCATCGACATTGCGTTGACCCGCCCTGTGAAGCCGTTCGAGGTTCGAGTTGATCCTCAATCGGGGCAGCGGTACGTGGCGGTCAGTGTCAGAGGCGCGGCGCTCAAGGACGACCCGGTCCTGAACAAGGGCACGTGTTTCACCTCGGATGAACGGGAACAACTCGGGTTGCTCGGGCTGCTTCCCCCAGCCGTGCAGTCACCGGTCGACCAGGTGGAGCGCGCCTGGGGCAACTACCAGCGCGCGGGTGATGACGTCCACCGGTATCTCTTTCTCGCCGGTCTGCAGGATCGCAACGAGCACCTGTTTGCGCAGCTCGTGTTGCAGCACCTCGAAGAAATGGTGCCCGTCATCTACACCCCGACGGTCGGCAAAGCGTGTGAGCAATACAGTCACATCTACCGGCGCGCCCGCGGTCTCTACATCTCAGCCGCCGATCGGGGCCGCATCGCCGCGGTGCTCCGCAACAGCCGGGTCAGTCCCCGTGTGATCGTCGCGACCGACAACGAGGCGATTCTGGGAATCGGTGATCAAGGTGTCGGCGGCATGCCGATCGCGATTGGCAAGCTGGCGCTGTATGCGATTGGCGCGGGTGTGCATCCGGCCGAATGCCTGCCGATCGATCTTGACGTGGGCACCGACAACCCCGGCCTGCTGGCCGATCCGATCTATCTCGGCGCGCGGCATCGACGCCTGCGGGGTGACGCCTATTTCGATCTGCTGGATGAGTTCGTGGAGGCTGTCGCCACCGTGTTTCCGAGCGCGCTGGTTCAGTGGGAGGACTTCGCCAATCGCAACGCCTTCCAGGTTCTCGATCGGTACCGTCGCCGCGTGTTGTCGTTCAACGACGACATTCAGGGCACCGGAGCCATCGTGCTGGCCGGCATCCGCGCGGGGCTGCGCAGGATCGGCCGACCGCTGTCGGACACGCGCGTAGTGTTTCTGGGCGCGGGCGCGTCCGGTGCCGGCTGCGCACTCGCCGTGCGGGAGGCACTCCGCGGTGCCGGCGTGGGTGAACGGGATCTGGCCCGGCGCTTCCTGTGCCTCGACTCGCAGGGCCTGATCGTCGCCGACCGGCCCGGCCTGTCTGGTGCCAAGCAACAGATCGCCACCGATCCGGATCTGGTCGCGAGCTGGCGGCGCGAAGGTGATGGCACTCTGCGCCTGCCGGAAGTCGTTCGGCAGTTCGCACCGCAGGTGCTGGTGGGCGTGTCGGGGCAGCCCGGCGCGTTCACTGAGTCCATCGTGCGTGACATGGCCGCCTCCGGACCGCCCATCATCCTGGCGTTGTCCAATCCCACCAGCCGTGTGGAGGTGACGCCCGCCGAAGTGCTGGCCTGGACCAATGGCACCGCGATCGTGGGAACGGGCAGCCCGTTTCCACCGGTCACCGTTGACGGCATCCCTCGACGCATCGGTCAGGGCAACAACGTGTTCATCTTCCCCGGAGTCGGTCTCGGTGCCACGGCAGTCCAGGCCCGCTGGCTGCCCGATCAGGCGTTCTCCGCGGCGGCCGAAGCGGTCTTCCGCTTCACGCTGGCTACCAGCGACGACGCGATCTTTCCACCACTCGCGGCGCTGCGTGAGGTGTCGCGCCAGGTGGCGATTGCCGTCGGCCGCGACCTCGTGGCTTGCGGCGCGGCACCCGCGCTGGATGACGCCGAGGTGGAACGCCGGGTGGATGCCGGCATGTGGACACCGGACTATCTGCCGTACCGTCCGGTCAGCGCGGGATAAGGACCGGTCACCTGCGCACGACGATCGTCACTTCGTTGTCCACGCCCGCCGCAATCGTGTGCACAACGACCGTTGTCGCATACCCTCGAGCCGACACGGTGAAGCGGTAGGCGCCTGGCGGCACACCGATGAAGTCAAACCGGCCGCGGGCATCGGCCATGGTGTCGAACGGCTTCAGCGGCGAATCCGGATCGACGGGATCGATGGAAACCGCGGCGTCGGGAATCGACGCGCGGTATTCGTCAAACACGCGCCCCCGCACCTGACCCGTCGGCGCGTCCGACACGTGCGCCAGCTGGGCCGGCCAGGTCAGAACCACGAACAGCAGCGCGGCGACAGACAGCATCGGCTTCATCATTGTGAACGTGTTACCGTGGTGGCGAAAGGACAAGTCGCCATGTCGAAGCACTCTGATGCAGTGGTTGATGCCCTCTCCCGCCTGCTGGCCGACAGCTACACGCTCTACCTCAAGACGCACAACTATCACTGGAACGTGACCGGGCCGATGTTTACGACTCTGCACACGTTGTTCATGACGCAGTACTCGGAGCTGGCGCTGGCGGTGGATGACATCGCAGAGCGAATCCGATCCCTGGGCGCGTACGCACCAGGCAGTTACACCGACTTCAAGGCGTTGTCCAAGGTGAAGGAAGCCAGCGGTCACCCCTCGGCCACGCAGATGATCAAGACGCTCGTGGCCGATCAGGCCACCATCGTCGAGGCCGCTCGAGCCGTCTTCAAGGCCGCCGAGAAGGCCGGGGACCAGGCGACGGCAGACCTGGCCACGCGCCGGCTGGACGTCCATGAAAAGAACGCGTGGATGCTCCGGAGCCACCTCGAGTAACCTGCACGCGGGACTGAACGAAAGGTAGTCATGGTGCGATCCGTTCTCGGAGCATTGGTGCTCGCCGGTGGTGTGCTGCTGGCCTCACCGCAGCAGGCGCAGCAGGTGGATGTCACGACGCTTGGACCCCAAGTGGGCCAGCGCGCGATTGAGTTCCGGCTGCCGGATCAGCAGGGCCGGGCTCAAACGCTGGCCTCGGTTGCCGGGCCGAAGGGCACGATGCTCGTGTTCTTCCGTTCGGCGGACTGGTGACCGTACTGCCGCACGCAGCTGGTCGAGCTGCAACGACATCTCAAGGACGTCACCGACGCGGGCTACGGACTCGCCGCGATCAGTTATGACTCTGTCGAGACGCTGAAAGCGTTTTCGGATAAACACAGCATCACGTTCCCGCTGTTGTCCGATGCAGGATCGAAAACGATTTCGGCCTGGGGCATCCTCAACACGGCGGCGACCGGGCGCACCGCGGGTATTCCGCATCCGGGCACGTTCATGCTCGATCGCAGCGGGAAGATTGTGTCGCGCTCGTTCGAGCAGCCGTATCAGGAACGCCGGAGCGCCACGAGCATCCTCTCGGTGCTGGCCAGCGCGACGCCGGGGCAGACCACCACGCTCAAGGGTGGGCAGGCGACATTTGTGTTGTCGACCAGCGACGCCGTTGCGGCGGTCGGGCACAAGGTGACCCTCAGCGTGCGTGTGACGCCCGGTCCGAAGATGCATGTCTACGCGCCAGGCCAGAAGGGGTACATCCCGATCACGCTGACGCTCAAGCCCGATGCGGCCTTCAAGGCGGGCGCCGTTCGATACCCGGCGTCAACGACCTATCACTACAAGCCGCTGAACGAGACCGTGCAGGTGTTCTCGGCGCCGTTCACGCTCGCGCAGGACATTACGATCTCACTGGCGCGAGACGTCCAGGCTCGGGCTGCCGCTGGAGAGGTCCTCACGATTGCCGGCGAGCTTGAATACCAGGCGTGTGATGACACTGTCTGTTATCGGCCGGAAACGATCCCGGTCGAATGGAAGGTGACGCTGAGCCCGATCGTCCGATAACGCCACTGAGGGTCGCGTATCATCCCCGCGATGAACGTACGCTGGCTGATTGTTGTCGCGGCCGTGGCCTTCCAGGGCGCGCGGCCCGATGTGTTGCCTGCCGCGGTGACTGCTGCCATTGAACGCGACCGCGCATTACTCATCGAACTGCGGCGCGATCTTTATCAACATCCCGAGGTGTCCGGTCAGGAAGTGCGGACAGCGAAGGTTGTGGCCGACCGCCTGCGTGCATTGGGGCTGGACGTGCGCACTGGCGTCGGCGGGCATGGCGTCGTTGGCATGCTGAAAGGTGGGAAGCCCGGTCCACTTGTCGCGTATCGCGCGGACATGGACGCTGTGCCCTCCCGCGCGCCTGACCCTGTGGCGTTTGCGTCACTGACGCCAGGCGTGCGGCACATTTGTGGCCATGACCTGCACGTCACCGTGGCGCTAGGCCTGGCGTCGGCACTGACCGCCGGCCGGGCAGACCTGCCGGGCCGCGTGATGTTCATTTTTCAGCCGGCTGAGGAACGCGCGACTGGCGCGCGCGCGATGCTTGATGCCGGCCTGTTTGAAGGCGAACGACCCGCGGTCATCTTTGGCCTCCACACGTCGCCTCTGCCGGTTGGCGCGCTGACGTCGAAGGCGGACCGCATGATGTTGGCCAATCAGGTGGCGCCTGGCGTGGTCAACGATCGAGCCTGGTTTGCGCGGTCCCGCGCCGCCCTTGAGGCGGCGTTGGGGACGAACGCGTTTTCAGAACTCAGCGCGCCCCCGGCGGGTTTCAGTGAGGACTTCGGTCACTTTCAAGCCGAAGTGCCGGGAGTCTTCTTCTTTCTGGGCGCGTCTGACACCGCAATGCCGCATGCGCCGACGTTTGTGATCGACGAAGGCGCGATCAATGTTGGCGTTCGCGCGATGGCCGCGGTGGTGATTGATGCCTTGCGGCCATGATTGCCTTTCCCGTCGTGATGGGGGTATGGTGAAGGCGTGGTGAAGGCATGAAGTCCCGGGCCGGCTGGGTGCGCAGGTGTGCGGCAGCAACGTGGATGCTGACGTTTGCCGCCACGCTTGTCGTCTCGGTCGCGTCCGTGTCCGCCATGCCGGACGATTGTCACGAGTGTTGTGACGCAATGATTGGCGCAGCCGATCATCCAGCCGACCAGACACCGGGCATGCCGCGATGCTGCCTGGTGGAAGGCACGCCAACGCCCGCGTCCACACCGGCGACGCCTCAGTCGACGAGCACGCTGGCGGTATCAACCCCGGTGCCGGCCATGGCGTTGCTGCAACCCCTCAGTCGATCGCGACTCGTACGACCCCAGCCGTCGCCGCCACCTCCGCTGGCTGTTCTCCAGCAGACGTCCGTCCTCCTCATCTGATCCCGCGCTGCAAGGGTTCGCGCTGACGCGCGTTCTCTATCTGCCGGCGACGTGTGTCACCGGCTGGTTCGGTGCGCACATTCGCGCGCCGGCGAGGCGTGGAGATGATCAACTGGCTGCTGGATCGTTCGCTCAAATATCGCGGTGTCGTGCTCGGGGTGTACCTGTGCCTCGGCGTGTGGGGTTACTGGGCCATGCGCACGGGGACGGTCGATGCCATCCCCGACCTCTCCGACCATCAGGTCATCGTCTTTACCGACTGGCCAGGGCAGAGCGCTCAGGAGGTTGAAGATCAGGTCACCTACCCGGTTGTGACCAACCTCCAGGGACTACCCGGCGTCCGTGTCGTTCGGTCCCAGTCCGCGTTCGGCTTCTCGATGGTCTACGCGATTTTTGATGATGACGTGGACCTGTATTTTGCGCGCACACGCGTGCTGGAACGCCTGAGCCTGGTCACGACTCAGCTGCCGCCGGGTGTGGTGCCCGTGCTTGGACCCGATGCCACGGGCGTGGGGCACGTGTTCTGGTACACGCTCGACAGCGATCGGCATTCGCTTGCCGAGTTGCGCAGTCTGCAGGATTGGTTCATCCGGTATCAGCTCAACGCCGTGCCGGGTGTGGCGGAGGTCGCGTCGGTCGGCGGAGACGTCCGTCAATACCAGGTCAATATCGATCCGGATCGCCTGCGTGGGTACGGGCTGTCGATCGGCGACGTGGTGCGTGCCGTCCAGGCAGGCAACGCCAACGTCGGCGGCAATGTGCTCGACACCAACGGCGCGTGGGCCATCGTCCGGGGCGTTGGACTCATCGAATCCATCGAGGACGTACGCACCATCGTGGTGCGGGCCTCCGGCGGCGTGCCGGTGTACGTGCGCGACGTGGCGACCGTTGAGCTGGGTGCCGCCTTCCGGACAGGTGCGTTGCTCAAGGGTGACCGCGAGGCCGTCGGAGGCGTCATCGTCGCCAGAGCCGGTGCCAACGCACAGGAAGTGATTGATGCCGTCAAGTCGCGGATGGCGCAGATCCAGCCAGGCTTGCCGGATGGCGTCACCATCCGCGCGTTTTATGACCGGTCCGAACTGATTGGACGCGCGATTGAGACACTCCGCTTCGCGTTGATTGAGGAAATCGCCCTGGTGACGCTGGCGCACGTGATCTTCCTGATGCACGTGCGATCAATTCTTATCGTCACCATTCCCCTGCCGCTCGCCGTGCTGATGTCCTTCCTGATGATGAAGTACCTCGGCATTTCATCGAACCTGATGAGCCTGTCGGGGATTGCCATCGCGATCGGTGTCCTCGTTGATGCCGGCATCGTCGTCACCGAGAACGCGTTTCGCACGATCGAGCAACGTGGCGTGCCGACGACGGATCGCGCCGCGGTCTGGTCGGCCGTGCGTGACGCTACCCGTCTGGTTGGTCGTCCGGTGTTCTTCTCGATGACCGTCATCGTGCTGGCGTTTGTGCCGGTGTTTGCGCTCACGGGGCAGGAAGGCAAGTTGTTCCATCCGCTCGCGTTCACCAAGACGTTTGCGATGGTGGCGGCCACGATGATGGCCGTCACGCTGGTGCCCGTGCTGTGCACGCTCCTGCTGGGTGGCCGCATGCACGCGGAGGAAGACAACCCGGTGATGCGTGCCGTACGCCGGTTGTATACACCCGTGCTCGCTTCAGCGCTGAGTCACAGGACCGCGACGATGCTGCTGGCGATGGCGGTGTTCCTCTCGGCCGTCGCGTTGTCCACGCGCATCGGCAGCGAGTTCATGCCTGCGCTCGACGAAGGCGACCTGATGTTCATGCCGATCGCTGATCCGAGCGTGTCGCTCGACGAAGCCATGCGGCAGGCCTCGGTGCAGAACGCCGCCATTGCGGCGTTTCCCGAAGTGCGGACGGTCGTCGCCAAGGTCGGCCGGGCCGACACATCCACCGATCCCTCACCGGTGAACATGACCGAGACGATTGTCTCGCTCAAGCCGCGCGCGGAGTGGCGGGATGGGATGACGCTTGAGACGCTCCGCGCCGAAATGGGCCGCGCCGTGCAGCTGCCGGGGGTGACCAATATCTGGACGATGCCCATCATCAACCGGATCGACATGTTGTCGACCGGCATCCGGTCGGAGGTCGGCGTCAAGATCTTCGGTAGCGACCTGCGTGAACTCGAGCGGCTTGCGCGAGAGGTGGCTGCGGCGCTGCGGACCGTCCCCGGTGCCGCCAACGTGTACCCGGAGCCGGTCTCAAGCGGTCAGTACCTGAACGTGCGTGTCGACCGTGAAGCCGCTGCGCGCTACGGCCTGAGCGTGGCCGAAGTGCAGGCCACCATCGAATACGCCATCGGTGAGACACCGGTTGGACGAACGATTGAAGGGCGGGAGCGGTATCCCATTCGAGTGCGACTCGACGAGCGGTTCCGCAGTGACGCCGGGGCCATCGGTCGAACACCGATCGTGAGTGCCGCCGGTCAGCAGATTCCGCTGAGCGAAGTGGCATCACTTGAGCCGACCCGGGGTCCGTCGATGATCGCGGCCGAAAACGGACTGGTCCTCGCGACGGTGCTGCTCAATGTGCAGGGACGCGACGTCGTGGGATTCGTGGAAGAGGCGAAGCGGGCCGTGGCGGAGGTCGTCGCCATGCCTGAGGGTTACTACCTCGGCTGGAGCGGCCGGTATGAAAACCAGCAGCACGCACGCGAGCGGCTGCGCATCGTGTTGCCCCTGGTGCTGCTGACCATCTTCGTGTTGCTGTATTTCACCTATCACTCGGCGGTTGAAGCGGCGCATGTGTTGCTGGCGGTGCCGTTTGCCCTCAGCGGCGGTGTCTTTCTCGTCTGGGCCCTGGGATTCAACTTCTCCGTCGCCGTCTGGGTCGGCTTCATCGCGTTGTTCGGCACCGCGGTTCAGACCGGCATGGTGATGGTCATTTATCTCGAAGACGCCGTAACGCGGGCACAGGCGGCCGCCGGTGATGCGTGGTCTCGTGCGCGGCTGCGAGATGCGGTCATGGAAGGCGCCCTGCTGCGACTGCGCCCGAAACTGATGACGGTCTCCACGGTGGTCGCCGGCCTGCTGCCGATCATGTGGAGCACGCGAACGGGTGCGGAAGTGATGCAGCCGCTCGCGGCGCCCGTGCTGGGAGGCATGGTGTCGTCCCTCCTGCATGTGCTCGTGGTGACGCCGGTGATCTTCTTCTGGATTCGCAGCCGGGGTCTGCCGGCAATAGACGACGTTGCGATCGAGAGCGAGCCACGTGCACGCATCCGACCGGCGGTGGTTGTGAGCCTGGCGCTGGTGTTGGCGGCGGTGGCCGCCTGGTGGTGGTGGCCGTCGGCAACGACGCTGGCGCCGACGGGCTCCGTGCTCCACGAGGTGCGTGCCGGCGATACGGTCGTGAGATTGCGTGTCGCTGAAGGGACGCAGGCTCTGGGAGTCGGCCGCAACACGTTCACGCTCGAGTTTGTCTCGCCAGATGGCGCGCCAGTCACAGTACGGGACGTCCGGCTTGCGGTGTCGATGGCGATGCCCGGCATGGTCATGACGGCTCCCGTCCAGGTCGCAGGGCAGGGCCATGTGTGGACCGCCACCTCGGAGTTCTCGATGGCCGGTGGATGGCGTTTTGTTGTTGAGTGGCTCGGTCCTGACGGGGCCGCAACCGCGTCGTTTGACGGAGAAGTGCGATGAACACCACGAAGTACCACATGCGGTTCGTGATCCCCGGAACGCTGGCGATTGCGAGCTTGTCAGCCGGGTTGGGCGCACAGGGCGTGGCATCCGGCATCGAACAACTTGTGCAGCGAGCGATGACAGGCGCGCCCGCGCTGGCTGCGGCCCGCGCGCGCGTGGAGGCGGCCGAGGGCGAACGGCAGCAGGCGGGACTTCGCCCGAATCCTACGGCCGAAGTGAGCAGGCGCGAAGAGTTCGGAGGCATAGACAACCAGACGTTTGTTGGCGTGACGGTGCCGCTCGACCTGTTCCGCAGGGACGCGCGCGTTGCCGTCGCCAGCCATCACGTGCAGCACACGGCATCGGAAGTGGAGGCGGCCGAGTTGGAACGTGCGTACCTCGTGCGTGTGCGCGCTGCCGCCGTGCTTGGGGCCCGGCGTCAACTGGACGTGGTCACCCAGGTGGCGCAAACGGCAAAGTCCCGCCTGGACCTGCTCGCGGCCAGGGCCGAGACCGGCGCCGGTCGGCCGCTCGATCGGGACCTCGCTGACGTCGAGTGGAGGCGCGCCGAGGCCGAGCGCACGCAGTGGGCAGGGCGCCTGACCGCCGCAGAGGCGGAGCTGAAGGCGGCCGTGGGAATCACCGACGACGTTGCCGCGTGGTTGCCCTTGCCGCTCGAAGCCGAAGTGAAGTTGTTGCCTGCGCCGGATCCCCCGACGCCGGACGACGTGTTGGCCGATCGACCGGACATCCGCGCCCTCGTTTCCGAAGAAGCGATGGCCGCTGCGGCGCGCGACCTCGCCGTCAGTGAGGGCCGTTGGAACCTGGCGATCAGCGCCGGCTACATGCGCCGGACGATCGCGATGCCGGGCGGACGGGACGGCATGAACGAAGCGATGCTCGGCGTCATGGTGGATCTGCCGTGGCGGAATCGACAACAGGGCGCTGTGGCCGCTGCCGACGCCACGCGACGAGCGGTCGCGTCGGAACTGGCGCAGCGGCGGATTGATGCGGCTGCCGAGCTCGAGGCCGCACGCGCCCGGGAGCACGCGGCCACCGATACCGTGACCCGATTCCAGGGCGGCTGGCTCGCGCTGGCCCAGCGAAACCTCGAAGTAGTGCGTGAGGCCTGGACCCTTGGCGACGCCACCCTCTTTGACGTGATTGAAGAAGAACGACGGTTTCTCGCGCTCCAGGCCGACTACACGACGGCCATGCGTGAGCTCATCGGCGCGCGGGCTGACGTCCGGCGCGCGACGGGAGTTCGATGATGGTGACTCGACTGATCTCTGCTGCTGCGCTCATCGCCGTCGGCGCGCTTGGCCTCGCACTGGCGCAATCCCTGTGGCCACGCGGTGCCGATCCGATGCCGCACGAGCCGCCTCCGATCGCCGCTGCCGATACAACCACGCGATCGTCCGCGACGCCGGAATCGGGAGGTGCGCTGACGTTGTCCGACGAGACCGCTCGGCGCGCCGGGATCCACGTGGCACGGGTTGATGCCGCTGAGGCGGACTCCATCCGCCGCCTTCCCGCCATCGTCGAACCACACGGCTATCGCACTGTTGAGATCACGACGTTGCTGGCCGGCACGGTGGTCGACATGCCCGTGACGCTTGGCGCGCGGCTGGCGTCGGGTGCCGTGGTCGCCACGCTGCGCAGCCCAGCGCTGACTGACGAGGTCCGCATGTGGTTGACAATGAGGGCGGAGAGGGATGTTGCGGGCAACCGACTGACACGCGCGAAGCGCCTGGCAGAGATCGGCGCGGCCAGTCGTCAGGACCTCGAGGTTGCCGAGGCTGCCGACGTCCGCGCTGCCACCGATGTCAAGACGGCGGAGGCGCGGCTTCGTCGACTTGGACTGTCGGAGTCAACGCTGGCCCGTGTCAGCGAAGGAGGCTCCCTTCCTGACACGTTTGCGGTCGTCGCGGATGCCGCAGGACAGGTGATTGCCCGGCAGGCGAATCCCGGGCAGCAACTGGACGCCGGTGATTCGGTCGTCACGTTGAGTGATCTGTCCTCGGTCTGGGTGATGGGAGATCTGTTCGAGTCCGATCTGGCACACACACGAGTGGGAACCTCCGTGCGCGTGACGGCCGGCGCATTTCCCGGCAGGGCGTGGACCGGCCGGCTGACCTACATCGAGCCGGTCGTCGCGCGGGAGACACGAACGGTCAAGGTGCGTGTCGAAGTGCCCAATCGCGATGAAGCGTTGCGCCTGGGCATGCTGGTCAGCATCGAGCTGGACGTCACCGGCGATACGGGCATCAGCGTGCCCGGAGGCGCGATCCAGATGCTGGGAGAGGCGGCCGTCGTGTACGTCGAGACATCGCCGGGCACGTTCGAGGAGCGCACAGTCGCACTGGGCGCCCAGACCTCGTCAGGCGTTCGTGTTCTCGATGGGCTCTTACCGGGTGACGCGGTGGTGGTCGCCGGCAGTTTTGCGTTGCGCGCGGAACGCGAGCGGCTCGGCTGGGCTCCGCCGGTGCCCCGCACACGTCGGGCCGTCGAGCGGCCGGCGCCGGTGGTGGCGCCTCCGGCAGAGGCCATTCCGACACGGGTGGTCGAGATCACCCAGGCCGGCCTGGTACCTGCGCGTGTGACCATCCCTGCGAATCAGGCAGTTGATCTGGTGTTCATCCGTCGTGTCGAAGAAACGTGCGGCACCGATGTGGTCATTCCCGATCTGGGAATTTCACGTGACCTGCCCATCGACACCCGAGTGACCATCCGTCTTCCGCCACAGCAGCCGGGTGAAGTCACGTTCGCCTGCGGCATGAACATGCTCAAGGGGACAGTTGTCGTGCAGCGATCGAGCCGGTGAGCCTGGAGGCTCCCGGTGCGCATGAGACGCCGACTCGGCCGCCCGGGGGGGCCAACACGTCCTGCGGTAGACTCCCGGCGGAGGTCTTCCATGGTTCGGGTGATCGACGCTCAGGTGTTCGTCCGGGGCCTCCGACGGTACGGGCCAGTGCCGGCCGTCCGCCGGCAAGGCGGCCGTGCCGGCGATTGATCGCTGAAGGCAGAAGCTGGAAGGGGGAGAGTGATGGATCCTCGCGCACATTGGGAGACGGTGTATCAGTCGAAGGGTGACGCGGAGGTCAGTTGGACCGAACCCGTGCCGGCCGTCTCGCTGCGGATGCTGGAGGCCGCCGGCATGACCAGGGACACGTGCGTCGTTGATATCGGTGGTGGGAACTCGCGGCTGGTGGATGCACTGCTGGGGCGCGGCCTCGAGTGTCTGGCGGTGCTCGATGTGGCGCCTTCGGCCGTTGCACGTGCGCAGGCCCGGTTGGGCGCTGCGGCGCATGTGCCGACCTGGATCATCGGTGACGTGACCGGCGACTGGTCGCTCAAACCGATGGACATCTGGCACGACCGCGCGGTGTTCCACTTTCTCACCACGCCCGAGGCGCGGCAACGGTATCGGGCGCATCTGGCCGATACACTCAAGCCAGGCGGCGCGGCCATTGTGGCCACGTTTGCGCCCGATGGGCCGGACCGGTGCAGCGGCCTGCCCGTGCAACGGTATGCGCCGGAGGAACTGGCGGCCGAGTTTGCGGAGGTGCTGACGTTGGTCGAGTCGATGCCGTACCAGCATGCGACTCCGTGGGGAGCGATGCAGTCGTTCCAGTACAGCCGATTCGTGCGGTCGTGACTCCGGCGGGTCGTGGTGCTTGGGTCGACCTTGTGGGGCTGTTTCTGCGCCTCGGCACCACGGCGTTTGGCGGCCCCGCGGCCCACATCGCGCTGATGGAAGACGAGGTGGTCAGGCGGCGTTCCTGGCTCACCCGCGAGCAGTTTCTTGACTATGTCGGCGCGACGAACCTGATCCCGGGACCGAACTCCACGGAGCTGGCCATCCACATCGGTCACCTGCGAGCAGGGTGGCCCGGATTGATTGTCGCCGGCGTCTGTTTCATCGTTCCTGCATCGATCATCGTGTGGGCGCTGGCGTGGGCGTACGTCGCGTACGGCGCCCTGCCTCAGGTCGCCGGCGTGTTGTATGGCGTGAAACCCGTCGTGTTGGCGGTTGTCGGGCAAGCGCTTTGGGGCCTGGGCCGGACTGCGATCAGGACGTCCGGCCTTGCGATTGTCGCCGCGGTTGCCGTCGCCGCCTCGGCGTTTGGTGTGCATGAACTCGCGATCCTGTTGCTGGCCGGCTTGACCGCCGGCGCCGGCGCGGCCATGGCGCGGGGTGGTGTTGCGGCAGCCTGGACTGCAGCCGTCACAAGCGCGACGGGTTCAGCCGCAGGTGCGGCCACTGCCGCAGTTGTACCAGTGAGTCTGAATGCGGTGTTTTGGGTGTTCGCGAAGGCCGGGGCGGTGCTCTACGGTAGCGGATATGTCCTGCTGGCCTTTCTGCGTGCGGATCTTGTACAGCGTCTCGGATGGCTGACCGAGGCTCAGCTGATTGATGCCATCGCGATCGGGCAGGTCACGCCGGGGCCGGTGTTCACCACGGCGACGTTCATCGGGTACGTCGTGGCGGGAACGCCTGGTGCGATTGTGGCCACGGTCGGGATCTTTCTGCCGGCGTTTGTCTTCGTCGCCGTCAGCGGGCCGCTTGTGCCGCGCCTGCGACGGTCCGCGTTTGCCGGTCGAGTGCTGGATGGTGTGAATGTCGCATCGCTGGCGTTGATGGCCGTCGTGTCCTGGCACCTCGGGCGAACGGCTCTCGTTGATCCCGTCTCCATCGGCCTGTGCGTTGGGAGCCTGGTAGCGTTGGTCCGCTACCGCGTGAATTCGACATGGCTGATTGTGGTCGGCGCGCTCGCAGGCGTGCTGGCTGAGACATGAAGAACGACGGGGCCGGCACCGCCGTGGCACCGGCCCCGTGGGCTGCTGCGAACGTTCGGAGGCCAGTCAGAACGCGAACCGCAGACCCATCCACCCGACGTGTGCCGTGTAACCGGGCGCCAGGTATGTTCCGAAGTTGAAGAGGCAATTTCCCCACTGATGGGATCGCGAGGTATCGCGAAGCAGCGTGTCTGCGAAGCGAGCGGAGATGGGCCGACAACTCCGCGAACGCAAACGGCTTGACAAGATAGTCGTCGGCGCCGCAGTCCAGCCCCGAGACTCGATCCTCCACGGTGTCGCGGGCCGTCAGCACCAGGACTGGAACAGTCAATCCCCGATGCCTGAGTCCGGTCAGAATTTCGAGTCCGTCTCTGCCGGGCAGGCCCAAGTCCAGTACGATGACATCAAAGGGCTCGTTGGTCGCGCGGAAGTACCCATCCTCACCGGACCGGGAAACAACGACTTCGTAGCCCTCACCGGTCAGCCCAGTCCGGAGAGCGCCCGCGACCTTGAAGTCGTCCTCGACAATGAGTAGACGCATCGATGCACCGTTTGCACGATACCGCGATTGTGACGACTGAACTCTGAAGTCTTGTTCAGGAGCGCTGCATTCCTCTGGAGTGGCATCGCAGGAGACGATTCCGGTCGAGTGGAAGGTGACGTTGAGCCCCATCGTGCGGTGAGAGGCGGGGTTGCGCTCGGGCGCCGGATGGCTCATTGTTACGGCATGCAGACACGACTCACTCTGACGTCGTCACTGGCCCTGGCCGTGGCGGCCATGTCTCTCATGGGCACGCAGGTCGCCGCACGGCAGAGCCCGGTGTCTTCGCCGTGTGATCGTGCGCCGGTCTCCGAAGGGCGTGATCGCGCGATTCAGCGCACGGCCGGAGACCTGCAGGTCTGCCTGCTCGCTGAGGCGGTGGACGCCGGAACCGCTGATGCCCCTCCGAGCCGCTGGGTTGCCAATGCGGCGCGCATCGTCATCGAGACAAGGCAGGGCAATACCGTCCAGCGGTTGGAACGGGCCGGCGGACGCGAATCTTGGTCCGTCAACGGCACGCCGCGCCCCGTTGACGAGGCGGTCCACACGTGGCGCGACCGCGCGCTCGAGGCGCTTGACGCCCCTTTGGAAATCGCGCGCCTGCAGTTGCGGATGGCGGCGGAGCGCAGCGCGATGAACCGCCTGCGCATGAGCCCCAGCCGCGTCTATGTGCCCGTCGACCCGACGAAGCTGGAAGTCGATATCGCCATCGAACGACGGGAGCGCGTGCGCATCCAGTCGGAACTCAGCGACCACCAGTTTGCGATCACGCGGATGGAGCGCGACATCAGGCTGCATGAGGCCGCGATGACCAGGCTCACCGATGCGGTTGTTGCGCTACGGTAGCCGCGTCGTCAGCGAATGAAGGTGCGGGCCGCAGGAGTGAATCCGGTGGGCAGGCCGTAGTGCGAGTCGAAAATTTCCGCCCGCACAGTGTCGGCGTCCAGCATCTGCACACGCAGCACGACGCTTTTGGATGCCGCATACGGGAACCGGAAGTCGACGACGCCCGAAGCGGTGCTGACGTCAGCCGGGCTGGGACCCGTCTCGGCAGACAACGGGAAGTAGGTAGCGATCGACGGGTGCCAGGCCGTCGCTTCCAGGCGGGGCCCGCCGGCGGTCCTATTTTCGACGAACCACAGCCAGCCCGGCTTGAACACCGGCTCAGTGCTCGAGGCCAGCGGCACGTCTGGCGCAAACCAGAGACCCTGCAGTCGCCCGGCGACATCGTAGTTGACTCGCCATTCCCCCTGACCGGCCAGAAGTGCCTCCACCTGGCTTCGGAGGTCGACCCGGAAATACGGAATCGGGGACTCGGCGTGTTGAATCCTCGCCGGATATCGTGATGGTCGGACAAACGGCTGGCTGACACCCGAACTCCAGACGCCGAGGCCCACACCTGTGTCGGCGACCGAGCGCGTGCCAACCCTGTCTCCTGCGGACACGACTGCACCGGGGCCGGCCGTGAAGCTGAGTCCGAGACCTCTGAGGTAGAACCGTCGCTCCCCGTGACCGCCGACCACCCACTCCGTGTAGCCCAACGGGTCAGTGGTCAGTGATTCCACGATGCCGCCCGCCGGCGCAAAGACTTCAAGCTGGCGCTCGCTGCTGAAGAACCAGATGTAAGGTTGAATGGGCTCGTTCGATGTCGGTCGATAACCGGCCTGCGACACCGCGAAGCCACCTCGCCCGTTACCGGGGAGCAGCGGAAACGCAGTGAATTCAAGCGGGGCGTTCGGCGTGCCTGGGGACGTCGTCGACGATGAGCTGCACGCAGATGCGAAGGACAGGCACAGGAAACCAGTGACGGCAAGTCGAAGGCCGTGAGCCATACGCCGATGATAGTCCACAGGCCGCGTCTGTCCGTCTCGCGTCATAACTGCCCGATGACGAACATTGCCCTGGCTCGAGGTCTCACCGGTGCCTGGGTCTGGCTGGCGTCTGGCCTGGCTGCCGCGCCCTTGAGGAGAGCACACATCACAAATAACGACGGGTCACTTTCGTAAGGGGAGAACCATGACCCACCTGTTGTTGTCGGTATTTGTTGTTGTTGTCGGATCCGGCGCGATTCAGCCGACCAAGGCTCCGCCACCGTGGTTTGCGGAACAACTCGCACTGCTCACGGCAAACGGAGGACGGTGGGAGGCCGACAACACCAGGTACCGTTCCGCTGACGAACCGGTGGACACCTACGTGCTCGTGTGGGACTGGGGACCCGGTCGCCGCTCGATTCGAGGTCGTTTGTTTGGTGTCGCGGGTGGCCAGGACACTCAGGTGTTCTGGGAGTTCCGGCAGTTCTGGGATCCCAACACCGGCACGGTGCGGCTGCAGCAGCATGGCGCACCGGGGATTCGGGCGGACGGCACCATCACACGGACGCCGGAGGGCAACTACCTGATCGACCAAATGTTCTGGAGTCCCGATGGGTCTTCGTGGCGGGAGACACACACGGAAACGTCCACTCCCACCGAACGTCTGTCGAAAAGTGCGCGGATGCGTGACGGCACGTGGGCACCGGGCCGCGAGTACGTCTGGCGACTCAAGCTGTCCGCCTAATCGGGACACTTCGGCCGCTATTGCCCGCGACACCCGCGGCTGACCCCGCCGGTCGCCCCAGACCGTCCCGGTATGGCACACTGGGAACTTGTCTGGCAGGGAAGGGTCGATGATGCGAGGGGTGTGGGGGCGGTTCGCCGCGGTCGGGATGCTGGCATGGTCGGTGGCCGGCTGTTCGTTCATTGGAAACCAGGCCACCAAGATGGTCGCCAACACGCTGGCCGAACCCGGCACGTCGATCACGTCCGACAACGATCCCGAACTGGTGCGCGATGCGGTGCCGTTCGGCCTGAAGACGTACGAGTCCCTGCTGGAGAGCATTCCGCGCCACGTGCCGCTGCTGCGCGCGACCTGCAGCGGCTTCACTTCCTACGCCTACGGATTTCTCGCGACGGATGCCGACGCGGTCCGGTTCACCGACCGCGCTGCGGCGCGCGCCATCGATGACCGCACCTTGAAGATGTACATGCGCGCACATGGCTACTGCATGCGGGCGCTTGAGGTGCGATTCAAGGGCGTCAACGAGGCCTTGCTTCGGGATCCGGTCCCGGCCCTCGCCAAAGCAAAAAAAGACGACGTGGAGTTGTTGTACTGGTCAGCGGCGTCGTGGGGGCTCGCGATGGCGATGAGCCCGGACGACCTGGCCATCGACTTTCCGGCGGTGCGCGCCCTGGCTGAACGCGGACTGGCCCTGGATCCCGGCTGGTGGAATGGTGCGCTCCACGAACTGATGATCACGCTCAACAGTCAGGCCCTGCTCGGCGGCTCCGAAGAGGAGGCGCGCAAACACTTCGCGCGTGCCGTTGAGTTGCAGAAGGGGCTGTCGCCTGGACCATACATCTCGCTTGCGATGGGCATCTCGGTCACCCGCCAGGATCGCGCCGAGTTCGAACAACTCATGAACCAGGCGCTGGCTGTCGACCCGGAAGCCAACCCGACCGAACGTCTTACGACGATGCTCCTGCAGCGACGCGCGCGTATCCTGCTCGACGCTGCCGATCAGTTGTTCTTGAAAGAGGAGAAGTAATGTTCACGCTGTTCCGTCGCTACTCGACTCTGCTCACCGTTGCTGCCGCCGCCGCGGTGCTGTCGTCCACGCTGCTGGCCCAGTCGGTGACCGTGAAGCTGGCCACCTTCGCGCCGGCCAACTCCGCGTGGCACAAGGCGCTGCTCGACATGGGAGATGCCTGGACGAAGGCCACCGGTGGCCGCGTCACGCTGCGCGTCTACCCGGGCGGCACGCTGGGCACGGAGCCCTCGACGGTCAAGATGATGAGTCCTGCCGTTGGCGAACTTCAGGCGGCATTGCTGTTGCCTCCGGGACTCGCGCGGATTGACGACGCCGTCGACGTGTTCGGGATGCCGTTTTTCCTCGAAAACGAGGAGGAGTTCCGCGCGGTGTTCACCGCACTGCGGCCGATGATGACCCAGCGGATCGAGAAGCAGGGGTACAAGGTGCTCAACTGGGGGCACGGCGGGTGGGTGCAGCTGTTCTCGAAGAAGGAGATCAAGACGATCGCCGACCTCAAGGCCGTGAAGCTCTACGCCACGGAAGGCGACGACAAGTCGATCCAGTGGTACAAGTCCAACGGCTTCCAGCCGATTCCGCTCTCGTTCAACGACATGGTGGGCGGCCTCAAGCGCGGCATGATTGAAGCGGCGCCAAGCCCGGCCTACGGCGCGTCACTCCTGCAGATCTTCCGGGATGCACCGTTCATGCTCGACGTAAAACTCGCGCCGCTGGTGGGCGCGACGGTGCTGACCAACGACGCGTTCAACAAGATGAGCGAGACCGACCGCAAGGTCATTCTGGCCGAAGCGGCCAAACTCGAAGCGCGCTTCATGTCGGAGGCACCAAAGTTGGATGCCACCGCGGTGGGCACAATGCAGCAGCGCGGCCTGAAAGTCACGGCTACCACGCCGGCGATGATGACGGAGTTCCGAAAGACGGCCGACGCGATGGTGCAGACCATGCGCGGCACACTCGTTCCGGCGGACGTGTTTGACGCCGCGCTTCAGGCGCGCAACGCCTACCGCAAGACCAAGGGCGTCAAGTGACGGCGGCGGGCAGCGTCGCCACCGAGCGCGCTCCGGGCAGCGCGGCCCGCCTCGAAAACGCCGTGGCGCTGGTGGCCATGGCGGGCATCATCCTCCTCCCGCTGGGCGAAATCGTCCTGCGGAAATGGTTCGCCACCGGCATTCCCGGATCCGCGCCGTTTGCCCAGCACCTGACCATGTGGGTCGGCATGTTGGGCGCAGCCATCGCCGCTCGGGACGGCAAGTTGCTGTCGCTGGCCACCGGTGAATTCCTAGCGCACAGCCGGACTGCGGACGTCGCTCGCATCATCGCAGCGATCGTCGGCAGCGCCGTCGCCACGGTGTTCATGGTCGGCGGCATCAACCTGGTCAAACTTGATCGCGTCGACGCCACCGAAATCGCCGCCGGTGTGCCGGTGTGGGTTGCGGATCTGATCCTGCCGATCGCGTTTGGTCTGATTGCCCTGCGTCTGATTTGGCGGGCTTCCTCATCGTGGGTCCTTCGCGCCATCGCGCTCGTGGGTCCGGCCGCAGGCTGGTATCTCGCGAACCATCCCGAACTGCTTGATGGTCAGGCGGTGTGGCCGTGGCTGGCCGGTCTGATCGTCGCTGCGCTGCTCGGCGCGCCGATTTTCGTGCTGCTTGGTGGTGCAGCAGCCGTGTTGTTCATGGCGCAGGGCAGCAAGCCGACCGTGCTGCTCATCACGGCGTATCAGGAACTGACTGGTTCCGCGGGCCTTGCCACGATTCCGCTCTTCACGCTCGCCGGGTACCTGCTGGCCGAGGGGCGTTCGTCGGAGCGCCTGCTGCGGTTGTTCCGCGCGTTGTTCGGCTGGATACCCGGTGGCACGGCCGTGGCCACGGCTGCGCTGTGCGCGTTCTTCACGCTGCTCACGGGCGGGTCGGGCGTCACGATCCTTGCGCTTGGCGGCCTGCTGCTGCCTGCACTGCTCAAAGAGGGGTACTCGGAGCGCTTCTCAGTGGGGCTGCTGACATCAGCGGGGTCGCTCGGCCTGCTGTTCCCGATGTCGCTGCCGCTGATTCTCTACGCGATCATCGCGAACCTGTCGATGGAGGATCTGTTCATCGGCGGCCTGTTGCCGGGCACGCTGATGCTCACGATGCTGGCGGCGTATGGCGTCCGCGAAGCCATTCGCTCAGGCGCCGCACGACACTCGTTCTCGTCAGCCGAAGCCGGCGCCGCGTTGTGGAACGCGAAGTGGGAGATTGGCCTGCCCGCTGTCGTGTTGACCGTCCTGCTGGGCGGTTATGCGACGCCTGTCGAATCCGCCGCGGTTGCGGCGCTGTACGCGTTCATCATGCAGCGCTTCATTCATCGCGACATTCCAACCATGCGCGATGTCGTGCGGGTAACCGGTGACTCGGTAGGCCTGGTCGGCAGCGTGCTCGTCATCCTCGCTGTTGCGGTGGGCCTCACGAACTACATGATCAACGCGCAGATTCCTGACGCGTTGATTGCGTGGACGACCGAACACGTCCACTCGCCGCTGGCGTTCCTGCTTGCCCTCAACCTCTTCCTGCTCATCGTCGGCTGCCTGATGGATGTGTTTTCAGCCATCGTTGTCGTCGTGCCGCTGGTGTCGGGTGTTGCGGCGGCCTACAACATCGATCCGATCCACCTCGGGATCATCTTTGTGGCCAACCTCGAGCTCGGTTATCTGACACCGCCGCTGGGGCTGAACCTGCTGGTGGCCTCGGTGCGGTTTGAGCGGCCGGCGCTGCAGGTGATGCGCGATGCACTGCCGATGCTGCTGATTCTGGCCATTGCGGTGCTGCTCATCACGTATGTGCCGTGGCTGACCATGGCACCGCTGGAGTGGTTCGGCCGGCTGCCGCAGTAACTCGCAGCCGTCAGCGGCGAACAACTGCCCAGTGCGGTGCGACGACCGTCGCCCGCGGCTGGGTTCGCACGCGCACGTCCAACTGGCCGGTGAGCGGACCGTCCACCGTGAACGTCACGAGATAGGCCGTCAGCACCGTCGACAGGAATCGCGACGATGCCGATTGCAGGGCGGTGACGTCTGCCAACCGCTCAAAGATTCCACCAGCGGCATTGGCGATCAGCTGAAGCGCCGGATCCTGCGCCGCGCCGGAGACAGATGTGGCGATGTCGAGCGCCACAAGGGTGACGGCGTGTTCCCGCATCGAGGTGATCAGGGCCTGTGGAATCTGTACGCGCCCCGTGCGGCGGTTGACCGAGGCGAGCAGCACGACACGCCGCCGGTTCTCCTCCCGCGCGAGCGCCTCGGTGGCGCCGACCAGCAGGTCCTGCGGTGGAGCGGTGACCTCGGACTGAAAAAAACGGGAGACCTGATTCGCCAGCGCGCCGGCATCGGTCGTTGCGTCGTACATCGTCGGCGCAGACGCGCCCCCGCGACCGAGCATCAGCCCCACGCGGGTGCCCTCGGCCGTGCGCAGCTGGCGCAACATCGATGACAACGCCGCGCGGGCCTGCAGGGCCTCTTCCGCCACCAGGCCGTCCATCGCAATGACGATGGACAACGGACGGGGATCCACTGCCAACTGGGTGACCGTCGCCTGGCGGTCGTCCAGACGAACGGAGATGTCGGCCGCCGTGAGGTTGGGAATCGACCGGCCCCGGTTGTCAGCAATCGACACGGACAGGTGATACGTGCCGCCGGCCTGAGCCTCCGCGGGTCCTGCCACCCACACGGTCAGCAGCACGGCCTGCAGGGGTGCGAGCCACCTCATTCGCCCTCCGACAGGGCCCGACCCACTTCCTTGAGGAACTGGTCGACACGGAAGGGCTTCTGGAGGATGGGCGCGTTCATTCCGGCGGCCAGCGACGCGAGCGAGTTGTCCGCCGAATACCCCGTGACAAAGATCACCCGGCCGTCCGGGCGCAGTCGCCGGAAGTGTGTGGCCAGTTCAGTGCCACGCACATCGGGCATGACGACGTCGGTGACCAGCAGTGCCATGTCCTGCGCATGCCTCGAGACCAGCGTCATGCCCTGGGCGCCGTTGCGGGCCGTGAGGACCTCGCACCCCGCACCGGTGAGCAGCTCCTGCATCAGGTGCCGGACCGCAGAGTCGTCCTCTGCCAGCACGACAAGGCCTGACAGCGCGTTCACCTCGGTGCGATCGGGCGCGTCGGCCGCTTCAACGGGAAGGTCTGCAAGCGGCAGGAGGATCTCGAACGTCGTGCCTTTGCGCAATTCACTTTGCACGCGGATCGCACCGCCGGCCTGCACGACGCTGCCGTAGACCGTCGAGAGACCCAGGCCCGTGCCCTTGCCGTGTTCCTTGGTCGTGAAAAACGGCTCGAAGATGCGGGCGGCCACGTCGGCCGACATGCCGTGCCCCGTGTCCGTCGCCAGAATGCGCACGGCCGGGCCGGGGGCGATGGCGCCCATGAACGACGGGCTCAGCGCTCCGACGCGCACCTGTTCGGCGATCACGGCGAACGTGCCGCCGTCGGGCATCGCATCACGCGCGTTCACCGCGAGGTTGAGCAGGATCTGTTCGAACTGCACCGGATCGATGAGCACCGGCAGCGGGTCATCGCCGACATCGGTGCGCAGGCGCACGTCTTCGCTCAAGAGACGACGCAACAGATCGTCGGCATCGAGCATCCGCTTGCGCAGGTCGACCACGGTGGGACGTGAGTGTTCCATGCGCGCGAAGCCGAGCAGCTTGCGTGTCAGTTCCCGGGCGCGCTCCGCTGACGCGACGATGCCCTGCAGGTGGCGAAGGATCTCGCCCGCGTTGGTCGTGCGTTCCGCCAGTTCTGCATTGCCGAGAATGGCGGTCAGCAGGTTGTTGAAGTCGTGGGCGAGTCCGCCGGCGAGCCGGCCGACGGTTTCCAGTCGTTCCGTGGCTTCCAGCCGTGCCTGGAGCTGGCGCTGTTCGGTGACGTCGCGCCCGACGCCGAGAATGCCGGCGATCGCCGGCTCGTGCAGGAGGTTGCGCCCGTGGGTCTCGAGCCAGCGCCAACTGCCGTCCTTGTGCCGGAACCGCAGCGCGATGCGTGCGGTGCGATCGGGTTCACCCAGCACGTCACCAAGGGCCTGCATCGCCATTGGCAGGTCGTCGGGGTGCGCATACTCCAGGATCGGCCGTCCGATCCGTTCCCCTGGGGCAAACCCGAGAATCCGCTCCACCGCAGCGTTCTCGAACAGCACCGTGCCCTGCGCGTCGAGGATGATCACGATGTCGTGGGCGTGATCGACGATCGCGCGCGTCCGTTCCTGGGCGACGGCGAGCGTCTGCTCAGCCTGCTTGCGTCCACTGATATCGACGATGGACGCAATCCGCAGTCCGCTGCCATCCGGCTCGCCGATCCGCGTGCCGGAGATTTCCGCCGGAAAGGTGGAGCCGTCGAGGCGTCTGGCCCGCAGCTCGGCCACGACGTCCTCGCCCCGATCGACACGTTGCACGACGGCCAGTGCCTCTTCGGGATCTGCCCAGAAGTCCATGGCCGATCGTCCGATGACCTCACGTTCGGAGGAGGCGCCCCACATCTCAAGCGCTGCCGCATTCGCGAAGCGTAGATGTCCCGTGAGGTCGGTGATGGCCAGACCGCTGCGTGCAGCCTGCACGGCTCGAAGCAACGCCGTGAGGTCCTGCTCCAGGCGGCGCTGCTGGCTGGCTGCGGTGCCGTCAACCTCCGCCCGCCACTCCCACAACACCGACAGCGTCGTGAGCACTGCGAGCAGCGCCAGCTCCACAGCAAACCGCCGGTCTGCCTGAGTCAACGGAGTGCCCGTCCCGACTGTGGCCAGAAACACGATCACGCCTGTCGCGACTGAGACGGCGCCGAACGCCGCGATGCCTCTCGAGCCCCAGACCAGCGCAGCCGCGACGATGGCCGTGAGAAACACCGAGTTGGCAGGCGAGTGAGTGCCCGAGCCGAACAGGATGATCAGGCCGGACATCCACAGGCAGCCCAGCAACACCATCGGCGCGATGCGCTCGAAGCCTCGCCGGGCCAGCACGCCGGCGACCATGGCGCCGGCCGCGGTCAGTGTGACGGCGGTGAGTCCGGGGACCGTGTTCGCGTTGATGCTGAACGCCGTCGCATACGTTGCGAGTGCGCCGACGGCGACTGACGTCGCCAGCCACAGAAATGCCCGGCCGGTGGCCAGCGATGATGCGGCTGGTTCACGGTCGGTGCGGCGGGCAATGGGGAAATGGCGGGGCGATTCCACGACAGACGACGGCCCCTATGCTACACGCTGACGGTTACGGTCGCGTCGCGCGACGGCGCCAGTTGACCATCAGCAGTGGAATGGCGAGCAGGACGCCCGAAGCATCCAGCAGGTGGAGCTCGAATCCGAGGATCGTGTGTGTGGGCCCCGGTGCGAGCATCAGCGCGGACGCCACAAAACAGAGCAGGCGTTCGATCCGTGGTGTTGGCGCGAACAGGAAGCCCGCGATGCCCGCGGCAAACAGCAGGACTCCCATGATCGCGATTCCCACAGCGGCCACCACGATACCAAGCGCCGGTGTGTGCCCATCCGTCGAGAGCAGCAGCAGCTCAGGCCGGTACACAAAGATGTACGGCAGCGTGAATCCCACGAGCGCAAAACGGAATGCCGCCCAGCCGGTTTTCATGATGTCCGCGCCTGCGACCGATGCGGCCGCGTAGGCCGCCAGGGCGACGGGCGGCGTCACCATGGCCATCATGCCGAAGTAGAAGATGAACATGTGTGCCGCGAGCGGCGGCACGCCGAGCTGGTCGAGCACCGGACCCACGAGCGTGGCGAGCAGCAGGTACACCACGGCTGAGGGGAGTCCCATCCCCAGCACCAGCGACGACACCATGATCAGGACCAGCGCCAGGAAGAGGCTCTCCTGTGCGATCGGCAGGATCGTCGCCGGCAAACGCGTCCCAATCCCGGTCATCGTGACCATGGCAATCACGATGCCGACACAGGCCGCCGCAGCGATCAGCGGTACTGCGTCCCTGGCCGATTCGATGAAGGCCCGCCGGATCTTCGGCCAGTCGAGACGGGTGTGTGCGTGGAGCGATGCCACCAACCCGGTGATCAACACGGCGACGCTGACCGCTCTGAAAGCGGTGTAGCCGAGCAGCAGACCCACGACCAGCGATCCGAGCGCGACGCCGAACACGACGCCTTCAAACGGATGACCGCGCTCGATCGCCGGCGTGTCGACCTGTGGCACTCCAGCCGGCGCCAGGGCCATCTTCCGCGCGGAGAAATGCACGATGAAGTACAGCGACAGGTAGTACAGCGCGGCTGGAATGATCGCGGCTCTGACGATGTCGAGGTACGAGACCGGCGGTTGCACCAGCTCGAGCATCATGTAGGCGCCGGCGCCCATCACGGGCGGGGCCAGCGCGCCACCCGAGCTGGCTGCGGCCTCGATGCCGCCGGCCACGTGCGCAGGAAACCCCGCGCTGCGCATCATCGGAATCGTGAACGTGCCGGTCGCGACCGTGTTGGCGACCGCGCTGCCAGAGAGCGACCCCATCATGCCGCTGCTGATGACGGCGACCTTGGCGGGCCCTCCCGCCGTCCTGCCGAAACGCCGCGCCGCAAAGTCGATGACAAATCGTGTGGCGCCGGTGCCGTTGAGCACAGCGCCAAACACGACAAACAAAAAGACGTACGTGAACATCACCGACAGCGCCACGCCAAAGACGCCCTGACTGTGCAGGAACGACTGCGCAACGATGCGATCGAGGGGATAGCCGCGATGGGGAAAGAACCAGTCGGGCGCCCAGGCACCCAGATACGCGTAGGCGAGGAAAAACGACGACAGCGCCGGTAGCGCCCAGCCCAACGTGCGTCGCGCCGCCTCCATCACCAGCAGCAGGCCTGTTGCGCCAACAGCGATATCGAGCGCCGTCTCATACCCCGCGCGGTTCCCGAGGGATCGGCCGTCCATCCATTGTCCGGAGAACGTGGGCTCGGTCTGCCACACGATGTAGCCGCAACAGGCAATGGTCAGCAGCGCTAGCGTGACATCGATGGCGCGGGTCAGTGTGGATGAACGGCCCTTAACTGCCGGTACGTTCAGGAAGCAGAGGACAAGCCCGAACGCGGAGAACACCGCCAACTGCGCCTGTGGTCCCAGCCTCGCGAAGTTGACCTCGACGAGCGTGAAACCACAGAGCAGCACGCTCAGGATGAGCGTCAGCGTCTGGTTACTGCGGCCAGATTCCGATTTCACGATAGAACCGGATGGCGCCCGGGTGGAACGTCGTGCCGGTGTCGCGGATGGCGTTGCGCGGATTGATGGCCCGGCCCGCCGGATGTTTCTGCACCACCTGTTCCCGCTGTTCCCACAACATCTTCGTCACGGCATACACGGTGTCATCGTCCTGGTTCGACGATGTGATGAGATGCATCGAGCCGACGTCCAGGCCGGCAAATTCCGTTGTCTGGCCGCGATAGGTGTCGGCTGGAATTGTGGCCGGCGAGAAGAAGAGGAAGTCTGCGGCGAGTTTGGTGCGCACGGTCTCGTCAAACGGGATGAAGTGCAGGTCCATCGTCGCCGCCGCTTGTGTGATTGAGGCCGTGGGGATGGCGCCGCCGATGAAGATGGCGTCGGCTGAGCCGTCGGTCAACATGTCCACTGACGCGGCCTGTGTGGCATTGAGCGGAGAGAAGTCTTCATAGCGGACCCCGTGCGCTTCGAGGATCGGCTTCACGAAGTATTCGAAACCGGCGCCGGCGGGGCCGATGACGACCCGGCGTCCCTTGAGGTCGGCAATGGTCTTGATGTTGTTGCCGGCCTTGGTGATGAACAGCGCGACGTTGGGCGCCAGCGTCATCACGGCCTGCACCGGGTACTGGCGGTCCCAGCCTTCGGTGCCGCGGACGGCGAAGTAGGTGATGGCCGAGTTCGACAGAGCGAAGTCGAGTTCGTCCTGGGCCAGGCGACGGATGTTTTCCTGAGAGCCGCTGGTGCCTTCGGCCGTGACCTGCCAGTTGCGGTCGGCGCCGGCCGCGCCCAGCACCTCCGCGAGCGCCGTGCCGACCACAAAAAAGGCGCCGCCCGGAGGAGCCGTGCCGATGCTGATGAAGATGCGGTCAGGCGCGCCGCTGCACGCGGCAATGGTGGTCAGCGCTGCCGCGGCCATCACGTGGGTGAACCAGCTTCGTACTCGCATGTCGTGAGCCTCGCCCGTCACACTATCATCACTTGCACATGAACTGGCGCCGAGTCATGACGTTCGGAGTGCTGCTCGTCGGCCTGAGCTGGATGGTGTGGCTGCGCGGCTGTCCGGACGACCTGCCGGACATCGAGTGGCGTGACGGCATGGTGGTGGTCCGCAACCAGTCCGACGTCGAGTGGCGGAATGTGCGGATCTGGGTGAATGACCACTACGCGGTGACGGTGGAACGCATTCCGCCCGCCGGTTTCATTCGTGAGCGTGTCAGCCGGTTTGTGGCGTCGTATGGGCAGACCATCAACACGTCCACCACGCCCGTCACCTCGATCGTGGTGTTGGCCACCACGCCTGATGGCGCCCGTGTGCGCAAAGTGTGGGGGACACCGCTGGCGCACTGACCGGAGGGGCGGGCGGGTTCACTGGAGCGCCGCCGCTGCGGCCAGGACTTCGTCAGCGTGGCCATCCACGGAGACCTTGTCCCAGCGCTTTGCGACTTTGCCATCGCCATCGATCAGGTAGGTGGTGCGGACGATCCCGAAGTACTTGCGGCCGTAGCGCATCTTCTCCTGCCAGACGCCGTACTTCTCGGCAACCGCGTGATCGGCGTCAGCCAGCAGCGGGAACGTCAGGCCGTGTTTGTTGGCAAACTTGGCCTTGCTCTTCTCATCGAGAATGCTCATTCCGAGCACGACGGCGTTGCCGGCCTTGTCGAACTTCGGCAGCCGCGACTGGAAGTCGCAGGACTCCGTCGTGCAGCCCGGCGTGTCGTCTTTCGGGTAGAAGTACAGCACCACGGGCCGGCCGGCATACTGCGAGAGTTTGTGCGTGGTGCCGTGTTGGTCGTTCAGCGTGAATGCGGGGGCCTTCTTGCCCACGTCGATGAGAGGCATGCAGCGATTCTACCTCCGAGGTGGTTCGGGATTTACCGCTCCGAGATCCGGTACAGGTAACGGTACCCCCGAAGGTAGAGCTCGCCGTCCACCAGTGCGGCCGATGAGTCGAAGCCGTCATCGAGTGTGTTGGTCGCGAGCACCTCGAAGGTGGGGCCGTGTTTGAGCACCACCGTTGTGCCTTCGCGACCCGTGATGTACACGCGGCCGTCGGCGCCGACGGGTGAGGAGAACACATTGGGCGTGGCTTCGAGCCGCTGCAGTGCGTAGTGCGGCGTGCCGGTGTGTGCGTCAAGTACGGTCAGGATGCCGTTGTTGCTCTTGAGCATGTAGAGCAGGCCGTTGTACAGCAACGGCGACGGCACGTATGGCGTGTCCCGGTCGTAGGACCACAGCAGTGCCGGCGTGCCGGTGATGTCGCCCTTGGCGTCCGCAAGACGTACACCGCGGGCCATATTGCCGCGGAAGCCGCTCATCAGTACTGCGACGCCATCCTCGAATACGGGCGACGGGATCGGGTTCATCGTGAGCCCTGGACCCGTCCAGACAATCGCGCCGGTTTCGAGATCGTAGGCGTACGTCTGGTTCATCGCGCCGGCAATGACCTGCGCCTTGCCATTCACCGTGGTGATGAGCGGTGTGGCCCACGTGTCGATTTCGTTGCGCGGCTGACGCCACAACTCCTGCCCATTCGTCTTGTCGAGCGCGACGATGAACGATTGGCCCTGGTGATCCCACACGAGCACCACGTAACGTCCGTGGAGTGCCGGTGTGCTGCCCTCACCGAACTGGCTCCGCATCTGTTTGTCGCCGAGGTCCTTCTCCCAGAGTTTTTTGCCGTTGAGGTCGTAGGCATAGATGCCTCGCGACTCGAACGAGGCGATGACCACCTGGCCATCGGTGACCGCCGACGTGGATGCCCACGTGCCGTTCTCCTGGTGACGCTCGTGTGGCGTCTCCTCGCGCGCGACCTGTTCCCACAATGTCTTGCCCGTGGCGCGATCGATCGCCATCACGATGAACTTGTGCGGGGTCTGCGGCGGGACGGACCCGCGCAGCGGCAGATTGGCACCGGACGCGGGATCCACCGGCACCGCCGTCAGCAGAAAGATGCGGTCGTTCCAGACGATCGGAGACGAAGAACTGCGTCCGGGAATCGGGACCTTCCAGCGCACGTTTTTCGTTTCGCTCCATTCGGTTGGTGGTGTCGCGGTGCGCGACACGCCGGTCGCGTGTGGACCCCGCCATTGCGCCCAGAAACGGTCGGCAGCGGGTTGCGCGTCCAGCGCGGGTGAAAGCAGTGTGGCGGCAGCGGTGGCGGCCACGGTACAGCGCACGAGCCGGGTCGTCAGTGTCGTCATGATTCGGATACCATCCCCGCCATGACTACGCCTCCCCGCTCCCGCCTGTTGCGTTGCGCCGCGCCGATTGCGGTGGCCGGCCTCATGCTCGCTGGATGCGCGCAGGAGCCGCCCCCTGACCATGCCGGACGGGTGACCGCGCTGGCCGACCGCTACGTCGCTGACTACCTGTCCGCGTTTCCCTACATGGCCCTGGTGCTTGGAGCGCCCGACAGCCAGCCGGCGGCCCTGGCAGACCACTCGCTCGCCGCGTTGCAGCGCTGGCAGGCCGCCGAAGACGCGATGCTCGCCGAATTGACGCAGATCGATCCGTCCACGATGGCCGGCACACCCGCAGGGCTGACGTACACCTTTCTCAAGAATCAGCTCGAATCGGCCCGGGACATGCGCGTGTGCCGCATGGAACTGTGGAACGTGAGTCCGACCTGGACCGGCTGGCAGGGGGAGTTCCCGCTTGTGGCCGGCATGCAGGCCGTCGGCACGGCTGACGACCGGCGCGCGGCGGTCACGCGTTGGGCGCAGCTGCCTGCGTGGCTCGACACGGAAATCACGAACCTGCGCGCAGGCCTGGCACAGGGGTACACGGCGCCGCGATCAAATGTCGAATCCGTCATTCGCCAGATGGACGCGTTGTTGTCCGCCCGGGTCGACGACTCGCCATTTGTCCAGATGGCGGCCGAGCCGGGACCGTTCCGGGATCAGCTCATTGCATTGGAAACCGGCGGCATCCGGCCGGCAATCACGCGGTACCGCGACTTTCTGAAAACCGACTATCTGCCTCGGGCCAGAACCGCGATTGGTGTGTCGACCAATCCCAACGGCGACGCGTGTTATCGCGCTGCCGTGAAGTACCACGCCACCGTCGACATGACGGCGCAGCAGATCCACGACACGGGTCTGGCAGAGATGCGCAAGCTGCAGGACGAGGTGTCACAGATTGGCCTCCGGATGTTTGGCACGTCCGATCCGGTGCGCGTGCTGTCGCTGGCGCGCAGTGAGCGTCGCTATCGATTCACCAGCCGCGAAGAATTGATCGCGTACGCGGAAGCTGCTGTTGAACGCGCGCGCGTGGCGCTGCCCAACTGGTTCGGCCGCGTGCCGAAGGCGCCGGTGGTGGTCGAGCCGTACCCGGCCTTTCTCGAGAAGACTGCGCCGGCAGGACAGGCGATCCCCCCGGGTGCGGACGGCAGCCCCGGCAAGTACATGATCAACGCGTACAACGCCACAGCGCAAAGCCGCGCCGGTCTGGAATCCACCGCGTTCCACGAGGCCTATCCCGGCCATCACCTGCAGGTGGCCCTCGCCCTTGAACGTGAAGGCCTGCATCCGATCGGGCGGTACTTCTTCCTGTCAGGTTTTGGTGAAGGCTGGGCGCTGTACACGGAGCGGCTGGCTGACGAGATGGGGCTGTTCTCGGGCGACATCGATCGCCTGGGTCTGCTCTCGAACGAAGCGTTGCGTGCCGCGCGACTGGTGGTGGACTCGGGCATGCACATGTTGGGGTGGACTCGTCAACGCGCCATCGACTATCTGCTCGCGAACACGACGGAAACACCCGACCGCGCTGCCGCCGAGGTGGACCGCTACATCGCCGTTCCTGGACAAGCGACGTCATACATGCTCGGCAATCTGGAGATCCGCCGCCTGCGCACGTCCGCCCAACGCGCACTGGGTGACCGTTTCGACATCAAGGCGTTTCACGACGCCGTACTTGAAGAGGGGTCGCTCCCGCTCTGGGCGTTGCGCGACAAGATCGAGCGCTGGGTCGCCGCGCAGCAGACAACGAAGTAGGTCATGACCTGGGCCATCGTTCTTGCCGCCGGCGCGGGACGCCGATTTGCCGCGGCCGCGCCGGATGCCGGCCCGAAACTGCTGGCCATGGTGCACGAGCGGCCGATGCTGGACCACACGCTGGCCGCGCTGCGCGAGGGCGGCGTGACCCACTTCGTCGTTGTGGGTGCGCCCGACGCGGATGCCCGGCTCGAGGCGCTGGCGCGCGCCCGCAACGCGACCTGGATCACCAACCCCTCTCCCGAGCGCGGCATGTTGTCCTCCGTGCAGATCGGGCTCACGCATCAGCCCGCGAGGGACGCGGCGATCTGCCTGCTGCATCCCGGTGACATCCCATTTGTCGCGCCGGCCAGCGTCACCGCGATCATCGAGGCGGCCCAGGGCGGAGCCTCGGTCTCACCCCGATATCGTGAGCACGGAGGACATCCCGTGGCGTTGTCGCGCGCGCTCAGGGCGATGGTCAGCACCGCCAGGCCCGACGCCTCCTTGAAACCTCTCCTGTATGCCGACGTGCCCGTCCGGCTCCCGCTCGACGATCCCGGCCTGCTGCGTGATGTCGATGTGCCCGGCGACCTCTGACTCACGTACGATCGAGGCTGCATGACGACGTCTGTGTATCACCGTGTGGCGGGGCTTCGCGCCCAGGGCCGTCGCGTGGCGGTCGCCACGGTTGTCCGCACACAAGGGAGTACGCCGCAGGTGGCGGGTGCGACGCTCGTGCTGGGAGAGCACGAGGACATCCGCGCGGCCGTCGGTACGCTCGGCGGCGGTTGCGTTGAAGCGGACGCCGTCGAAACGGCGCACACCGTGCTGCAGACAGGGGAGTCTTCGCTGCGCTCGTACGTGCTCAACGAGGAGCTGGCCTGGAACACCGGACTCGTGTGCGGCGGCACGATGTGGATTCTTGTCCAGCGTGACGATGTCGCGTTTGCCCTGGGAGGCCAGGATGTGTTGCCCACGCTCGCGCAGGCCGCGTCTGACGGCGATCCGGTCGTCTTGCTGACGCGTCTCAGACGCCGGTCGTCCTCCGTGGAACTGGCAGGGCGTGCGCTGGTCCTTGCCGACGGGCGGATGCTCGGCACCTTTGGCGATGCCGATGTCGACGCTGCGGCGCGAGCGCGCGGGCTGGACCAATTGCCCCATGGCACGCCGCGTTCGGTCACGCTCGATACGGACCACGATCTGCTCCTGGAGGCTGTTGCCTGCCGGCCGCGCATCGTCGTCGCCGGCGGAGGCCATGTCGCCCTGGCCATAGCCCGACAGGCGGCTGCGCTCGACTTTGACGTCACGATCCTGGAAGACCGCCCGGAGTTTGCCTCGCCGGAGCGTTTCCCCGGGGCCACGGTGCTGGAAGGTGATGTGCCTGCCTTGCTGGCCGGGCTCAGCTATACGTGGAACACGTTCATTGTCATTGCGACTCGCGGCCATAAACTCGATGCGGATTGTGTGCTGGCGGCGACACGCACCAACGCGCGATACATCGGACTGCTGGGATCCCGGCGCAAGACCGTACTCATAGCCGACATGCTGCGAGACGAGGGCGTCCCTGCCGATCGGATCGGTGTGGTGCGGGCGCCGGTGGGACTGGATCTGGGCGGCCGGACACCTGCCGAGATTGCGCTGTCGGTGCTCGCGGAGATCACACAGATCCGCTACCACGGCAGCGGGGCTCCCCTGTCTGCCCGATAACTCACGCAACCCGGCGAATCGGAACAAGTTTCCGGCGGCCTCCGTCCGGTAACCCATGCTGTCCGATCTCCGACACGCCCTGCGTCTGCTCATCAAGGACCGCAGCTTCACGATCACTGCCCTGCTGACCCTGGCCATCTGCATCGGCGCCAACACGGCCATCTTCAGTGTGGTCGAATCGGTGTTGCTCAAGCCGCTGCCGGTGCCCGACGCCGATCGACTCGTCCTGGTGCTGAACGCGTATCCCAACGCCGGTGCGCCGCGCGCGGGGGCCGCGGTGCCCGACTACTTTGACCGATTGGCCGGCGTGGACGCGCTCGAGGAACAGGCCGTCTATCGGCGGTCGGGAGCCACCTTCGGCAACAAAAACGGCGCAGAACGGCTGACGTCGGTGATCGCCACCCCATCCTTTTATCGACTGACCGGCGCCACGCCGCAGCTCGGCTCGTTGTTCAGCGAGGCCGACGCCGATGAGGGCGCGCAGCGTCGTGTGCTTCTGAGTCATCAGTTCTGGCAGCGCGCCTTCGGTGGACGCGCCGACATCGTCGGCACCTCCGTCCGGCTGAATGGCAACGTGCACCTGGTGGCGGGTGTGTTGCCCTCTGACTATCGAGTCCTGTGGAACGACGTCGATGTCTGGTTGCCGACACAGTTCACGGCCAACGAGAAGTCCGACAACGGCCGCCATTCGAACAACTGGACCATGGTGGGCCGTCTGAAATCGGGTGCATCGCTCGCCACGGTGCAGCAGCAGCTCAATGCGGTCAACGCCGCCAACGACGAACGTTTTCCTCAGTTTCGCCAAATCCTGAAGGACGCGGGTTATCGGACCGACGCGTTCATGCTGCAGGACGATCTCGTGCGCGAACTGCGCCCGGTGTTGTACCTGCTGTGGGGCGGCGTGCTGGTCGTCCTGCTCATCGGCTGCGTGAACATCGCGAACCTGGTGATGGTCCGCGCCTCAGGCCGCGCGCGCGAGATGGCCACACGTCACGCCATCGGCGCTACCTACGGCCGCCTTGGTCGTCAGATGCTCTCTGAAACGGTGTTGCTGGCCGTGGCCGGTGGCGGTCTTGGTCTCGTGCTCGGCTGGTGGGCGCTGAGTGCGGTTCCCTCGTTGGGGCTTGATGAGCTTCCGCGCGGTCACGAAATCGCCCTCGACATGACTGCCGTGGGTGTGGCGGTCGGACTCACGCTGATTGTCGGCATCGTCATCGGACTGGCGCCCGTGCTGCGATTGCGTGTGATGAACGTCAACAACACCCTGCGCGAGGAAGGTCGCGGCGGTACGGTGAGTCGTCGCACCAACCTTGTCCGGCGCGGCCTGGCGACCGCGCAGGTGTCGCTGGCCTTTGTGTTGTTGATTGGCGCGGGTTTGATGACGGCGTCCTTCCGCGAAGTGCTGCGCATCTCGCCGGGTTTTGATCCGGAAGGTGTCATCACCGCGCAACTGTCGCTGCCGGCAGTGACGTATCCGGAAGACGCCGACATTGCCCAGGTGTCGGCGCGCCTGCTGGCGTCCGCACGCGAGATTGCCGGGGTGGAATACGTCGGCACGACATCGGTCATGCCGATGACGGGGGACTACAGCAGCAGCGTAATCTTCGCTGAAGGTTACGTCGCGGCTCCAGGCGAGTCCCTGCTCTCACCGGCACAGGCGTCCGTCAGCGACGGGTACTTCGAAGCCATGGGCACCAAACTCGTCCGTGGACGGTTCTTCACGCCCGCCGATACCGCCGATTCACATCCCGTCATCATCGTGGATCAGCAACTCGCCGAAAAATTCTGGCCCGGCCAGGATCCGATCGGACGTCGCATGTATCGGCCGGCGTCGATGGAGGCACCCACGGCGATTACACCCGACACCGTGTTCACCACGGTGGTGGGTGTTGTGGAGAATGTGCAGATTCTCGGCCTGGCCAGCAGCATCCCCATGGTGGGCGCCTACTACTATCCGCAGTCTCAGGTGCCTGACCGCGGTCCGGTCATCGCCCTGCGCACGCGCACGTCGCCTGAAAGTGTGGTGAACGCGTTGCGCAGCAAGGTGGCAGCAGTCAACCCTGAACTGCCGGTGTACGACGTGAACACAATGATGGAGCTTGTTGATCAGTCCCTCATTGGCCGACGTGTGCCGATGTTGCTGGCCGGCGCGTTTGCCGGCGTCGCCTTGTTCCTGTCGGCCATCGGCGTGTATGGCGTGCTCGCCTATCAGGTGTCACAGCGACGCCGCGAGATTGGCATCCGCATGGCGCTGGGCAGTACGGCGCGCGAAGTGTTTGCGCTGGTGCTTGGTGATGGACTGAAGATCGCCGCCGTGGGTGTCGGCATCGGCCTGGCAGGAAGTTATTTCGTCGGGCGAGCCATGGAAAGCCAGCTCTATCGCGTGGCACCGTTCGACCCGATCGTCGTGGCCAGCGTCGCGATGATGCTCACCGTGGTGGCATCCATCGCAACGCTGGTACCGGCCCGTCGAGCCTCGAAGGTCAACCCGCTGATCGCGCTCAACGACAACTAGCGGATGGCGGAGGAACCCCGGAACCCCGTCTACGCTCTCTGCGCGTAGGTGATGATCCAGCCGTCCGGATCCAGGAACGCAAACTCTTTCATGCCGTACCACTTCGTCTCGAGCGGCATGACGACACGCACCTTCGGGGTTAGCTCCGCGTAGAGCCGTTCAATGTCGGTTACCTCAAAGAACAACGTCAACGTTCCGCCGATCGGCTGATTCCGGAACGGCTTGTACTCCTCAGCGGCAGACTCGTACGAGTTGAGGAACAACTCGATGGTGCCGTGATTGAGAATCGCAAAGGCCAAAGGTGGCGCATCGGGCACCGTCATGACGACGGAGAAGCCGAGGACGTCGCGATAAAACGCCACGCTCTGCTCAACGTTCGAGACAACGAGGTTCGGAGTGAGTTTGGTGATCGACGAGTTCATTGGTGGCTCCAGTTCGGGGACGCACGAAGGGCGCCCACTCGCTGACGCCTACGTCCGCACCTCGGCGAGATCGGGATGCAGGTAGGGGACCAATTCGTGCGTGTCCCCGCTAGGAACAGGGCCACAATAACACAAGGGATTCCATGATTCCGTATCACGACGAAAACGAGACGCAGCGTACGCCGATCGTCACGCTGGTGTTGATTGCCGCATGTGTGATCGTGTGGATTCTGTTCCAAGGCGCCGGTGCGCAGGAACCCCTGATGGCCTCGGTGTGCAACTACGGCCTGATTGCCGGCGAGCTGACGGGCACGGTACCGGTGGGCGCCGGATTCCAGATGACCGCGACCATGGCGTGCCTGACTGACCCTGGCCCGCAGGTCGCCCATGTCTTCACGTCGATGTTCCTGCACGGCGGCTGGATGCACCTGATCGGCAACATGTTGTTCCTGTGGGTGTTCGGCAACAACATTGAAGACTCGATGTCGCGTCCGCGCTTCATCGTGTTCTACCTCCTGTGTGGCGTTGCGGCGGCTCTGGCGCAGGTGTACTCGGAACCCGATGCCATCGTGCCGATGGTTGGCGCATCAGGCGCCATCAGCGGCGTGATGGGTGGATACCTGATTCTGTATCCGCGCGTCCGCGTCTACACGATGATTCCACTCGGGTTCATCTTCACGACGGTCGCGCTCCCGGCCTGGGTGATGTTGATCTACTGGATGGCGTTGCAGTTCTTCAGCGGGTTTGCCAACGCCGTGAGTGCTGCCGGAGGCGACAACGTCGCCTACTGGGCCCACATCGGCGGGTTTGTCGCCGGTGTCGTGTTGATCAAGCTGTTTGCGCGTTCGGATGCGGTGGCGCGGCATCGGTCTGATCAGTGGCGCCCTCGGCGTGCGGGATGGGAATACGGACGGCGGCGGTAACCTCGAACGAAAAAGCATCCGGTCGCGAGTAGTGACCGGCCACATCGAGTGTCATGCGCTCCTGGTCGAGCAGCTGCGGATCCAGCGATGCGCGAAGCACGGTGGGCTCGTCGAACACGGGCCCGATCATGTACTCACCATTTGGGCCAAGGATGGCGCTGCCCCCGCGCAGCACGAGCGTGTCGTCGTCTCCCGCGCGCGACGCATCCCGCTCGAATTCCTTCGGCAACGCGCCTGCGCGCATCAATGCGCCGGCCGCCAACACGAAGCAGCGTCCTTCAAACGCGTAGTGGCGGCTCGCGATCTGATGCCGTTCGTGTACGGTCGGCCATACCGCCACGTGAATGTCTTCACCTGATTCATGGAGCGCCTGGCGCGAAAGCGGCATCCAATGCTCCCAGCAGACGAGCCCGCCTACGCGGCCCGCCGGTGTGTCCACCGCGCGGAGCCCTGCGGTGTCACCGCGTCCCCACACGAGCCGTTCGGTGTACGTCGGCACCAGCTTGCGATGGTGATTGAGCAGGGTCCCGTCAGGTCCGTACGTGAGCAAACTGTTGAACAACGTGCCGTAGGCCGGACCTGCCGAAATCCGTTCACTGACGCCAATCACCAGCGTGACGCCCGCATCGGCTGCGATGGCGGCCAGCGCGCGTCCTGACTCGCCGGAGACGTCGACACTTTCGGAGCGGTAGTGGGCAAAGACCTGTTTTGTCGGGGGATGATCCCAGAGGGCCACGTCGCGACAGACGTCCAGCCAGGCCGGGTAGCCAGGCAGCCAGGTCTCGGGAAACACCACCAGCGTCGCACCACCAGCGGCCGCCTCCATCGTCATCTGTCGAGTGAGCGCCAACCCCTCGTCTAGTGTCGGGGCTATTTCAGCCTGGATGATCGCGACCTCAACCATGGTCCTGGTACTGTACCCCGGTTTACCCGGGCGTGTCCGCCGATGTCGACTTTGTGAGACCCCCGAGTTCAGGCGCGCGGCAGGTCGCTCAGCGCGGCAGGAGGAAACGACGCGCGCAGCGCATTAAGTACGGCGACGACGTCGATGATCTCCTGCACCACGGCGCCCTGAACCGGAGGCAACCACCCGGCTGCGGCCACGCCCATCGCGATCACGGAGAGCGCCATGCCGCCGACCGCACTCTGGAGGGCGACGCGCCGCATGCGACGCCCGATGTGCAGCAGTTCGTCCGCGCGACTGAGGGAACTGTCCATGATGATCACGCCCGCGGCTTCCGTCGTGACATCGCTGGCCTGACCAAACGCGACTCCGACGGTCGCGGCCGCCAAAGCCGGGGCGTCGTTGATGCCGTCACCCATGAAGACCGTCGGCGCCCGCCCGGCCTCGGCTCGCACGATGGCGACCTTGTCCTCCGGGCTCTGTGATGCGTACACCTCGGTGATTCCGACACGTTCGGCGAGGTACCGCACCTCGCTGTCGCGATCGCCCGAGACGAGCAGGAGCCGGGTGAAGCCGTGGCGAGGTCCCAGATGCGCCACGAACATCCGGCCATCCTCACGAGGTTCATCGCGGAAGCGGATCAGGGCAGCGACGCGATCATCCACGACGACCACACACTCGAGTCCGCTCTCAACCGCCGGCAGTGCGGTTACGCCGCAGGAATCCACCCGCGCAGCGCCAATCCGGCTCGTGATCAACACGCGACGGCCATCAATGGTGCCGGTCAGCCCTTCGCCCGGCCGCTCACTGACGGCACCGGCTTCCGGAATCGTCACGCGGCGTGATGCCGCCTCTGCGAGGAGGGCCTCCGCCAATGGGTGCCGGGAATACTGTTCGAGCCCCGCAACCATGGCCAACACGGACGACTCCTCATGAGGGGCCATGGTGACGATGGACGTGACCTTTGGTTCGCCATACGTCAACGTGCCCGTTTTGTCGAAGATTGCAGTGCGGCACGTATCGATGACTTCAAGGGCGGCCGGATCACGGACGACGATGCCACGTCGCGCGGCCAGCGAGATCGAGCCGATGATGCTGACCGGAATCGCGATGAGCAGTGGGCAGGGCGTGGCCACCACGAGTACGGCGAGGAAACGCACCGGATCGCCGCTCCAGATCCATGCGCCGATGGCCAGCGCAACCGCCAGCGGGGTGTACCACGCGCCAAGTTGATCGCCCAGGCGACGCAGCGCCGGCCGGCGCTGCTCCGACTCGCGCATGACCGCCATGATGCGGGCGTATCTCGAGTCCACCGCGCGGCGCTCGGCCCTGACGCGCAGCACACCCTCACCATTCACGGCTCCAGACAACACGCTGCTGCCGACCGTCTTCGACAGGCGGTAGGGTTCGCCGGTGAGGTACGACTCGTCCATGGCGCTGCGGCCTTCCACCACAACCCCGTCCACCGGACACGTTGCGTGTGGATGGATGACGACGACGTCGCCGGGACTGATGGCGTCGAGCGGGACCGGCGTTTCCTTGCCGTCCTTCAGGAGGTGCGCTTCACTGGGCAGCCGTTTCGCGAGCGCTGACAGCGCCGAGGATGCGCGGCGTACGGCATAGGCTTCCAGCGTCTGCCCGCCCGAGAGCATGAGCACGACGAGTGTGCCCGCGAGGTATTCGCCCAGCCAGAGGGACGTGAGGATGGACAGACCGGCCAGCAGGTCTGCGCTGAACTGGCCGCGCCGGATGGATGCGCCGAGGTCGATGAGGAGCGGGATCCCGCCAAGCACGAGAGCGCTCAGCAGGGGCCACGTGACACCCAGCGCGAGGTGGAGCCCGATCGCCGCGATCGCCAGCAGAGCGATCGCGGCTTCACGGCGAGAGGTACTCGGCACGCCGAAATTGTAGTGCGCCTCGCGACGCACCCGCTCAGCGGTGCTGGTCGATCAGGATCGGGTTGCCGTCAGGGTCGACCATCGTGATGTGGGCCGGTCCGGACGTGGACTCGTCACATTCGCTTGTCAGCGTGATGCCGGCCGCCTTGAGCTGCTGCTGCAGCTGGCGCACGTCGGTGAACGGCTCGACGTTCCTGGCGTCCTGGTCCCAGCCAGGGTTGAACGTCAGGATGTTCTTGTCGAACATGCCCTGGAACAGCCCAATGACGTGCGGGCCGTTCTTGAGGATGAGCCAGTTCTGCGCGACGTCGCCACCCATCGACGTGAAGCCCAACTTCTCGTAGAACGCCCGCGACGCGGCGATGTCCTTGACTGCGAGGCTGACCGAAAAACACCCAAGCTGCATTCATTCCTCCGTGGTGATGGCGCGTGTATAGGCTGCCGTGACGTCGGCCCGCAGCTGCGCGAGGCGCGCGGGCGGCAGACCGTACGTCGAGAACCAGAATCCGGCGCGCACCTGCGGACTGCCTGGTTCGATTTCGATGAAGACCACCGCGTCATTAAGCGCAGCGACGGTGTAAGCCGCCTGCGACGTGGCCGCGCGCTCGAAGACGCACGCGGCGCCGAACGTGTCGAGCACCCCTTGCAGCCGCGCGAACACATCGGCGGCCGGCAGGGCAGTTGGCGTCCGGAATCCGATGACGTCGCGTGGCACGCCGTGATGACGCTCCAGGTACCACTTGAGGTGGAACGTGAAATACGTCCAGCCGGCATCAACCATGTGGTACTCGCCGTCCCACTCAGGGCCGTCGCCAAACCCTGACTGAACCAGCCGGACGACGGTGCCGCCATCGCGGCTTTCAAGATGAAAGTCCACGGCGATCTTCACCGGACCCCGTGTTTCAGTCCACTGAAGACGCCGCTCCGGTTCCCAGGCGGTGATCGGCGCCTCGCCCGACGCGCCATCTCCCCAGGAGATCCAGATCGAGCCGCCGGCGCCGGGCGTGACCTTCGCCTCCACCGGAAACCATCGCACGAGCTCATCGGCGTCCGAGAGTGCGCGCCACACCGCCTCGACCGGCGCATCGATGAACACTTCCTTGACGACGTCGCGACTCACCGCTGCCTCCGATGTGTGATGGACACAACCGTCAGCGGGTCGCGATCGGGAAAGCGGAAGACGATCTCGGTGACGTAGGTGTCGCCATCAACGACGCGGAGTGTCATGTCGTACCGGCGCGTCTCTTTTGTGCCGGCTTCAATCTCAAGCGTTTCCCCGCGCATGCGCATCAGGCCGTCAGGTTCGCGCGTGCCGGCAGCCGTCACGTAGTAGGTGCCCATCGTGTCGAAGCCCACGACGGTGTATTCGTTGGTCCGTCGATCAAATCCGTAGATCGACAGCACCTCGACGGTAGGTTCGCCAATGCCGGTGGGATTGTTGGACGAGCCTTCGGAGATCAGGAAGCGTCCCCCGAGTCCCATGCGGTTCACGATGACACCCGTGGCTCGCGCGGGTGGGCCTCCAATCTGATAGGTGATCTCCTGGGTCCATCGGCCGACCAGCTGCGCAAGCGCCTGATGCTCGACGGTCGGTCGCAGGGGTTCGAGCATCTGCTCGATCTGCTCAGGTGATGGACGCTCCGTTTGTGCGGCCGCCAACGCCGGCCAGAGGAGTGCGGTGGCCGCGAGCAGGGTGTGCGTCAGTCGACGCGTGAGTGTCATGGTTGTGGCTCCTTGTAGACGGGATGCGCGCCGGCAAACAGCCGGTATGGTCTGCGATTGCGGCCCGGCCGGGACGAGTATTTCGCCGCCAGCTGCTGGACGGCGCCGAGCAGTTCCTGCGCAAATGCTTCGCGGTCTGCGGGTGACGCCAGCGAGATCTCGGTGTCGATCGTGAGGGTGGTCAGCCGCTGTCCGGCTGCCCGCGCCCGCTCCGACAGGGCCGCGACTTCCCGGATGGTGCGCGCGGCGACCGCGACCTGGTAGGTGGATGAAAAGGCGTCTGCGGTGACCGGCGTCGTCCCGATGGTGTGCGGCGTGACGAGGAAATGTGTCGCGGTGGCTCGGACGAGCCGTTCCTTGAGACCGCGCCGTTGCCGCTGGCCGACCTCCTGGATCAATCCGGCCTTTTCCAGAACGCGCAGGTGGTAGTTGACGACCTGCCTCGGCAGACCAAGTGACGTAGCGACCGTCGTTGCCGAGCCGGGTTCTGCCAGCGCTTCGACAATCTGCCGACGGAGCGGAAGCTGGAGCGCACCGGCCGCGTCAGCGTCGGCCACAACGGCAGGGCCATCGGCGTCCAGGGCATGCAAGGCAGCCATGGCCCGAGTGTAGTTATTGACAAATGTATTTGTCAATAACGGTGATTCGGGGATTAATGGTCTTCGTGGCGATGCGCCGTGGCCTCACGGTCGCGGGCCGCGGTTTCCTGGCGGCCGACCGCCGCCGCCTTGCGGTTTTTGGCATCCGCAAACGCGCGCGTACGCTCCGCGGAGCTGACAGCAAACGAGGCAGGCAGCCGCGTCAGCTCGGTACTCCTGCAAGACGGACAGGAGGTGGGTGGGTCGCCGTACGACGCTGCTCGCACGAGGGCCTCGAACCGAACGCCGCAGGTCACGCAGTCGAAGTCGAAAAGAGGCATGCGCGCATTCTGCCATGGGCGCCGGCAGGTTCAGCGCAGCCGGGTGAGGTCGATTCTCGCGAACGTTGGGCTGCTGTAGGCAGCGCGCGTCTCCGCAGAAACCCGCGACATCACACTGCCACGTGGATCCTGAGAGCCGATCGCGCGCGGACCACCACCGCCTTCACGTTCGTCATAGTTCGCCGTCATGCTGGCCGGCAACAATAGGCCGAGTGCAGAGTCCCTGGTGAACTTGACGGAAATATTGGCCTGTTCCCGTTTGGAGTCCACCCACAGCTCCGATTGATGGACGGCTCCAGTCAGCGGATCGACCCAGAGCCGGCCCTTGGCCCGCGCATTGCTCCGTGTCTTCAGCACGTACTCCTTGTACTGCGCTTCAGGCTCCTCGAACTCCAGCCCGATCACCCGCGTGTCATTCATGGTCTTCCAGCCGCCGAGCTTGTACTTCAAGCCATCCTGGAATACCGCCGACCCGAACTGGAGAGCCAGCGTCGGCTCGTTGGTCTTGACGATGATGTCCAGCATGAAGTGGACAGCGCCCTCTTGCGGAAAACTGCTGGCCCGCTGCCAGTCGGCCAGCGATGGTGTCGCCGGCGCCGCCAGCAACCGCATGATGCGCGGAACCTTCTCACGCAGCGGGCGTGTATCGATGGCGTATGGATCGCGTAATGCCGCGATCAACCCGTTGACGCCGACAAGAACGACATCCGAGCTGATGCGCGAGATCGCCCCCATCCTGCCGCTGGTTGTGTCAATCACCTGATACTGCTCGTCGAGGAGGACGCCCGACGTGGCGTGGGTGTACGTCCTGTAGTAGTCAGCGGTTTGCGCCAGCACGTCTGCCAGCTCCGGTTTGGGCTGGTCGGTCGCCGTTGCGCCCCGAGTGACGGCCAGCACAAGACACGCGACGGCGATGAGTCGAGTGAGCAGCATCGTGACTCCCATTGAGATGGTATGCCACCTTTGACGCCGCCGCTGTGACTTTGGCCTGTCAGGCCTTGGCCGTCGGGGACTGGACGACGATCGTGCGCCAGTGGCCGTGGCCAAAACGCCAGACACTGAGTGCCATTCTCGTGAAATGCCCCAGCACGATAGCCGACCAGATGTGCCAGGCTTCGAGGCCTATGGTCGCGGCCAGCGCGGAACACAAACCGACTGGAATGACCACCTGGGACACAATCGAAATGTAGAGGGGACTCTTGGTGTCACCCGTACCCTGCAGGCCACCTGAGTAGGTCAATGCCACAGTAACAAAAAAACCTGATACCGCCAGAAATGCGAGCAGCTGCCGCGCCAGGGCCGCACCGATCTCATCAGTCAGCGAAAACACGTTCAGCAACGCCTGCGGCATCGCGATGAATGCCAGCCCCACGATGGCGGCGACGCTCAGGCCAATCCGCGCGGCCACTCGTGGGGTCTGCGCCGTCCGCTCGGGATGACCGGCGCCAAGGTTCTGGCCGGCCACGGCCGCAGTGGCGCCCATCAGGCCCACGGACGTCCAGGTGATGAGCGAGAACAGCTCCGTGTATCCAACGGCATACGCAGCCTGTGCTTCGGCACTGTGCTCCAGTGACCCGATGAAACCCAGCATCGTGACACCCGCGACGTTCATCGCCACGCCCTGGACCCCCGTCGGCAGCCCGAACCGGAACAACTCGCGAACGATGTGCCAATCGGGCCTGAACGACAGGCCCCGATGAAACCGGACGACCAGCGATCCCCTGAAGAGCAGCACGAGCAGCACGATGCCGACCAGCCCGCTGGCGAGGGCCGTGCCCGTCGCGGCGCCAGCAGTCCCCATGGTCGGGATGAGCAGGATGTTGAAGATGATGTTCAGGACCGTCATTGCCGCACCCATCCGCAGGGTGGTCTGGGCGTCGCCGGCCGCGCGCAGCGCGCCGCTGAGCATGAAAAACAGCATCATGCCGATGTTTGTCGCAAACATGATGCGCAGGTACGGCAACGCCTGAGCCTGCACCTCTGGCGCTGCGTTCACCAGCGTCAGCAACCACGGCGCCAGCATGTACCCGACCGGCGCGAGCACGCCGATGGAGAGAAACAGCGCCACGATGAACGCCTGCCACACCGTGCGGTTGACGGCATCACTGTCGTTCGCTCCGGCAAACCGCGCGACCAGCACGCCCATGCCGGAAAACACTGACGCGAGAAAGACGATGATGAGGATGAAGATCTGGAGGCTGACACCTATCGCGGCGTTGGCGTGAAGGCCGACGTAATGCCCGACCATCGCGTGGTCAATTACTCCCTGCAACCCGCCGATCACGTTCTGCAGCATCGTCGGCCATGCCAGCTTCCAGACAGCGGCGGACAAGGGGCCGTCAACGATGGATCGATCGAACGTGCGTGCCATGACGAAACACCTATTGTTTCAGATTCCCGGAATCATTGGTTCAGCGCGTCGTGTACGAGGGTCACCAGTGCAATACACGCGGTGGTCGTCGCGAGGGTGCGAGGGCCAAGACTGACCTCCAGGAAGCCGTGATCGCGCAGGCGTTGCCGTTCGAAGTCGTTCCAGCCGCCTTCCGGACCTATGGCGAGCAGCACACGCCTGTCCTGGACCAGTGCTGAGGGTGCCAGGGTCTCGCGGATCGACTGGGTCGCTGCCGGATCGGCAACAAGCCGGACCGTTTCCGGACACAGGCGGTCCAATTCGTCTTCAACCAGCTTCCGCAGCTGCCTGTGGACGGTCACCTGTGGCACTCGGGTGTCGCGTGCCTGCTGCAGTCCCTCGATCAGCAGCGGCCGGAATCCGTCCGGGCGCACATAGTGGCTGTCGAAGTAGTTGCGTTCGACCTTGGCAGCGTTGGTCAACATCACGCGGCCGACACCCAGCGCGGCGAGGTGTGGCCACAGCCGGCGGAGCACCTTGGGCCGCGGAAGGGCCAGGAGCAGATCAACCGCGGGCCTTGGTGGGGGTTCGTCACCGGCAAACACACACACCAGCTGCGTGTGGTCCGTGTCGATGCGCTCGATCGTTCCGACGCCAATCGGCCCATCGACGATGCCGATGCGGACGGCAGTGCCGACGGTCGCGCGCAAGACATCATGGATGTGCCGTGCGCGGACATCGCGGAGCCGGGCGACCCCCCGCTCATCAATGTCGCTGGACTCGAGCAGGATCAGATTCATGGGCGTTGCGTCGTCTGTGTGACCGCGACGGGACCATCCGGGTGCTCGATCACAACGCGGTCCCCGCCAAGGAGCCAGCGGCGCCACGCCGGCTGCCGCGGCAACTCCACGTGTGCCACTCGACCGTCGGCGTGTGTGACGGTGAGTCGTCCCGGGACGGCGTGTTTCGACACAAGGACAACCGTACGGTCGGCCGAGGGCCAGCGGAGGAGACCGGCTGCGTCGAGCGGGGTGCGGGAGTCGCCCACCTCACAGGCGCGATCCCTGTGTGCGAGAAACGACCGCAAGTCCGATGACAGCGACGGTAATGTCAGGGTGGCCGTGATGCCTTCTGGTTCCAGTGGGGAACAGGGTGCGAAGGCCTCGAGATTCTGCCGTGAACCTGAGGCCAGTGCGAGGCAGGCCACCGCCGTGACGACGGTGCGCGGCCACGTTGTCGCCGTCCACTGCCAGAGTTGGCCTGCCGCGCCTGCCAGGGCGAGCGCTGCGGCAAACACGACGAGGTGCACGCGGGTCGGGCCGGAGATCAGTGCCAGGGGCGCGCCGAGGATCGCCATCAGCACGATTCCCGACACGAAGATCTTCGACGCCTGGTCATCTGGCCGGCGCAGCAGTCCGATGATGGCGGCAGCAGTCAGCAGGCTGACGACGACGCTGGAGGGCCAGTGCACCACAAACTGTGTGTGGATCGGCGCAGTGATCAGCACCTTCATCATGGTGTGATACGGGCCGTAGAGCCCTTCGCGCACCAGCGATTCGAAGGTGAGGGACAGTCCCTCCGTAGGCACGATCAGCATCCGCGCGGCAGTCACCGCCACGGGCAGAACCCCCGCCATCACGACGACCCCCGCCCGCACACGTGGTCCGTTCCACCAGCGCGCGTGTACCCACTGCAGGGCCACCAGCGCCGGCGCGATCATCACGGCGTCTTCCTTGAATCCGGCGTACAGCAGCACCACCGCCCAGATGGGCCACCATGCGACTGCTCGACGTGTCCGGCGCTGCTGCCAGAGCAGCAGTGACGCCGCTGTGATGACACATCCGATCAGGCTCGGGTGCAGCTTGGTTGGCGCCAGCGCGGCATCGACCAATGCCGGATGCAGGATGAACAGCACAGTCGCGGCGATGCCAATGACTGGTCGTCCGGATTCTCGCCACCCGAACAGGCCAAGCAGCCAGGCGGCGATCGCGGTCAGCGCCAGCGAAATCGCATGCAACGGTGCCGGATGGAAGCCGAAGAATTCGAATGACGCAGCGTAGTAGAGCGACGCCAGCGGCCGGTAGTACGGCTCGCTGGCGCCGCTTGGATCCCACGGGCCTGTCAGTGCCTGCCAGATCTCTGCCCGCGTCCACGGGCGCAGTTCGCTGAACTCGTCGACCCAGAACTGCACCTGCAGCGCCGGCCAGTGCTGGGCCAGCGTGAGGACGGCCGCGATGACCGCCAGTGTCAGCGCAGGCCGTCGTGTCACGGTCAGCGCGACGCGCGCGCCTTCTTCTGGGCCTCAACCATGCCGGCTACATCTGCCAGCAACTTCTTGGCGTCGTAGACGATGCCGTCCTTGATGGTCCACTTGACGCCTCCAACCCAGTCCACGCGGTTGGTCTGATCGTTCAGTCGCATGGCACCGGTGCCGTACAGCACTTTCAGGTTCTGCAGCGGGTTCTGGTCAACCAGGAACATGTCGGCCAGCATGCCTTGCCGGATGATGCCGAACTCGATCGGCCTGCCGGAGGGCTCGTGCAGCGCTTCGGCCGCATGCATCGTGGCGCCACGAATGACCTCCAGCGGATGGAAGCCGGCTTCGTGCATCAGCTCCAGCTCGTGGATGTAGCCGAAGCCCCACGTGTTGTAGATGAACGCCGCATCGTCACTTGCCGTGACGCGGCCGCCCATCTTCTTGTAGTCATTCAGCAGCCGGAACCATAGCTGGTAGAACCGCCGCCAGTGCACCTCATCGTCACTGGTCCAATCGAAGAAGTAGGAGCCGTGATTGTTGCGATCGGGACGATAGAAGTCGTGCAGCGAGGGCAGTGTGTATTTGTCGTGCCAGTCCGCATTCCGCATGCGCATGACGTCGCGGCTGGCCGCGTACGCAGTCATCGTGGGGTCGAACACCGTGCGGAGTTTGGCGTGTTCGGCGAGGTACTCGTTCCATTGCGGCGAGCCCGGCTCGTAGGTTTTGTCATAGAGACGCGCGACCTGCGAGAAACGGAAGTACTCGTCGTTGTAGTTCATCTGCGCCGGCCACGGCTGGATCTCGAAGTCCCTGAGCAGCGCCTCGAAGTGGCCGTAGAAGTGCGTGACGGTTCCGAGGCCGAGCTTGGCTGCCGTGAGTGCGTTCATCTGCGCCACACCACGCTGTTCGAGGTGTGCGGTGGAACCCAAGCCGAGCTTTTTCGCCTCGTCGAGCAGCGCCGCCATGATCTCGGGCGGGTAGGCGACGAGTTTCATCCCGTCGACGCCGTTCTCCTTGCACCAGCGCACCCACTCACGCGCCATCTCTGGCGTCGCCACGGGGCCGCGCGTCCAGCCGTTACCGGGCCGCTGGTAGTTGAAGATGCGCGGCGCGACGATTTCGTTGCGCGCCGAGCGTTCCTTTTCGGGGAGGGCGTACGCCTGAGGACCAAGTTCGACCCCGCGACCGGCCGTGACGCCATGCGCCATCCAGAGCTTGAAGACGTATTCGGCGTCAGGCGCTTTGGGTGTGCCGCCCACGTGCATGTGCAGGTTCACGAATCCCGGCAGCAGATACATGCCTGTGCCGTCGATCTCGTGGTCGCCGCGTGGCGGACGGTTGGCCTGCAGCGGCATGCCCGGCGTGCCGGCACTGCGGATCGCGGAGATCCGATTATTCGTCACGATGACGTCCATCGGGCCGAATGGCGGCGCGCCCGTGCCGTCGATGATCGTGACGCCCCGGATGACCAGTGTCTGGAACGGGCCGACGCCTTCACCCTGGCGACGATCGGGCGCGGGGTTGATGCCGCCGGGTCGTGCGGGGGCCGGAGCCTGCTGTGCCGAGATCAGCGTGGACGCGAGAACACTGGCGAGAACGAGCAGAGATGTGCGCCTGAACATGGCGCCCATTGTAGATGGCGAGATGGCGAGATGGCGAGGCTGGGCTCGCCCTATTTGGCGCGGCCTAGCTGGGAAGTGCCGCCATGGGAGGCTCCTGGGTTCAGCGGATGCGGCCGAGCAGTTCCTTGACTGCGGCTTCGAGCTGTTCGTCGCGGCCTTTACTGATCACCTCGGCGGTCGGTGCGACTTTCAGGTCCGGCTCCGTCTGCCAGTTCTCAAGGAATTTCTGCTGCGGGTCCTTCACGCCGAGAGGCGGCGCGCCCCAACGGATCCCGGTGTCAGGCAAGGTCGCCCAGCCGGCGAACGTGCACGTGCCGGGCACCGGCATGCCGACCAGTGTGCCGACCTTCATCGCCTGGTAGGCCCACGCAAAGCAGTGGCCATCGCTGTAGTTCGCCTCGTTGGCCAACGCGACGGACGGCTTTGTCCACCGGAAATTCGGCTCGAAGCCTGTGCTGCGGCCATCAGTGGTGTAGTCGAAGAAGTACTTGCCGGAGAGGAACATCTCGAGGTCCGCCACCAGATCGCCGCCGCCGTTGTTGCGGGTGTCCACGACGAGTCCTTTGCGGGACGCGAACTTGCCGAGGACCTCTTCGACTGTGGAGCGATACGCGCCGTCGTTCATGCCGGGCACGTGGATGTATCCGAGTTGCCCGTTGCTCGCGCGCTCCACCTCAGCCTCATTGCGGCGGACCCAGCGGCGATAGAGCAGCTGATTCTGCGCCGCGAGCGTGATCGGCACCACGACAAGGTCGCGCGTCTCATTGGCGGGCGTCGCCAGCGTCAGCAGCATGCGCGCGCCGGCACGCCGATTGAGGTACTGTGCGAGGTCACGGTCGGCCGCAATCGGCTCCCCGTCAATCGCCTGCAGAATTGTGCCGGCGGCGACGTTCATCCCGGCCTTGTCGAGGGGGCCGCCCGTGATCACTTCGGCGATGCGATAACCGGGACCGCGGTACGTCTCGTCAAAAAACGCTCCCAGCGCGGCGGTCGCGTCCAGATCCGAGCCCGTCCGGCTGTAGCTGGAGCCGGAGTGCGACACGTTCAGTTCGCCAAGCATCTCGGCCAGCAGCTCCGAGAGTTCGTACTGCGTACCCACGTGCGCGAGGTACTTCAGATAGTCGGGTTTCACCTCGTCCCAATCCACGCCGTGCATCGTGCGCGTGTAGAACGTCTGCTTCACCCGACGCCACACACTCTCGAACTGCGCGAGCCGCTCGGCCGCCTGGTCCTGGATCTTCTCGCCGCTGATGCTGATGGTGTCCCGGCGACCGCTGGCCGGGTCGATCTTCGAGATCGAACCGTTGGACAGCAGGAACAGGGACTTCTGGTCCTTGTCCCACTGCAGGCTGCCGCTGTTGGCATTCAGCGCAACCAGCTGCTTGGTCTCCCGTGTCCGCACGGTGGTCTGCCAGAGGTTGAGGCCGCGCTCGAAGCGGGCGAGGTAGTACAGCGTTTCACCGTCCTTGCTCAACACGGCATCGCCCAACGACGACGAATGGATCGTGAGACGGGCTTTGCGATCGCGTGCGTCCGTCAACTCAAGCGTGACCGGCGTGGCCGCCGGAGTCTCCTTTTTGGCCGCCGCATCCGCCTTGGCCTTGGCGTCCTCGGCTTCCTTGAGCAGCGCCGCGTCTTCCTTGCTCAGCTGGAAACGGTCCCAGGCGTCCTGGGCAAAAAACATCGCGTAGGCATCCGCCTGGGCGCCGCCCGACTGCGCGACTGCCCGCAGGCCATCGCGGTTGCTGAACCACAACATCCCCTTGCCGTCGTTGATCCAGCGGGCGCGCCGATCGTTGAAGCCGCTCTGCGTGAGATTGATGACCTCGCCCGATCCGTCGGCCTTCACCAGGCCGATCTCGCCTGGCGCCATGCCGGGCACCGAGTAGTCAAAGAGGATCCACTGGCTGTCAGGGCTCCACTGGAAGTACTGGTCGTGATCGCCCATCGAGAACAGGTGCTGGTCGGTGAGCAGCGTGCGGGACTGCTTCGACGCCAGGTCGTACACCTTCAGCGTCATCCGGTTCTCGATGTAGGCCAGCTGCTTGCCGTCCGGGGAATAGGACGGCTGATAGTTCTCGTGTTCGTTGCTGATGACAGGCGTTTCCCGGAGCACTGTCGACGCATAGAAGTGCAGTTCTTCGTCACGCGTGCGCCGGGCTTCGAAGATCTGCCAGCGCCCGCCTCGTTCGGTCGCGTAGATGAGCGACTTGCCGTCCGGCGCAAATGAGACGGACTGTTCCAACTCGTGGGTCCGGGTGATCTGCTTCGTCACGCCGCCTTCGACCGACGTGACGAACACGTCGCCTCGCGCGATGAACGCGACTTCCTTGCCCGATGGGGCCACGGCAAGGTCGCTGGCGCCGCCCGTTACCGTCTGCACCCGTTCGTTGGTCGCCTTGGCGTCGGCCGCAATGGTGACGGACACTTTCCGCGGCTGCTGGCCGGGTTGCATCGTGTACAACGCGCCATCGTAGCTGAACGACAACACACCGTTGCGCGACGCTGTCAGAAAGCGGACGGGCCGCGCGCGGAACGTGGTGAGCTGCTGCGACTGGCCGCCTGACAGGTTCATTCGGTGCACGTTGAACGAGCCGCTCGCCTCCGACAGGTAATAAAACGCGCGGTCGCCGTCGACAAACACCGGATTGCGGTCTTCGGCGTTCGACGTGGTGATCTTCCGATGTGTGCCGGCCTGGGTGTCATACGCCCAGATGTCGCGCGTGACTGACGACGTGTGGTGCTTGCGCCAGGCGTTCTCCTGCCCCTTGCGGTCGTGATAGAGCATCGTCCGCCCGTCACGGCTGAACTGCACGTCTTCGGCCGGTGTCGTGAGGACCTGCGTCACACGACCCCCGGCGACGGGCACCTGATAGAGCTCCGTCATGTAGGCTGCCGGGAAACCGCGGTGCTCCGTCGTGTCCATCCGCGCTGCGCCAAACACAATCGCCTGGCCATCCGGCGTGAAGGCGTACGGCGACTCCGCAGTCGAATGGTAGGTCAACCGCCGCGGTTCGCCGCCCGTCACCGGGACGATGAAGAGGTCGAAGTTGCCGTAGCGGTCGCTCGCAAACGCGAGGCTCCTGCCGTCCGGACTCCACACGGGCATGTAGTCATGCGCTTCATGCGACGTCAGCGGCCGCGCCGTGCCGCCGGACGCCGGCACCAGGTACAGGTCACCTTTGTAGGTGAACGCGATCTGGGTGCCGTCGGGCGAGATTGCCGGATACCGATTCCAGAGTGGTTCGCCGGAATCCTGGGCGGCTGCGGGAACGAGACTGAGGGTCAGCAGGGCAGCAAGGGCGAAGACGCGGGTGCGCATGCGCCCCTATCGTAACTCCGCCCTCAGCTATTCCCCCATTCCCACGTTTGCCTATTTCACTTGGAGGGCACCTGCTCCGCTGACCACGCGCGTTCGTTTTTGGCCACCCAGGCCGTGGCGGTCAGGTCGGAGAACACGTTGACCGTGGTGCGCGACATGTCGAGGATGCGGTCCACGCCGAGGACGATGGCGATGCCCTCCCCCGGCACGCCGAACATCGTCAGGATGCCGACCAGCAGCGGGATGGAGCCACCGGGCACACCGGCGGCGCCGATGGCCGTGATGACCGACATGATCATGACGATCGCCATCTGCGGGATGGTGAGGTCCACACTGAAGATCTCGGCGAGGAAGATGACCGTGATGCCTTCGAAGATCGCGGTCCCGTTCATGCACATCGTCGAGCCGATCGGCAGGACGAAACCGGCGACGCGACGTGGGATGCCGAGCTGCGTTTCCGAGACTTCCAGGCCCGTCGGCAGGGTGGCGCTGCTTGAGCTGGTCGAGAAGGCGGTGATGACCGCAGCCTTGACGCGCGAGAGAAACACCAGCGGCGAGATGCCCACGGCAAAACGCAACACCGCGAACAGCGTGATTCCGACGTGCAGCAGCAGTGCCAGCAGCACGGTGACAACGAATGCCGCGACGGCAATCATCAGGTCGAATCCGAATCGTGAGGAGACGGTGAAGATGAGGCAGGCCACGCCAAACGGCGCGAGCAACATCGCGAAGTGGATGATACGGATGACCACCTCATTGAGCGCCTCGAGCCAATCGAGCATCGGTTTGGCCTTTTCGGCGGCGATGAGGGTCAGCGCCGCGCCGAACATGAGGCCGAAGAAAATCACCGCGAGCATGTCGGTGTTGGCCGCCGCCTGAATCGGGTTGCGCGGCACGATGTTGATGAACGTTTCCGGTCCGAACTTGGCCGTCGTCGCTGCCGCTTCGACGCGAGTCGAGGCATCGCCAGCGAAGCGGTCCATCAGTTCAACGCGCGTTTCAGGGGCGACGCGTTCCCAGGGACGCATCACATTGACGACGACCAGGCCCAGCGTGGCAGCCAGACAGGTCGTGACGAAGAAGTAGCCGATGGCCTTGCCGCCGACGCGGCCGACCTTGCGGATGTCTCCGAGGCCGGCCACGCCGAGGGCAATCGATGCAAACACCAGCGGCATCACGACCATGAAGAGCATCCGCAGGAAGATCTGTCCGACCGGCACTGCGACGTACCGGTTGAACGCCTCGACCGTGGGATTGTCGACGCCGACTGTCAGGTTGGTCGCCACACCCGCCACCAGACCGGCCGCCAGGCCGAGCAGGATCTTGGTGTGCAGTTTCATCCCCGTACCGCTGTTGCCAATCGATTCGCTCATGGCAAGGCAGTCTATGGGAAATACGCCGACGGGGAAACTACTTCTTTGCCCGTTCGGCCTTCTGCCTCGTCACCATGGCGGCGACATCAGCGGCCAGCTTCTTGGCGTCGTAGACGATGCCGTCCTTGATGGTCCAGCGGACGCCTCCCACCCGTTCAACCTGTTCGGTTTCGTCATTCAGCTTCACCGCACCGTTGATGTAGAGCACCTTGAGGTTGCGCAGCGGATTCTGATCAACCAGCACCATGTCGGCCAGTTTGCCGGCCTTCACGACACCGAACTCCACCGGCTCCTTCCGCCATTCAGACAACGTGTCGGCGCCGTTCATGGTCGCCGCCTGGAAGACCTCGAGCGGATGGAAGCCCGCTTCCTGCAGCATTTCGAGTTCGAGGATGTAGCCGAAGCCATACCCCTGGTAGATGAAGCCTGAGTCAGAGCCGGTCGTGACGCGTCCACCCATCTTCTTGTAGTCGTTCACCAGCTTGAACCAGACCTGATAGAAGTTCTTCCACGCGATCTCGTCGTGGGTCGTCCAGTCGAACCAGTACGACCCGTGCGCGCGCCGGCTCGGAGTGAAGAAGTCCATGAGTGACGGCAGCGTGTAGGTGTCGTGGTAGTCGGCTTCACGCGCGCGCATGACGTCACGGCCCGCCGAATAAATCGTCATCGTCGGATCGAAGGTGGTGCCGAGCTTGAGGTGTTCCTGGAGGTACGCCTTCCACTCGGGTGAGCCGGGTTCGTGGATCTGGTTCCACAGGCGAGCCACCTGGCCGAAGCGATGCTGCTCGTCGTTGCCGTTCATGTCCACCGGCCAGTCCTGGACGACCGTGTCCTTGAGGAGCGACTCGAAGTGGCCGTAGAAGTGCGTGACGGTGTCGAGACCGACGCGCGCGGCGTCGATGGCATTCATCTGGGCCACGCCACCCTGCTGGAGGTGCGCCGTGGTGCCGAGGCCGTGTTTGTGCGCCTCGTCGATGACCGCCGCCATCACCTCGGGTTCCATGGCGCCGAGCTTCAGGCAGTCGAGCGTGTTGGCCGTCTGGCGCACCCACTCGCGCACCCCTTCCGGCGTGTTGCCTCCGCCGGGACGCTGGCAGTTGAAGATGCGGGGCGCGGCGATCTCGTTCTTCGCACTGCGCTCGCGTTCACTAACGGAGAACTGGTTCGAGCCGAGCGAGACGCCGCGCACCGTGGTGACGCCGCTGGCGAGCCAGAGTTTGTACGCGTATTCAGCGTCGGCGTTTTTGGGTGCCCCGCCGGCATGCACGTGCAGGTCAACAAATCCCGGCATCAGGTACATGCCCGTGCCGTCGATCTCGTGGTCGGGAGCCTGGACACCACCCTGGCGTCCGCCGCCCTGACGGCCCGTGGCCGGCGTCTGGCGAAGCCCTGGCGTGCCGGCGCTCTGGATGGCCTGGATGCGGTTGCCAGAGACGATGACGTTCATCGGACCGTAGGGCGGACCGCCCGTACCGTCGATGACCATCACGTTGCGGATGATCATGCGGTTGAAGGGGCCGACGCCTTCGCCGGCTCGACGCGCCGGCGCGGGGTTCAGTCCCGCCTGCGCATCGAGTACGACCTCCGCTGGTGTCAGCGTGAGACCAAGGGCCGCGACGCCTGTACAGACGCCCGCAGCAAGCAGTGTTCGCCAAGTCTTGTTCATTGATTCCGTCCTCCGGTGCCGGGATTCTATATGAGCTCGGAGGCGAAAACTCGCCTCCGAGCTCAGTTCACGGCGTCGCGGAGGGCGGCGGTGATCTCGGGGAACTGGAACCGGAATCCCAGGTCGAGCGCACGCGTCGGGACGACGCGCTGGCCTGAGATGAGCGCCGGTCCGGCCATCTCGCCCACGATCACGCGCAGCGCGAAGCCGGGCACCGGCAGCCAGCTCGGTCGTCCGAGTGCGGCCCCCAAGGCGCGGGAGAATTCGGCGTTGGTCACAGGATGTGGCGCCGTGCCGTTGAAGACACCCACGGCCTCGGGTGTACGCAGGAGCCACACGATGAGCTCAATCCAGTCGCGCAGGTGAATCCACGACATCACCTGACGTCCTGATGCCAGCGGTCCGCCCACAAAGAACTGGAAAGGTGGGACCATCTTCTGGAGTGCACCGCCGTGTTTCGACAGCACGATGCCCGTGCGCACGATGGCGGTCCGGATGCCGAGCGCCGACGCCGCGTGCGCCTCGGCTTCCCAGTCCACACCCAGTGTCGAAAAGAAGTCCGAACCGGGAGGCGCCGATTCGTCGAGCGGGGGACCGTCGTGCGGCTGCGCGCCGTAGTATCCGACCGCGGATCCTGAAACAAAGACGCCCGGACGTGTGGCGGCCGCGCGCATGGCGGCGACCAGTGCACGGGTCGACTGGGTGCGGCTCTGGCGCAGTTCCTCCTTGCGCGCAGCGGACCATCGCTTGTCAGCGATGCCGGCGCCGGCCAGATTGATCACGCCGTCCGCGCCATCAATCTCGCGCGCCCAGTCGCCGTCCGGCCACTGTACAAAACGCGCGCCGTCAGCGGCTTTTGCACGGCCGCGTGTGAGCACCACCACCTCGTGACCACGTGCCACCAGCTCCAGCACCAACGCGCGTCCGAGGAATCCCGACCCTCCGGCGATGACGTATTTCATGCCTCCTCCGCCGCGCGCTGGCCGGCCTCGACGTCCACACGCGCCAGGATGATCATGCCAAGGATGAAAAACACCGCGAGCGAGAGAATCGCCGTCCGGCTCGAGCCGTCGCCGGCAATCACCGCAAACAGCGCGGGGCCGAGGATGCCGGCGTAGCGCTCGAATACACCAAAAAACGCGAAGAACTCGGACGAACGTGACCGCGGGATCATCGATGCAAACATCGATCGGCTCAGCGCCTGCGTGCCGCCCTGCACGAGGCCGACGGCTACCGCCAGCGCATAAAAGTGCGCGGCCGTCGTCATGAAGTATGCGAGCACCGTGATGCAGAGATAGACGCTGAGACCGAGGAACACACCCCGCTTGGCGCCAATCCGTTCGGCCAGCGCGCCAAACAGGAACGAACAGGGAATGCCGATGAACTGCACGAGCAGCAGCGCCGTGATCAGCGAGCCGGTGTCGATGCCAATTCCTTCGCCGTACAACACCGCGACCCGGATGATCGTCTGTACGCCATCGTTGTAGAGAAAGAAGGCAAGCAGCAACAACATGGCCTGCCGGAACCGACGCAGCTCCTTGAACGTGCTGCGCAGTTGCCTGAACGCTTCCGACACCAGGTTGCCGAGGCCGTCCGTGCCCGGGCGCGCCGCCACCGCAGGCTCGGCGACCCGTCGCATGATCGGAATGGTGAACAGCGCCCACCACACGGCCACGGTGACAAACGACAGCCGCGAGGCGACACCGGCGTCGGCAAGCCCGAACCACTGTGGCTGCTGAATCATCAGCACGTTGACGAGCAACAACACGCCGCCACCGACGTATCCGAGCGCGTATCCGGCGGTGGAGACGCGATCCAACTCATCGGGACCGGCAATGTGCGGCAGCAGCGCCTCGTAGAACACGATGCTGCCGGCGACGGCAATGTTGCCCACCCCAAAGACCACCAGCGCATACACCCAGGTGCCGTCGCCAATCCACCACATGGCGCCGGTTGCGGCGCTGCCGATGGCGACAAACCCCCCGAGGAACGCCTTCTTGATCGGACGAGCGTCGGCCATCGCACCCAGGAGTGGTGCGATGACGGCCATCACCACAATCGAAAACGTCGTTGCCCAGAGGTAATAGCTGTCGGCCTGATGGTCGGGCAGCCCTGAAGCCGCAACCTGCTTGAAGAAGATGGGAAAGACGCCCGCGATGATGGTCGTCTGAAAGGCGGAGTTGGCCCAGTCGTACATCGCCCAGGCACGCAACTCCGGGCGATTGAGTCCGAGGCGCGACAGCACCGGGAGAGGATACATCTACTCCCGGTGCTGGGTGCTGGGTGCTAGCGGACCAGACGCAGGGAGCCCGAAAACGATTTCACGCGGAGGGTCTGGCCCGACCCGCCCGGCAGTTCGGCCCGCAGGCTGCGCCGGCTCGTCGATCGCATCCGGAGCGGAATATCCGAATCGAGGTCCCCGCTGAAGGTGTCGAGTTGCAGCTCACCTTTGGCGCCCTCGGCGACACGCAGCCGCATCGACCCGCTGAACGTCTCCAGGCGCAGATCCGGATTGGCACCCTGCCGTGTGGCGTCCACGTCGATGCTGCCGGAAAATGTCTCCACATCCAGCGGACCTCTGGCACTGACCGTGCGGATGTCGCCCGAGAACGTCTTGATCCGCTGCGACCCCTCCACGCCCGTCACCTCCACTTCGCTGGAAAACCCCTCGATCACCAGGCGGGCTGCGGCGGGTACCTGCAACTCGAAACGGGTCTCGACGACGTTGTTGCGCTCGTTGTCGCGATCGCGTCGCCGCGTATCGTCGTTGCGATAGTTGGCGTCGATCTCCACGGTGCGGCCTTCAGTCGTGACGCGCAGTTCGGTCTCCTTGAGCCGTTCCGGCCGGCCAGTACGCCACGCCTTCATCACGATGTCTCGACCGGACCCTCCGGTGATCGTGATGCGGCCGGAGAAGTTCTTGAGGTGCAGTGTGCCATCAGCAGGGAAAGGGACCGTCCGCTCGACGGTCTCCGTCTCCCGCTGCGCATGTGCCGTCGCCGGCACGCCGACCGCAACGACCGCTGCGATGAACAGGACCAGGCGCTTCATCGGCGTCCCACCCGCACGCTGCCGTTTGATGTGCGAACTTCCAGCGTGGCGCCGCCCGAACCGAGCGTGGTCTCCAGCCGCCGGCCAATGCGACCTTGCACGGTCACGGGGAAATCCACGTTGAGGCTGCCGTTATTGGTGCCCACCACGAGGTTGGCGTTGTACGACGACGGCAAGTCGAGCCTGGCCGTGCCGTTGGACGTCACGACGCTCAGGCCCTCGCCGTCCCAGCGGGATCCATTGGCTTGCACGTGCACCGATCCGTTGCTGGTGCGTGCGTCGACACGGCCCCCGAGGTCCGTCAACTTCAGTGCGCCGTTGGATGACTCCAGCTGAATGCGGCCGCGCACACCCGTCACCGTCACCGATCCGTTCGAGGTGTTGAGGTCCAGGTCGTACGATGCGGGCACCTCCGCGCGGTAGCTGACCCACCACGACTGGCGGCGCTCGGTGCGTGGACCCTCGGTGCGCAGCTCACCGTTTTCGAGCGTGACCTGCACATCGCGCGCGAGGTCGCGCGCCTCACCCATGGTGGGAGCGGACGCCATCACACGCGCCAGCACGACAACGTCACGACGGGAGGAGCCTGTGACCGCCAGGCTGCCGTTGCTGGTCGACCCGGTCAAGGAGCCGGAGGCCGATCCCTTCAGCTCCCGCACCTCGCAGAATGTCTCGTCGCGATCGTTGTAGCGACCGCTGTCGCGGCACCAGTCCTGGTCGACCTGGGTCGGCGCCTGCATCGCGGCGTGGTCGGAAATGGTCAGGTGGATAGATGCAGCCGTCAACGGCATCGTCAGCGCAAGCGCGACGGCAGCAAGGGACACAGAAGAACGCGACATCAGCACAACCTCCAGGTAATGACTTGGGGGTTGGACGGAAGGGCGCGCGTTACCGTTGCCCGGTGATGGCGCCCGTATAGATCGCCATGCCGACCACGGCATCAATGCCAAGCGTATCGAGCTGGTCGACCTCCTCAAGGGACCGGATGCCTCCCGCCGCGATGACCGGCCGTGGTGCGGCCGCATCGGCGACGGCACGGACCGCTTCCAGCGCGAGGCCCTGCATCGTGCCTTCGGTATCGACGTGGGTATAGAGGAAGCGGCCGACGTATGGCGCCAGCGCCTGCACGGCGTCCACCGCCGCGATGTTCGTCATTGTCTTCCAGCCGTGGATGGTGACCATGCCGCCGCGACTGTCGACGGCGGCGATCAGCCGGTCGGGATCCACAGCTGCCGCGAATGCAGCTGCCTGGTCGATGCGGACCGACGACGTGTCGAACAGCGATGAGCCGAGAATCACCCGGCGCGCGCCGAATTCCCCGAGGAGACGGACGGCGCGATCAGGGGTTCGCACACCGCCGCCCACCTGGCAGGGCAGCTGCGAGCACACCCGCTGCACGAGCGTGCTGTTGTCTCCACGCCCCATCGCGGCGTCCAGGTCGATGACCTGCACAAGCGGATAACCGGAGAAGCGGGCGATCCATCCGTCCAGGTCATCGCTCTCGACGGCGAGCTTTTCACCCTGGACGAGCTGGACGACCCGTCCGTTCATCAAGTCAATGGAAGGAATCAGCATGGGGATACCGGACGGACAGGAATGTGGCGCGCAGCCAGAAACGCCTTGAGGTCGGCGACCGCGTGGTCGTTGAAGTGGAACACGGAGGCGGCCAGTGCGGCATCGGCACGTCCCGTCGTAAAGACGTCGGCAAAATGTTCGAAGGTGCCTGCGCCGCCGGATGCGATCACCGGAATCCCGACTGCTTCGCTGATCGCGCCGGTCACATCGAGATCAAAACCCGAGCGTGTGCCGTCTCGATCGATGGACGTCAGCAGGATCTCGCCGGCGCCTCGCGACTCCGCTTCGCGGGCCCACGACACCGCGTCGCGTGTGTCGCGGCTTGTGCCGCTCCTCGAGAACACATCCCACGACTGGTCGCGCCTCGCCACGTCCATGGCCACCACCACCGCCTGCGAGCCATAGAGCTCAGCCAGGGTCGTGATCAGGGCCGGGTCACCGAGCGCCGCGCTGTTGATCGATACTTTGTCAGCGCCCGCCTCAAAGACGCGCCGCGCATCGTCCAACGAGCGAATCCCGCCTCCAACCGTGAACGGAATGAAGAGCGCCTCGGCCACGGTGCGCACTGTCTCGAGGAAGGTGTTCCGGTTCTCGAGTGTGGCAGTGACGTCGAGCAGCACCAGTTCGTCAATGCCTTCGGCGTTGTAGCGCTGCGCCAGTGACAGCGGATCGCCGGCCGTGCGCAGATCGTCGAACTGCACACCCTTCACGACGACGCCGTCGCGGACGTCCAGGCACGCGATGACACGTTTGGCCAGTGTGATCATGATCGGCTCCCGGCAATGTCAAGAAAACGCCGCAGCACCGCGAGGCCGACGTCGCCGGACTTCTCCGGGTGCCACTGCGTGCCAAAGACCCGATCGCGCTCGACGGTCGACGCAAACGCACATCCGTGGTGGGTCGTCGCGACGCAATCGTCGGTGACCGGAGCCGCGAACGTATGTGTGAAGTACACGTACGGCGCGTGAGGCATGGCCTCGAGCAGGCGCGAGTCTTCGCGATGCAGGGTCAGTTTGTTCCAGCCGACGTGTGGAATCTTGATGGCGTCGTTGCCGGGCAGTCGGGTGCATCGCCCAGGCATGACACCCAGACCGGGCAGGGCGGGCGACTCCTCGCTGCCGTCAAACAGCCACTGCATGCCCAGGCAGATGCCGAGGACTGCGGTGCTCGCATCAATGCGGGCGCGGACGACCGTGTGCCACTCATCGGAGAGTGCGGCGGTCGCATTGAAGTGTCCAACGCCGGGAATGACGATCGCATCCGCGTCGTCCAGGTCGATCGGGTTGGCGACAATGACTGGAGTGCCGCCTGCGGCGCGGAGTCCTTTTGCGACCGATGAGACGTTGCCGGCGCCGTAGTTGATCAGAGCGACGCGCATCAGAGCAGGCCTTTCGTGGACGGCAGCTGCCGCGCCAGTTGTCGGTCGCGCGCAACCGCGACGCGCAGGGCGCGGGCGAAAGCCTTGAACGCCGCTTCCACCTTGTGGTGACTGGAGCGTCCGTACATCACCTTGATGTGCACGTTGGCTCGTGCGGCTGCGGCGAACCCTTCGAAGAAGTCCTGGACCAGTTCGGTTGGCAGGTCACCCACACGTGCAGCCGGTGCGCGAAGGTCGACGACCGCATAGGGACGTCCCGACAGATCGATGGCGGCCACAGCGAGCGTCTCGTCCATCGGCATGACGAAATAGCCGGCCCGGTTGATGCCGCGTTTGGTGCCGACAGCGGCCGCAATCGCTTCGCCCAGCGCGATGCCGGCGTCTTCGACCGTGTGATGCGCGTCGACATCGAGATCGCCGTCCACGTGGAGTTGGAGATCGAACGCGCCGTGGCGTGTCACCGACTCGAGCATGTGGTCAAGAAACCTGATGCCGGTGCGGATGTCGTACCGCCCGCGACCCTCCAGGACGAGGCGTCCATCGATCCGGGTTTCGGCGGTGTGTCTGCGAATGGTGGCCTTACGCAAGGATGTCCTCCATGGCGGCGAGACAGGCGTCAGTGGCCGCGCGGGTTCCGGCGGTGATGCGCACGCAGCCGGCACAGCCGGGCGCCGACGATCGATCGCGGATGTAGATCTGGCGTGTGGCCAGCTGTTCGACGAGGGCCGACGCCTGGTCGCCGACACGCACCAGTACGAAGTTCGCCTCGGACGGCCACGTGGTGAACCCACGGGACCGCGCCCATTCGGTGATGCGTGCGCGCGACTCCAGGGCTTCCTGCACATGCGCCGACAACCACTCCTCATCGTCGAGCGCCGCCGTCAGGGCGGTGATGGCCGCGATGTTGAGACTGAACGGCGGGAGGATGTCGCGGATGGGAGCGAGTGTCTCCGGGTGTGCGATGAGCGCGCCGATGCGGAGGGCGGCGAGGCCGTGTCCCTTCGCAAATGTCCGGCCCACGATCACGTTGCGTCGGCGGTCGAGCAGGGGGCCGATGAGGGTGCGGCCCGAGAAGTCCGCGTAGGCCTCGTCGACGAGGATGAGGGTGTCCGGTGCGGAAGCCGCGATGGTATCCACCGCGCCGGCCGGAATCCCGAGGCCCGTCGGATTGTTGGGGTCGGTGAGATACACGATGGCCGCCTCGCGGGCCGCCTTGATGATCTCGTCGAGGGGGAAGACAAAGTCCGGCGCCGGCGGGATCCGGACGACGTCGAGTCCGACGGCGTCCGCGCAGATGGCGTACATCTCAAACGCCGGCTCCGGCACCACCGCCCTGAAAAGACGTCGGGTGGCTTTTCCGCCGAAAAATCCACCCCACGGCATTTTGCGGGTAGCAACTGACCCAGCCGCGACGTGCAGACCCTCGTCCAGGCCGTTGACCAGCTGTACCCAGCCGGGCAGAACGTCCATGTACTGCTCGACTCGGGTTGTGGCGGCTCTATAGTCGGGGTAACTCGCTATGTCCGAAGGGGTTAGCGACCGAATGGCCTCGAGCACGCGGGGAGAACACCCGGCTGAATTTTCGTTCAGGTGCAGTCGGAGTCCTGGTTGTCGCACGGGGCTTTGGTACATCACTGGGTATCCTCGGTAACACCACGAAAAAGACGTCGGGCGGATTTTTCGCTGAAACAGCCACCCGACGTCTTTCTCGTGCGGCGGGCGGCGATGGAGGCGGCGTGCAGGGTGAGCCCCTCGGCGTGGGCGAGGGTTTCGGCGGCGGGTGCGATGCGGCGCAGTCCGGCGCGGGTCAGGGTCTGCACGGTGTAGGTGCGCATGAAGTCGGCCGTTGTTAGACCGCCGCGAACACGCGCGGCGCCGCCTGTCGGCAGCACGTGATTTG
>BTVE01000011.1:0-83679 GCA_045862915.1 Acidimicrobiia bacterium
CAATGTACACGGCGTGGCCGGGCAGACCGGCGTATGCTAATAACCCGACTTTTCCACACCTGTGGAAAAAACTGTGGAAAACAGAGGTTTTGCCTGATTTATGGGCGAAAATCAGACAAAAGTAACACGTTCCGTGTGGGATACCGTGCTTGGCCGGATCGAAACCAAGGTCAACAGGCACAGCTATTTCTCGTGGTTTCACCGCACAGCGCTCCTTGAAGACCGCCGTGAGGAGCTGCGGGTATCCGTCCCCAACGAAATGACCGCTGAGTGGCTCACCAAGCACTACAGCGCCGTCATTGACGACGCCCTTGTAGAGGCGGGCCGGGCCGGCGTGCAGGTGCGGTATGTGGCCCAGGATGGCGAAAGTCCGGCCCCGCCACAGCCGGCTCCAGACAGCGCCGAGAGCGGCGGCAGCCCGGAGTTCGACGTCGAGGGCGCCGGCGCTGCGGCGGCCATCGAGGACGTCTCGGGCCTGAGCCCTCGCTACACGTTCGACTCGTTCATCGTCGGCGCGTCGAACCAGTTTGCCGATGCGGCCTGTCGCGCCGTGGCTGAGGCACCGTCACGTTCGTACAACCCGCTGTTCATCTACGGTGGCGTCGGGCTCGGCAAGACACACTTGATGCATGCGATTGGCCACTACGTGCTGCGGCATCATCCCGGGCTCAAGCTCACGTACGTGTCCTCGGAACGGTTCATGAACGAGGTCATCTATGCCCTTCGTCATGACCGCATCCTCGAGTTCCGCGAACGCTACCGTTCGGTGGATGTGCTGCTGATTGACGACATCCAGTTCATTGCCGGCAAGGAACGTACGCAGACGGAGTTCTTCCATACGTTCAACGCGCTGTACGACGCGCAGAAGCAGATTGTCATCAGCAGCGACTGCCCGCCGCACCAGATTGCCGAGTTGGAGGAGCGCCTCCGGTCACGCTTCGAGTGGGGACTGATTGCGGATATTCAGCCTCCCGACCTCGAGACGAAGATGGCCATCATCACCCGCAAGGCCGAAAGTGAGGGCGTGGCGCTGGCGGGTGACGTGGCGCTCTACATTGCAGGACGCATCAAGTCAAACATCCGCGAGCTGGAAGGATCACTCATTCGACTGCTCGCCTACGCCTCGCTGACCGGCAAGGAAGTATCCGTTGACCTGGCGAAGGAAGTCCTGCGCGACGTGTTGCGGCAGGACGAACGCGCCATCACGATCGACGGCATTCAAAAGTTCGTGGCCGAGTTTTATCAGATGAAACTGAGCGACCTGAAGTCGCGCAACAACTCGAAGTCGGTGGCGATGCCCCGCCAGGTCGCCATGTATCTGTGCAAGAACCTGACGTCGGCGTCGTTGCCCGAAATCGGGAAGAGTTTTGGCGGCAAACACCACTCGACCGTCATCCACTCCATCCGAAAGGTCGAGGAACTGCGGCAGTCGGATCCGGATTTCAACAGCCAAATCAACAGCCTCCTCCAGTCGCTGCGGTGAGGTTTTCCACAGACGTGCCCTGTGGATGGTTGTGGACCAATTGTGGTACCCGGACGGGGGCCGGGTTTCCGACAGGATTCCCACGGCCGGCCGCCCGAAAAACCCGCAGGTTTATGCACAGCGTAAGTTGTTGATGCGTAACAGGTAACGGGCGAACTTTCGTTTACCAACAGGCTCTTATTCCTGTTATAATTCTCTGTCTTTTTGATCTTCGGTATGTACGTCCGATCGATCCCCGTCGACGGACGTCCCACAGGATTGTCGAGAGAGGTCGCCCTGCATGGAGTTCGTCGTCCGCAAGAATGAGCTGCTGAAAGAACTCTCCCTCCTGCAAGGCATCGTCGAACGGAAGAACACGATTCCCATCCTGGCCAATGTGCTGATCGAGGCCGGCGACGGTGCGATCACGCTGCTTGCGACCGACCTTGACGTCGCGTTGCGCAGCCGCTGTGAGGCCAACGTCTCCAAGCCGGGCACACTCACGCTGCCGGCGAAGAAATTGTTCGAGATCGTGAATGCGCTTCCCGATACCGATGTCCGCCTCGAGTCGGACAAAGGCGGCAAGTCCGTGACTGTGGCCGCAGACCGGTTCGAGTCGAAGCTGCAGACGTTGCCGGCCAGCGAGTTCCCGACGCCGCCGCAGGATGCCGGTGCGACCGACGCGACGCTGCCGGGTGCGGCCGTCAAGCGGATGATCACGCACACACGGTTTGCCATCACGAGCGAAGACACGCGGTACTTCCTCAATGGTGCCCAGCTGGTCATCAAGCCCGATTCATTGGCCATGGTCGCCACCGACGGTCATCGTCTGGCGTTTGTCACGGTGGCCGAAGGCACGGGGGCGACGGCACCGACCGAAGTCCTGCTGCCGCGCAAGACCCTGAACGAAGTGGCCCGGCTGGTTGATGGCGGCACGGCGATCGAGTTCTCGCAGGGCGAGAACCACATCTTCTTCAAGGCGGAAGGCCGGCTGCTGATCTCGCGGAAGATTGACGCGAATTTCCCGGCGTATGAGCGGGTCATTCCGAAGAACAACGACAAGCAGATCGAGTTTGATCGCGACCGTCTGGCTTCGGCGCTGCGCCGTGTCCGACTGCTGTCGAACGAACGGTCAAAGGCCGTGAAGTTCGGCATCGGCACCGACCAGGTCGAGATCACCTCGAACACGCCGGAACTGGGCGAAGCCCTTGAAGTGTTGCCGGTGCAATACAGCGGTCCGGCGTTGCAGATCTGCTTCAACGCCGACTATGTCGACAATTTCCTCAACGTGGTGGAAACGGAGAACGTCCTGCTCGAATTCAAGGACGAAATGAGCCAGGCCGTCATGAAGCCGATCGGCGCCGAAGGCTACGAATACACCTACGTCATCATGCCGATGCGTCTCTGATGGACAACACGCAGCTGAGCCCGGCCGACAACTCCTCGCAGGCCGGGGATCCGAACGACTACGGCGCAGGCCAGATCAAGGTCCTCGAAGGACTCGAAGCGGTTCGCAAGCGCCCTGCCATGTACATCGGCTCGACGGGGCCGCAGGGTCTGCACCACCTCGTCTACGAAATCGTCGACAACTCGATCGACGAGGCCCTGGCCGGGTACTGTAAGAACGTCAACGTCACGATTCACATCGATGGCTCTGTGACGGTCGTCGACGATGGCCGCGGTATTCCGGTGGACATGCACGAAAGCGGCAAGTCTGCCGCCGAAGTCGTGTTGACCGTGTTGCATGCCGGCGGCAAGTTCGAGAACTCCGCCTACAAGGTGTCGGGTGGCCTGCACGGCGTCGGCGTGTCCGTCGTCAACGCCTTGTCCGAATGGCTTGAACTCGAGATCTGGCGCGGCGGGCATGTCCATCAGCAGCGGTACGAACGTGGTACCCCGACTGGTGCGCTTTACATCACCGGTACGACCGAAAAACGCGGCACCAAGGTCACCTTCAAGCCCGACAGCCGGATCTTCGAAACCGTCGAGTACAGCTTTGAAGTGCTGTCGAACCGGCTGCGCGAACTGGCCTTCCTGAATGCCGGCGTCACCATCACGATTGACGACGAACGCGACGGAAAGAATCATCGGTTCCTGTATGAAGGCGGCATCCGTGAGTTCGTGGAGTTCCTGAACACGAACCGCGTCGTCGTCAACGAAAAGCCGATCTACATGAGCGGCGAGCGCGACAACATCATCTGCGAGATCGCGCTGCAGTGGAACGACAGCTACACCGAAACGACGTTCAGTTTCGCGAACAACATCAACACCACTGAAGGCGGTACACACCTATCCGGCTTCAAGGCGGCGTTGACGCGAACGATCAACGCGTACGCGACCAAGAACAACCTGGGCGAGAAGCTCAACGACAGCATCAGCGGCGACGACATTCGCGAAGGGATGACCGCGATCATCTCCGTGAAGATCCCGCAGCCGCAGTTTGAAGGTCAGACCAAGACCAAACTCGGAAACACCGAGGTCAAGGGCATCGTCGAGACCATCGTCAACGAGAAGCTTGGCGAGTTCCTCGAAGAAAATCCTGTTGTCGCCAAGAAGGTCATCGCCAAGGCGATTGATGCCGCCCTCGCCCGCGAAGCCGCGCGGAAAGCCCGGGACCTCGTGCGCCGCAAGGGTGCGCTCGACAACTCAACCCTGCCCGGAAAACTGGCCGATTGCCAGGAGCGCGATCCCGCCCAGGCCGAGCTGTACATCGTCGAAGGTGAATCGGCAGGTGGATCCGCGAAGCAGGGGCGCGACCGCCGGTTCCAGGCCATCCTGCCCATCAAGGGCAAGATCCTGAACGTCGAAAAGGCCCGCTTCGACAAGATGCTGGGCCACGAAGAAATCCGGACGCTGATTGCGGCGATCGGATGCGGCATCGGCACGGACGAGTTTGATCCGGACAAGGCACGGTATCACCGCATCATCATCATGACGGACGCAGACGTCGACGGATCACACATCCGTACGTTGCTGCTGACGTTTTTCTACCGTCAGATGAAGGCGCTCGTCGACCGCGGATTCGTGTATATCGCGAATCCTCCGTTGTTCCGCGCCAAACGCGGCCGCCAGGAAGTGTTCATCAAGGACGAGCGTCAGCTCGAGCAGTTCCTGATTCATCGGGCCACCGAGTCTCGCACCGTCGTGTTGTCGAACGGTACGGAGATCAAGGGTGAGGACCTCGAGCGGCGTCTGGAAAAGCTGATTGCGTTCCGCAAGGTGCTGCAGGTCGTGGAACGCCGCGGCCCGTCCAGGCGCGCCATCATTGCGCTGCTCGAAGGTGGCGCCCGCGACAAGACCTTCTGGGCGGATCGCGCACAGGTTGATGGACTCGCGCAGTACCTGCAGCAGCCAAACGTGACCACCGAGGTCGTCGACGATCCCGAGCATCAGGCGTTTGCCGTGTCGATCGTTGACCGGTCCTTTGGCTACGATCGGCACCAGCGTCTCGATCTCGACTTCGTGACGACCGGCGAGTTCCGCACGCTGACGGCGGCGTATGTTGACGTGCGGGAGCTCATGATGGGACCCGTCACCATCAAGACCACGTCTGCGACCACGGACGACGAGCCCGAAACCGAACCGCCTGACGAAGCGTCCGAGGCAGGCACCCAGGCGGCACCACGAGCGTCGGCCAAGGACAAGGATGCCGACCGCGCCATTGCGTCGATTGACGAACTCGTGGACTACTTCGTCACCGCGGGCCGCCGCGGACTGGCGATCAATCGTTACAAGGGCCTTGGTGAAATGAACCCGGATACGCTCTGGGAAACCACCATGGATCCCGCGAAACGCACACTGTTGCAGGTCAAGGCCGAAGATCACACCGAGGCCGACCTCATGTTCACCACGCTGATGGGCGACCAGGTCGAGCCTCGCCGCAAGTTCATCGAGGACAACGCGCTCGACGTGAAGAACCTCGACATCTAGTTACCGGAAACGCCTGTGTCCGACGCCATGGATCCCAATCCCTCGTTGCGCCTTCCCGTCAATATCGAAGACGAGATGAAGCGCTCGTACATGGATTACGCGATGAGCGTAATCATCGGGCGCGCGTTGCCCGACGTACGAGACGGCCTCAAGCCGGCAAACCGCCGGGTCCTCTTCGCGATGCGCCAGATGGGCCTGGCGTCGAACCGGCCGTACCGCAAGTGCGCGAAGATCGTCGGCGAAGTCATCGGTAACTATCACCCGCACGGTGATGCCCCCGCGTACGACACACTCGTGCGCCTCGCGCAGGACTTCAACATGCGGTACACCCTGGTTGACGGCCAGGGCAACTTCGGGTCCATCGACGGCGACCCGCCCGCCGCCTACCGTTACACCGAAGCGCGACTGGAATCGCTCGCCGAAGCGATGATGGCGGATCTCGACAAGGACACCGTCGACTTCCGCCCGAATTTCGACGAGACCACCGACGAACCGACCGTCTTCCCGGCGCCGTACCCGAATCTGCTCGTTAACGGTTCCACCGGCATCGCGGTCGGCATGGCGACCAGCATCCCTCCGCACAACATGCGTGAGGTGATCGAAGGCGTGCTGCAGGTCATTGAACATCGGCACGCGCCAACCGATGAACGCTTCCGCGTGCTGATGCAGGCGATTCCAGGGCCGGACTTCCCCTCCGGCGGCACCATCGTGGGCCGCGCCGGTATCTGGCGCGCCTATCGTGAAGGTCGCGGCAATGTCGTCGTGCGCGGCAAGGCGGCCTTTGAAGAAAACAAGCGCGGCGATCGCACCTCCATCGTCATCACGGAGATCCCGTATCAGGTCAACAAGGCCAACCTGATTTCCGACATCGCGGAGCTGGTTCGCGACAAAAAACTCGAAGGCATCTCGGACCTTCGCGACGAATCCGATCGCGATGGCATGCGCATCGTCATCGAGCTCAAGCGCGGCGAGATTCCCGACGTTGTCCTGAACAACCTGTACAAGCACACGAAACTGCAGATGGGCTACGGCATCACGCTGCTGGCCATCGCGCAGAACCGACCGCGTGTGCTCAATCTGCTGCAGATCATCGAAGCGTTCATCGAGTTCCGCCGAGAGGTGGTGCGCCGGCGCATCGAGTTCGAGCTGCGAAAGGCAGAGGCCCGCGCGCACATCCTGGAAGGCCTGAAGATCGCGCTCGATCATCTCGACGCGGTCATCGCGTTGATCCGGGGTTCGAAGAACCCCGCAGAAGCGCGCATCGGCCTGATGACGAACTTCGGCCTGACCGAACTCCAGGCGCAGGCCATCCTCGACATGCAGCTCCAGCGGCTCACGGGCCTCGAGCGGCAGAAGATCCTCGACGAACTCGAAGAACTACGGGTACTCATCGCCCGGCTGCGCGAGATCCTCTCGAACGACCAGCTCGTGATCGAGATCATCGTCTCCGAGTTGAAAGCGATCCAGGAGAAGTACGGCGACGCGCGCCGCACCGACATCATCGAAGACAGCGGCGATTTCAGGGTTGAAGACCTGATTGCCGACGAGGATGTCGTGATCACCGCGACCCAGACGGGGTACATCAAGCGCACGCCGCTGGATGAGTACCGGAAGCAGCGCCGCGGCGGCAAAGGCCTGATCGGGATGCAGACGAAAGAAGAAGACGTCGTCGAGCACCTGTTCATTGCCAACACGCACGCGTACATCCTGATCTTCTCGGACAAGGGCAAGTGTTATTGGCTGCGTGTCTACGACGTGCCGGAAGTCAGCCGGTCGTCCAAGGGCAAGTCGATCGCCAACCTTGTGCAGATGACGGAAGGCGAAAAAATCGCCGCCCTGTTGCGGGTGCAGGACTTCCCGGAACAGGAAGACCAGCGTTTCATCGTGATGGGTACGCAGCAGGGCACCATCAAGAAGACCGACCTCAAGGCCTACTCGAACCCTCGAGCCGCCGGCATCATCGCGATCCAGATTGACGACAATGACCGCCTGATCGCGGTCGCTGAAACCGACGGGACCAAGGACCTGGTCATCGGCACACGGAATGGCATGGCGATCCGCTTCAGTGAGCAGGACGCCCGACCGATGGGCCGGACGGCTTTTGGCGTGCGCGGCATCAGCCTCAGGGACGGTGACCTCGCGGTGGCGATGGACGTGGTCGACCCCGAAGGCACGCTGCTGACCGTCTGTGAAAACGGTTTCGGCAAGCGGACGATGCTCTCCGAGTATCGTCAGCAGACGCGCGGCGGCATTGGTCTCAAGAACATCCAGACATCCGACCGCAACGGCGCTGTGGTGGCTATCGCCTGTGTGTCAGATGAACACGAACTCCTGCTCGTCACCGAGCAGGGACAGATCATCCGCATGCCGGCATCCGGGCTGCGTCCCATCGGGCGAGACACGCAGGGTGTTCGGTTGATCGATCTGGGTGATGAGGACCGCGTGGTATCCGTTGCGACGCTGACCGAGCCCGAAACAGAGCCGGTCGCAGAAACCGAGGCCTCGGCTCCAGCAGAGCCCGGGACAGAATCAACAGATCCCTCGTCTGACACCGAGTAATCAGGTCGGTGAACGGCGCAGCTGAAGCTGCGCCCCACTGCCAAGACACCCCTACGCGGGCTCTAGAGCTGCGTAGCGCGCCAGCAATTTCTTGGTGCCGACGGTGTTGAACTTCACCGTCACGCGCATGTCGTCGCCTTCGTCCTCCACCGCGACGACGGTCCCGACGCCGAACTGTTTGTGCCGCACACGCCGGCCAGTCTTCAGGCCTGTTCCGTCTGACTGGTCCTCATTTTCGTACGAAGCGAACGGCGTCGCCTCAGTCTCGCGGACCTTCGGCTGGTAGCGGCGGCCGTAGGGATTGCGGAGGTCGTAGCGAACATTGTTCCAGGCTGGAGCCGCGACCGGCTCAATGCGCCGCAGCAGCTCCGCCGGGATCTCGTCGAGGAATCGCGATGGCTCCGTCGACTGATACTCGCCGAACACTCGTCGCCGCGACGCGCTGGTCAGGATCAACTGCTCCCGCGCGCGGGTGAGGCCGACGTAGCAGAGGCGTCGCTCCTCTTCGAGCTCATCCTCGTCTTCGCTCGATCGGGAGTGCGGGAACAGGCCCTCCTCCATACCCGCGACGATCACCACAGGGAACTCGAGGCCCTTGGCCGCGTGCATGGTCATCATCCAGACGCTGGCGTCCTTGGTGCCGTTGGTTTCGTCAGCTTCCGAGAGCAGCGACAGCCGATCCACGAATCCCCCCAGCGACGGCTCGGACTCACGCGCTTCGTATTCACGGGCGGCGGAGACCAGCTCCATCAGGTTCTCGATGCGCGCCTCTGCCTCTTCGCTGTGCTCCTCGCGCAAGTCTCTGAGGTAGCCGGACCGATCCATGACCAGTCCCAGTGCCGTCGACACGGGCACACCGGCACACTCCGTGGTCAGGCCGGAAATGATGTCGCGAAAGGCCCGAAGCGCGTTTACTGCGCGGTTGGGCACCAGTCGCTTCTCGAGGCCGGTCAGCAGTTTCGCCCACATCGATCGCGATGACGTGACGGCCTGGAGTCCGGCGGCGAACAGTGGCGTCGCGGACATGGGATCGTCGTTGACGTCGATGGTCTCGAGACTCTCAAGGACGGTCTTGCCGATCCCACGGGCAGGCACATTCACCACACGCCTGAACGACACGTCGTCGTGCGGATTCATGACGAGGCGGAGGTACGCGAGGAGATCCTTGACTTCCTTGCGCTCGTAGAACCTGACGCCTCCGATGATGCGGTATGGGATACCTTCCCGCATCAGCGCGTCTTCAATGGCGCGCGACTGCGAGTTCGTGCGGTACAGCACCGCAACAGTACGCTTGATATCCGCCATCCTCGACTCACGGATGGCGCGGACAACGTAGTCTGCCTCCTCGAGCTCATCACCCGCACGCACATATGTGATGAGTTCCCCGCCCTTCTTGTCCGTCCACAGCCGTTTGTCCTTGCGGTTACGGTTGCGACTGATGACCGCAGACGCGGCGTCGAGAATGACTTGGGTCGACCGGTAGTTCTGCTCGAGCTTGACGACCTCGGCTTCTGGAAAGTCATGCTCGAAGTCGAGAATGTTCCGGAGGTCGGCGCCGCGCCACTTGTAGATCGACTGGTCTGGATCTCCGACCACACAGAGATTGCGGTAGTGATCCGCCAGCATCCGGATCAGCAGGTACTGCGGGCGGTTGGTGTCCTGATACTCGTCGATGAGGATGTACTTGAACCGTCGTGCGTACGACTCGCGGACGAACTCGTTCCCTTCCATGAGTTCGACCGTCTTGAGCAGCAGGTCGTCGAAATCGAGCGCGCCGGCTTCACGCAGCACCCGAAGGTAGATCTCGTACACCTTTGAGATCTGCGCGTCACGCAGGTTCCAGCCGCTCGACTTCATGTCGGCGGGTGTCTCGAGTTTGTTCTTGGCCTGGCTGATGCGGGAGAGGGCCGCCCGCGGCGTCAGCATCTTTTCGTCGATGTCCGCCTGCCGGAGCGCCTGTTTGACGACGGTGATCTGGTCGGAAGAGTCGTAGATCACGAAGTCGCGTGTCAGGCCGATGTGCTGCGCTTCCCGCCGGAGAACCCTGGCGCAGAGCGAGTGAAATGTGGAAAGCCACATCTGCCGGCAGTCATCACCGACCAGGCTTTCGACACGCTGGCGCATCTCCTCCGCGGCCTTGTTCGTGAATGTGACTCCCAGCACTTCGCCCGGGCGCGCCTGCCCGCTCGTGACCAGATGCGCCATCCGCGCCGTGATCACGCGCGTCTTGCCCGACCCGGCGCCCGCCAGAATCAGCAGCGGCCCGTCGGCGTGTTCAGCAGCGGCGCGTTGTGCAGGGTTGAGCGAGGCGAGCAGATCCACTACTCAACAGTAACCGACTTCGCGAGGTTCCGCGGTTGGTCGACATCGCATCCACGACGAACCGCGATGTGGTACGCCAGCAATTGCAGTGGAATGGTCAGCAGCACCGGCATCAGCAGCGGATCGGCATCCGGCACCGTCAGCACGACGTCGCGCGACGGCTCGATGAGCTCATCAAACGCCGACGCGTGTGATTCGCTGGTGATCACGATCACCTGTCCGCCGCGCGCCTTGGCCTCCTGAATGTTCCCGATCATCTTCTCGAGCACGTGATCGTTGGGAGCCAGGGCGACCACCGGCAGGTCTTCATCGATCAGCGCGATTGGTCCATGCTTCATCTCGCCCGCCGGATACCCCTCGGCGTGGATGTACGAGATCTCTTTCAGCTTCAGCGCACCTTCGAGCGCGATCGGATAGTTGATGCCTCGGCCGAGATACAGGAAATCCCGACGTTGGTACAACTTCTTGGCCAGCTCCTCGATGACGGTGTCTGACTTGAGCGCCACCTCGATCTGTCCAGGCAGTTGTTCCAGTGCCGCCAGCAACGATGTCGCCCGCTCGGTCGTCATCGCCCCCCGGACCTGCGCGATGTGGATGGCCAGCAGGTGCAGCGCCACCAGCTGGGACGTAAACGCCTTCGTTGAGGCGACGCCAATCTCAGGACCGGCGTGTGTATACACGGTGCCGTCGGCTTCGCGGGTAGCCATGCTGCCGACGACGTTGCAGATGGCAATGCTTCTGGCGCCCTTCTGCCGCGCCTCTCTGAGGGCCGCCAGCGTGTCGGCTGTCTCGCCTGACTGCGTGATGATGATCGCCAGCGTCCGCTGATCGACGATCGGATTGCGGTATCGGTACTCCGAACCGTAGTCCACTTCGACCGGAACCCTCGCCAGTTCCTCAATCAGGAACTTCGCGATCAGCGCCGAGTGCCAGGACGTGCCGCACGCGAGAATGACAATGCGATCGATCTCCCGCAGGGCGTCGTCACTCAACTTCATTTCGTTAAGGAAGACACGCCCGGATTCGACGGACGCGCGCCCAAGGATGGTTTCCCGAACGGCCCATGGCTGTTCGTGAATCTCCTTGAGCATGAAGTGTTTGTACCCGGCCTTCTCGGCCATCACGGGATCCCAGTTGATGGTCTGGGGCTCGCGTGGAATCTCAACACCCTGGTAGTCCGTGAACTGCGCACCACTTCTGGTGATCGTCACCATCTGCTGGTCGTCCAGGAACACGATGCGCCTGGTGTGCGCCAGGATCGCCGGCACGTCAGACGCGACGAAGTATTCACCCTGTCCGAGCCCCACAACCACGGGCGGGCCATTACGCACAGCCACGATCGTGTCGGGGTCATCTGCCGAGATCAGTACGAGTGCGAACAGACCGCGTACGTGCGTGAGCATCCGGCGGGTGGCGGCGGCCAGGCCATCACCTTTCCACTCCCGCTCCAGCAGGTGTGCCACAACCTCGGTGTCGGTCTCAGTGGTGAATGTGTGCCCGTCGGCAATGAGTGCGCGCTTGAGTTCAAGATAGTTCTCGATGATGCCGTTGTGCACCACGACGATGCGGCCGGTGCAGTCGCGATGAGGGTGAGCGTTTTCTTCGGTTGGACGGCCGTGCGTCGCCCATCGTGTGTGGCCGATTCCGAATTCGCCCGCAATCGGGTGTGATGCGATGACACTTTCGAGCCTGGCGAGTTTTCCAGCGCTTCGGCGAATGTCGATCTCGCCGTTGCGGACCACCGCGACACCCGCCGAATCGTAGCCCCGGTATTCCAGCTTGCGGAGGCCCTCAATCAGGACCGGTAGAAGGGGTTGATCACCAACGTAGCCAACGATGCCGCACATGCGCTATTTGTCCTTTTTTGCCGCTTTGGCGGCCAGACGTTCGGCCTTCCGCTTTGCCGCCCAGCCGTCCTTGACGACCTGCTGCCCTCGGGCGATGGCCAACGACCCGGCAGGCACATCTCCGGTAATCGACGAACCCGCCCCCACATAGGCGTCCTTGCCAATCGTGACCGGCGCAATCAGCTGCGAATCGCTGCCGATGAAGACGCCGTCCTCGATGATCGTCCTGTGTTTGTTGACGCCATCGTAGTTGCAGGTAATCGTACCCGCACCCACGTTCACGTCGTCGCCGATCGTGGCATCGCCAAGGTAGGCCAGATGATTGGCCTTTGAGCCTTTGCCGAGGGAGGTCTTCTTGAGTTCGACGAAGTTCCCGATGCGAGCACCAGGTCCGATGGTGGAGTCCGGACGCACATGCGCCATTGGTCCGACCGAAGCGCCCGCACCGATGCTGGAATCAACGATGACGCTGTAATCGAGCACCGTCACATCGTCTTCAACCGTGGCATTGGTGAGCCGGCTGCCGGCATGGATATGACACCGAGCGCCGACCGTGGTCTGCCCTTCAAGCCGCACACCGGGTCCCAGGGTGGAGTCGGCGCCCACGGTGACGTCGATACCCACGTATGTGGTTGCCGGATCCTCGAGCGTGACACCGGACAACATCAGCGAGTGGTTCTTTCGGCTGCGGACGACTGCGGACAGTTCAGCGAGATCCATGCGGCTGTTGACACCACGGAGCTCGTCGGCCGAATCGAGGCACAACGTCTCGACGTGTTTGTGCTGCTGCCTGTACATCGCCACCAGATCAGTCAGGTAGTACTCACCCTGCGCGTTGTCGGTGGCCAGGCGATGCAGCTGGTCAAAGAGGGGACCAAGCGACAGCGCATAGATGCCGCTGTTGATTTCGCGAATGGCTCGCTGAGCCGCTGAGGCATCACGTTCCTCCACAATCCGTTCGATCGCACCGGCGGCGTCCCGCACAATCCGGCCGTAGCCGTAGGGATCCGACAGCTCAGCGGTCAGAACCGTCGCGACTGCCTTGCTGTTCCGGTGGGTTTCGAGCAGGCGCAGCAGGGTGCCGGCTTCCAGCAGCGGAACGTCCGCATACAGGAGCAGGACAACACCCTTCTTGCCGGCCAGAGCCGGCTCTGCCTGGAGCAACGCATGCCCCGTTCCCAGTTGGGGCGACTGCGTCACAAAACTCAGGTCATCGCGCTCGGCCAGCGCGGCCTTTACCTGGTCGGCACCATGGCCGACGACGATGACTTTGGAGGTGACGGGGAGTGAATCAACCGTCCTGAGGACGTGGCTGATCAGGGAGCGGCCAGCCAGCGGATGAAGCACTTTTGGCAGCGCCGACTTCATGCGGGTGCCCTTGCCGGCGGCGAGGATGACTACGTGGAGGTCGGTCATGGACTTATTGGGTTTCGGCCTCTCGTTTGAGGCGGATAGAGCCCTTCTTTACGTGCTTCCTGGCTTTGGACGGGCTGATCTTCAGATGGGAGGCGACCATGGCCAGCACGTCTTCCTCCTCAAGTTTGGTAGATTCTTTTATTTGACCAAAAATCAGCGCTGCTTGGGCGTCGTCGACCTGGGCATCGCCCTGGTGTGACGCCGGTCCGACCACGACAACGAACTCACCAAGCGGCTTGACTGCCGTTGTGTTGTCCCATTTGACCAATTCTTCGTTTATTTTGGTCAATTCACGGCAAACAATTATTGGTCGTTCAACTAACTTACCTAACTGATCCAGCGTCCTTTCGATGCGATGTGGTGCCTCGAAGAACACGACAGTCGACGGAGTTTTCCAGAGAATTTCAAACCACTCGTCTCGTTCTTGGCCTGAAGGCGGGGGAAAACCGAGAAAAGTGAAGCGGTCTGCGGGATACCCCGAGCCGCTCAGCGCGGTTACCACCGCGCTTGGGCCTGGAATCGGGACAATGGGGACGCCTGCCTTCCGGGCAACGCCAATCAGGTGGGTGCCAGGGTCGGACACCGTCGGTGTCCCGGCATCGGAAACAAGGGCAATCGACTCGCCGCGGATCATCCGTTCAACCAGCCGTGCCGCCTCCCGCACTTCGTTGTGTTCCCGGAGACTGACCATGGGTTTCTGGATGTCGTAATGGGCCAGCAGCTTCGCGGTTCGGCGGGTGTCCTCGGCCGCGATGACGTCGACCTCTTTCAGCGTGCGGAGCGCACGCAGGGTGATGTCTTCGAGGTTGCCGATCGGAGTCGCCACCACGAACAGGGAGCCGGGCATGGGCTCTGCCAGTCTACCGGATTCACTCCGGGTAGAATGGACGGTTGTTGCAGGAGACGAAATGCCTCTCTACGAGTACCAGTGTGATGCGTGTGGTGGACGAATCGAGCGGATCCGGAAGTTCTCCGATCCCCCGCTTGATGAACCGTGCCCGAGCTGTGGAGGGCACCTGACGAAGCTCTTGTCGTCGCCGGCCATCCAGTTCAAGGGTGCCGGCTGGTACGTCACTGACTATGCGAAGTCCGGCTCCTCCTCCGCCGGTTCCTCGTCCAAGTCCTCCGAAGGCAAGGGCGAGACGTCCGAGAAGAAGGACACGCCGGCCGCCAGCGACAAGACGGAGTCGAAGTCCACGTCCACCGACAAGTGACCGACTCGCAGTAGCATGAACGCATGTTGGATCCGGTGTTCGTGCGTGACAACCCAGACCGAGTGGCCGAGCGGCTGCGCAGCCGCGGTCTTGACCCCACCGCAGACCTCGGTGCGCTGGCCGATCTCGAATCGCGTCGCCGGCAGCTCCTGCCGGAAGTAGAGGGCCTCAAGCGCGATCAGAACGCGGCTGGTGAAGCGGTTGCGCGCGCGAAAAAAGCCGGCGAAGACCCCAGCGCCATCTTTGCGGAGAACAGAGCCAGGGCTGGCCGCATCAAGACGATGGAGGCGGAGCTCAACGAGATTGAGTCGCAGCGCGACGCACTGTTGCTGACGCTGCCCAATCTGCCCCATGAGAGTGTGCCGCTGGGCGCCTCAGCCGCCGACAACGTTGAGGTGCGGCGCTGGGGCACCCCGCGAGACTTCTCCTTCACCCCGAAGGCACACTGGGACCTTGGTGTCGACCTTGGGATCCTCGACTTCGAGCGAGCGACCCGCATGGCGGGCGCGCGGTTCTCGGTGTTGCTTGGCGCCGGTGCGCAGATGGCGCGCGCGTTGATCAACTTCATGCTCGAGCTGCACACGACCGAGCATGGCTATCGAGAGATCGAGCCGCCGTTTCTGGTGAATCGCCAGGCGCTCACTGGCACCGGCAACCTGCCGAAGTTCGAGCAGGACCTCTTCAAGATCAGCGGCGAGTGGGATCTCTTCCTGATTCCGACAGCGGAAGTGCCAGTCACCAATTTCCATCGTGAAGAGATTCTCGATGGTCGTCAGCTGCCCTTGAAGTACACGGCCTACACCCCGTGTTTCCGCAGCGAAGCCGGCTCGTACGGTGCCGATGTGCGCGGCCTGATTCGGCAGCACCAGTTCGACAAGGTGGAGCTCGTCAAGTTCACGACGCCCGAACAGTCTCACGACGAACTCGAGGCACTGACGCGCAACGCTGAAACCGTGCTCGAGCGGCTTGGACTCCCCTATCGCCGCATGTTGTTGTGCACGGGGGACATGGGCTTTGCGTCAGCAAAGACCTACGACATCGAAGTGTGGCTGCCGAGCCAGAAGACGTATCGCGAGATCTCGTCGTGTTCCAACACCGAGAGTTTCCAGGCGCGGCGCGCGCAGATTCGGTTCCGTCCTGACGGCACCGGCAAAGCCCAGCTTGCCCACACGCTCAACGGCTCCGGCCTCGCCGTTGGCCGCACGCTGATCGCCATCCTCGAGAACTATCAGCAGGAAGACGGATCAGTCGTCGTGCCTGAAGCCCTGCGGCCCTACATGCGCGGGCTCGACAATATCGCTTGTCAGGGAAAGTAGCCAGTAGGGAATAGTCAGAAGGAGATCGGGTTGGTTTCTTGGGGAATCCCAAAAGCCAATGCTCCTCCTGTCTATTGCCTACTGTCTTCTCTCCTGACAGGTGATCACTACTGCACCCGGAGATCAAACGCGGCCATTTCGCGCAGGTTGCGCACGAGCAGGCGGCCGTTCGAGAACGCAGGGTGATTCCAGGTCTTGCCTTCGATTGCAGGGAAGTTCGCGAGCTCGATGTGGCGTGACGGGTCGGCCTTGACGAGCGCCAGCTCTCCGCTCTCGGTCAGCACGATGATGTGGCCACTCGCCAGTACGATCTGGCCGTGCCCATAACGGCCGCCCTTCCATTGCAGGGCGCCGGTATTGGCGTCCACACACGCGAGGATGTTTTCGTCCAGCCCGTAGATGTAGCCTTCGTGGTGCACCGAGCTGGTGAACTGGTTCTTCATCCGGTTGTTCTTCCAGATCTCCCTGACCGTGCCGCGCTCGCCGGCCATCGCGACCTCGATCACGACCGCGCCGTGGTCGTAGCCCGACGACATGAACACGCGGTTGCTGCCAAGTACGATCGGCTGTGCCGCATTCACGTCATACATCGTCTGCCACGGAAACTCCCAGAGGAGCGCGCCGTTGGTGGGATTCAGGCCCATGATGCGTGATGCGCTCACGGTGAGGATCTGGCGAACTCCGTCAATCGTCACGAGCATCGGCGACGAATAGGACTGCTTGTCGTCGAGTGACGACCACAGTCGCGCGCCCGTACGGTGGTTGTAGGCGACGACGGATTTGCCGCCGCGGCCACCAGGCAACGTAACGACCGCATCATCAACAATCAGGGGTGAGGCTGACATGCCCCATTCGATGTTTGAGGCGCCGGCATCCGAGAGGATGTTGGTGCGCCAGGCGGTCGTGCCGGTGGACGCATCGATGGACCGCAGCTCGCCCGTCCCGCCGAGCGCATAGATCCGGCCGTCGTGGTAGGTCGGCGTGGCGCGCGGACCGTCGCCGCCCATGGACTCTCTGAATTCGGCGTTCCAGGTGTTGGTCCAGAGTTCGCGTCCATTCGAGACGTCGTACGCGGCCACGACCTCGGTGCGGCCGCGTTGTTCGATTGTGAATGCGGTATCGCGGTCACCAATCCGCGCAGTAACGAAGGAGGCGTAACCCCCGCCGACCGGTTGTTTCCAGAGCGGCGTGAGCTGTCCGTTGGGCCACTCCGTGCGAACTGGCAGTCCGATGTAATGGCCGTCCCAGCGCATGCCGCGGAAGAAGCCCCAGTCGGGGGCCATCGAGATTCCGACCGCCGCGGGCGCGCTGTCTGTCGACGCCGGACTCGGTGCATCAGCGGCCGGCGTGGGGTTTGGCTCGGGCACCGCTGCCTGTGCCGCGCGGTGTTGTGCGATCGCGTCGGCCTGGGCGTCGGCCGACTGCGCAAACTCGATGCTGGGGCGGCCGCCCCCAAGCAGTACCACCCGCATTCCGAAACCGTAGAGGATGGCGACCGAGACTCCAACAACAGCGGCGGCGATGCCGACCAGACGCAGCACTTTGGGCATACGTCAGGCTACACTGGAGAGGCCCGCGGAGGGATGGCCGAGTGGTTGAAGGCGGCGGTCTTGAAAACCGCTGTACGGGGAACCGTACCGGGGGTTCGAATCCCTCTCCCTCCGCCAACCTTCGCCAGACGCTCGCCCGGCTCGCGGCTTCGGTTGGCTTCGCCACCGCCCCACCTCCACGCCCCCATGGTGAACGTCAGCTAACCCGCGCCGATCAACCGGCTCACCATCCATCCGATGGATTCGCGGACGAGCGTGGCATCAAACGCGCCCCAGAACACGTAGCCCGCCGTCGCGGCTGCGAACACGAGAACGGCTGAACGCATTTGAGCCGAGAGGTCGCCCCATTGGCCAATCGCACTCAGGCCCAACAGCAGGAAGAGCTCATACGTGCCGCGCTGGCCGTTGCCGACGTGCTCCCAGATCTTGTTGTACGTCAGCGAAATCGAAAGCACGCCGTACGTCAGCGCCGACACGGAAAACACATCGGCTCGACGCCGAACCAGCAGCACCGCAAGCACTACTCCGGCAATCAGCAATAGCGGATACCAGACGCCGGCGACCATGAAGGCCGGGTTCCCCGAGTAGTAGGTGCCGTTCGCGACCTGCACCCAGAGATCAACAATGCCAGCCAACGGAACTCCGAAGTCGCCGGTGCTGTGCCAGAAGGCCTCCGCACCCATCGCCGGAGCCAGCCGCCAGCCGACATAGATACGCCACAAAAAAACGGGCACCAGTGCCATACACGCCATTGACCCTGCGCGACGCCAGTGCCCACTGAGCGCCACAGCAATCAGACAGGCGGCCACAACGATCGCACCCGTCTCACGCATCAGCAGCGACGCAGCAAAACATGCCGCCGCGACGAGCCAGCGCTCCCGTAGAAACAACACACAACCAGCAACAAGAAAGGCCGCGGCCAGTGGTTCCGGCAAGGCAACCTGCACGGACTGCCAGAAGCCAGGGATGAGCACGACTAATCCGCCAAGCGCGAGGTCCCTCCCAACAGTTCTGGCGTACCAGCCCACTCCGGCCATCGTCGCGACGATACCCAACATCACCAGCGTCATCATGACGATGGGAAAGCGCGCAGCATCACCACCACTCATCATCGTCGTCAGCCAGCTGTGGCCGATTCGTCCGTACCGATAGGACGGCGCATCAATGAACTGTTGATGGACCTCCGGCGTCGCCTCGAACGTCGTGAGCAGCGGGTCAAACGCCATGAAGTAGGCAAACTGCCCATCGTAGCCCGTGTCATTCGTCACGACGAGTCCGCCCGACACAGTGGGGTTGGACCGGAGCACCGGATGCCGCTCGACGTTGGCGGCAGCCAACCGCAAAAAGCCAGAGGGGTTTCGATCGAAGTGGTCGACGAGCACATGTCCCACCAGCGCGCCGTATGTCATGGCCACACACGCGAGCGCCACAGCGACGCGCCATGCGACTTGCCAACCGTGTGATCGCTCGGATACGTGTCTCAGGACCGGTGGAATGATCCGCGGCCACGTCAGGATGAACGCCGCCAGCACAAACCAGTCGACCGAGATCAGCACACGATAGGGAGTTACCCAGGGCGCAATCATCACCGCCGTCGCGCCCGCGGCAATCACCGACACCGATCCGACATACGCCGTGCGAGCCCAGGCTGGCAGGGGTGCGAAAGGCAGCAGGCCGGCGATCGCGAGGAGCCCAAACACCAGACCGGTCGATAGTGGCCCCGGAGCCACGAACCGTTCCGACGCCTCAGGGAAGACAACGAGATCGTGTCCACGGGTTGATCCGTGATGGGTGGCGATCTCGAACGTCTCCAGCGCCCAGTCCGATGTTTCGCCGGTTACCACGATGGTTTGACGTGTGGGAAGTGAGCCGACGTCTGGCCTCCAGACACAGTCCAGTCGGTGTGTGCCGTGCGGCACAGTCCTCACACACACGACCTCGTCGTTGATCGAGACCGTGACACGGTTGTCGCGAGGCGCAGAGCTGGTGACTCTGGTGATGACCGCCCAGACACCTTGGGCGAACGAACGCTCGACTGAGAGGTCGACGCGACCGGCAACGGCTACAAGGGCTGGACCCTTGTGGATCTTGAACCGCAGCGGCTCGAAGCCGGCGTACACCCGCGTCATCAAAAGGACGCTGCCGGCAATCGCAACCGCTAACGCACCGACGACGTGAAGGATGCGGGTGGTGCGATGTTCCATTGGTGCTGCATCCCTCGAACGGGCATACGTTCGAGGCTACCATGTAGCACCATGTTTTGGCCTGGCAACTCAGCGGCTGGATGACAGTGGCGTCAGTAGCGCGCGCTGCCCTCGCCGTGTGTGATCGATCGACAAGCCCAGGATCCGCATGGCTTCCTGTGGCGCATGGAAACCCATCGAGTTCTCCGCTTCAATGAAGTCCAGCAGGAACTGTGCGCGCCGCTGTGACGCCTGAGCCGCGGTGACCGCTGATGCGGACGTGCCATTGGACCGCGCCAGTTTCAAGTCGCCGATCAGCTCCACGAGCGCGTCCATTGCGACGTTCCGCATCTGGAAGGTGCGGTCCTGAATCGTGTACACACGCTGCCGCAGCTCTTCTTCCGGCCAGTTATGGCAAACCTGACAGGAGTTGTTGATGTTGAGCAGCGGGCTGCGCACGTGGTGGTCTGACACTTTCGCCGCACCCTGCTTCACGTAGGGCATGTGGCAGTCCGCGCAGGTGACGCCGGACTTGGCATGAATCCCCTGGTTCCACATCTCGAACTCGGGATGTTGCGCCTTGAGCGCAGGCGTGCCTGTGTCGGCGTGCGTCCAGTCCTTGAAACCGTTCTCTTCGTAATAGGCGAGGATCTCGTCCGCCTTGAGCCCTTTCGTCCACGGGTAGGTCAGGCGCTTCTCGCTGCCCTTGAAGTAGTACTCGACGTGGCACTGCCCACAGACAAACGACCGCATCTCCTGGTGGCTGGCCTGCGTGTTGACGTCATAATCCGCGACACCCTGTGCCGCCTTGTATGCCCGGATGCCCTCGATGAATCCAGGTCTGGTCACCCGCAGCTGCATCGACGTCGGGTCGTGGCAATCGATACACGTCACCGGGTGTGTCACCAGCGGCCGCGCCTCCCGGTACGGCATCTGATTCATCGCCTCAAAGCCCTTGGCCAGATCCCCGCCCCCGAGCTTCTTGTAGGGCAGATACACCGACGCGTGGCAATGCATACACGTGCCCGGCTGCGTGACGACGTTCTGGCGTTCGGTGAAGGTCTGGTCTTCGAGCATGTACGCGTGACCGCGCTCTTCGCGGAAGTCCACGGCAAATGCATACCCGTTCCACATCGTCTTCAGCCGCGGATCCTCTTCAAGCCTGGACTGCGCGACGATGGAGCGCGGGTCGGCGTTGGTGGGTGTCCGAGGCGTCGCTTCGCTGCCACCGTAACGCGTGCGCACCTGATCAACCGTGCGCTTGTAGCCGTCGTACTGGAAGGGGAAGTTTTTGCCCCAGACGGCCGGATCATCGATCTCGTCGTTCAGTTCGACGACCTGCACAAACGGCGCGCGCGCTTCCTGCTTGCGCTCGACGATGTTCACCAGCAGGGCAGTGACCGAGGCGGCCGCCACGGCCGCGCCGAGCGCAGTGACAACAATCAGGCGTGAGGGCTTCATTGCGGATGTCCTATCTTTCCGTGGCACTTCACACAGCCGGTTGCCGCCGGATGTCCAGGAGCCATCGTCCTGGTCAGCGGTTCATGGCATTTGAGGCAGGCTTGCTCGGCAACGGTGCGATTGCCCGGCGTGATCTGGATGTTGTCCGGGAAGTTGCCGGTCGTGAAGTAATACGAGTGCCAGAATCCGTTGTTGGCCTTGACCAGGTACTTCGGGATCGTGCCTTTTGGCGTGTGGCAGTCGTTGCAGACGGCGACCGAGCGATGGCTCGAGCGTTGCCACTTCACGTAGTAGTCCTGCATCACGTGGCAGTTCGCACACGCAGCCGGATCATTCGTGAGGTAGGACGCGCCTCTGGCGTAGATGAACGTGTAGCCACCTACGCCGGCGAGCAGGCCGGTCAGAATTCCAATCGCAACGACCCAGCGACTCATGTGACTTCCGGCGAAGTCCTAGTATGCACCACCTCCGCCTTTGCGCTGCCCCCAGTTCGGCGGAGGCGGTTCTTTCGACAGGCGATCCACCGGCTTGGCTGCGAGGAGCTTCAGGGCTTCTTCAACCGCGCGCTCGAGTTGGGGATCCCGGCCGGCAATGACGTCCTTCGGGAAGTTCTCCACCTCGATGTCCGGCGCGACGCCTTCGTTCTCAACCGCCCACTTGCCGTCACGCGTGAAGAAGCCGCCGCGGGGCGCGATCATCGAACCGCCATCGATAAAACCAGGCGTGTCCGCCGTATGCACGAGGCCGCCCCAGGTCGTCGTGCCCACGAGTGGACCCAGGCCGCGACGCCGGAACATGTAGGGCATCAGGTCACCACCTGAGCCGGCCATCTCGTTGATGATCATGACCTTCGGGCCCCAGATGCCGGCAGACGGACTCGTGAAGGGATACCGATCGCCCGCGACATTGTTGAAGTACCCGTCGAAGTCGCGCTGCAGGACGTCGATGATGTAGTCGGCTGCAGAGCCGCCCCCATTGAAGCGTTCGTCAACAACCACACCGAGTTTGTCCTGCTGTGAGAAGTAGTAGCGATTAAAACTCTCATAGCCGCCCTGTCCGGTATTGGGCAGATAGACATACGCGAGTTTGCCCCCGGACATCTGATCAACCTTCCGGCGGTTTTCTTCGATGAAAGCGCGCGAGCGCAAGCCTTGCTCGCTGGCCACGGGCATCACCGTGATCTGCCGGGCGCCATCCATCGTGGGCTGGCTGTTCACGGTCAGCACTGTCTGGCGGCTCGCTGTGCCATCAAGGAGTCGATGGATGTTGTCCGGCGCGACCAGCGGCGCGCCATTGATCGCCAGGATGTAGTCACCCACTGAGACCGTCAGGCCCGGCGTTGCCAGCGGTGCCCGCAACTCCGGATTCCAGTTCTCCGCATCGTAGATGCGGCTGATCCGATAGCGGTTGTTCTCCACCGAGAAGTCCGCGCCGAGCAACCCACCGGACCGACCACCGTTGTTGTTCTCCGGCATGTCGCCGCCGCGTACGTAGGAGTGGCCAACCGCGAGTTCTGCGCCCATGTTGTCGAGCAGGAAGTTGAGGTCGGCGCGATGATTCACGTGCGGCAGGAGCTGCCCGTACATCTCCTCCATCTGCGTCCACATCGAGCCGTGGGAGTTCTGCACGTAGAGGTAGTCGCGCTGCAGTCGCCACCCTTCGCGGAAGATCTGTTTGAACTCCTCCTTCGGATCCAGATACATCGTCAGTTCAACGTCAAGCCGGCCGGTGCCGGCCTGGGGCGGGTTGCGGTCGGCGTCAACGATGAACAGCGCCGGCGCGGCGGCAGCACCGCCGCCGCGTCCACCACCGCCACCGCCGCCCGCGCGGTAGAGCATCTTGTGGCCGTCAGCCGACACCACGTAGGTGTTCACACCGGTCAGGAACTGCTGGGCGCGCCGCTCGGACAGACGGTACCGCTGCAGTATGTTTCCGTCGAGGTAGTACACCGTGCCGGCCACACCCGCGCGCAGTTGTGAGTACGCGCGCTCGGGCACGCCCGGCACCGCGACGATGCGCCGCTGGAGACCCTCAGCGTCGACCTGGACGGTGACGGTCGCCGGACGGTTTGAGGAACGGCCTTCGCCCGCGGCGCCAGCAGCCGCCGGCGCACCTTCTTCGTCGCTCTCCGGCACCAGTGGTGTCGGTTCGTTCGCGCTCAGAATGGCGAAGTACAACCCAAACGACACCGGCCGGTCGTAGGACGTCATGTCCAGCCACTGCGACGCGAGGCCGAAGTCTCTGGAAGCAAAAAACCACAGGTATTTGCCGCCGGCGTCCCATGCCGGCCACACCGCGTCAGCCATCGTGTCAGTCACCTGATGGGTGGCGCCCGTCTCAACGTTGCTGATAAAAATCGCGTGATACATCGAACGGAGTCGGCTCGAGTACGCCACCCACTTCGAATCTGGACTCCACACTGGGTTCAGTGTCCGCTCCGGCACCATCCACGGGTCGTTGCCGACGACCTTTGCCGTGCCGGACTCGATGTCCATTACCCAGACCTTGAGGTCGGTGTCGGTGTAGAGCAGCTTCTTCGAGTCGGGTGACCAGGACGGCGTGTAGTAGAACCTGGGATTCTGCAGTTCGATCTCGCGTGCAGGCGTGAGTCCATCTTGCGACGCGATGACCAGCCGGTACTCGCCTGACTTGTCGCTGAAGTACGACACGAACTTGCCATCGGGCGACCACGCCGGCGATCGCTCCGCCGATCCGGTCGACATCGTGAGATTGCGCGTGTCTCCCTTGTCGGCTGGGATCGTGAAGATCTCCCCGCGCGCCTCAATCAAGGCACGTTTACCTGTCGGAGAAATCGCCATGTTGGTGATGCGCGCGTTGACGTTATCCCAGCGCGGCATCATCCACGGGAAGTCGCCGGTCGCGACGATGTCGATCGTCCGAGAACGCCCGGTGGACGCGTCAAGCTGATGGATGCGGCCCGCCTGTTCGAACACGATGGCGTCACCGCCTGCGTCGATGGCCTTGACATCGAAGTCGGTGAATCGCGTGACTTGACGGAGCTGGCGGTTGCCGGTGTCAAAAGCCCACACATTGCTGACGCCGTCGCGATCGGAGAGAAAGTACACCGAGCGGCCGACCCAGACAGGATCGGTGTCCTTCGAGTTGGTGAACGGGGGCGTGATCAGGTCGTAGGTCTTCAGGTCGACGATCCAGATGGGTTTGTTCTGGCCACCGCGGTAGTTCCGCCGTTCCTCGTCCCACGAGTTGTTCAGCCGATACGCGATCTTCTGCCCATCCGCTGAGATCTTGCCCATGTAGGCGCGAGGCAGCGCCATCTGCTGCTCCACCCCGCCGCCGGCCGGCACAGTCCAGAAGCGCGGGGATCCACTTGGCGCCCACGTGGCCCGTGTGGACGCGAACAGAATCGACCGACCATCAGGCGTCCAGCCCTGCACGGTATCCGCCCCGGGATGCCACGTCAGCCGTGTCGGCTCGCCGCCTTCGGCCGGGACGCTGTAGACATCGCTGTTGCCGCCGTACGAGGCGGTGAACGCGATCGTGCGTCCGTCGGGTGAGAACTTCGGATTTGATGCGCCGCCGGCAAAACTCGTAACCCGGCGCGCCATGCCGCCCTCGCGATCCACAACCCAGATGTTGTTGGCGTATGCAAAGGCAATCTGGGTGGTGCTGACGGTCGGCGTGCGAAGCAGGCGTGTGGGTGCCGGCGCAGTGGCGACAGGCAACGTCGAAACGGCAAGCCCCGCTCCGAACACGGCAGCAATGAACAGTCGGCGAATCATGGGCCCCTCCAGGGTGGCCCTACAATACCGCCAAACTCACAATCGAAAGGTTCGCCAGCACGATCAGCCACCACGGCGCGGTTCTGGAGCCGCCAAGCAGCACATTCACGCCAACCGACAGCGGCAGCAGCACCCGGGTGAACGCACCCGGCGTGCCGTCCCAGATCACACGGTGAGCCGTCAGCGCCAGGCCGGCAAAGACCCACGCGATGAGCAGCCAGTCGAGCGACAGGGTTCGATGCCGGACCCATTCCCGCGTGCACCACACGAGCGCGGCCAGCTGTCCGAACAGCGCCAGCACCGTGGCCGCCGTGATCGCGGCGGGACCGGTCAACCCGCTCCCGGCCACCAGATCAATCGTCATTCGAACCTTCCACAGCAGGCCCACCAGCGGCACGGTGATGTGTCCGCCACCGGCAAACACATGCTGGCCGTAGATCGACCGCAGGTAGTCCAGCCACAACGCGAGTGGAAGGATGCACAGGATCAGCCGCGCGCCGACACCGAGCACGGATCTCAGATCCGCCCGCATCTTCCGCAGCAGCACCACACCCGCGGCGATGTTGGTCTCACGCGCAAGCCCCGAGATGCCAATCACCAGCGCCGACCACCACGATCGCCGTCGTTCGACCAGGGCAATCGCGACTGCCATCAGCAACACGCTTGGTCCATCGGTCAGCGCGTGGCGGATGGACATGACCCACCCGTGGCCGACAAGCACCCCTGCCCACAACACGAACATCCGTGCATCGGTGGGTGGCAGCCACCGCGTCAGGAGCCACGCCATTACCAGCCACGCGACGATGTTGATCCAGGCAAAGGCCTCGAGTCGCGCGGCCGCGCCGCCCCCGGGAGTGATCGCCCAGGCGATCCACGACAGCAATACCCGATGGGCGCGGTACCCGGGATTGTCGAGCGCGCGATCGATGTCGGGATCCCGCAGCAGCGGATCCACCGCCATCTGCGCATAGAACTGGCCGTCGTAGCCGACATCCTCCTCGTTATGCGCGTGGTCGGTGGCACGCACGGCCGGCAGCTCCCAGTCATGACTGTTGGCCGGCAGGCTCAGCAGCACCGTCAGGCCCGTGCGCTGGTCGTAATATGAACCGACGATGGCGAGGACGCAGAGGATGACCAGGGCGTACGCCGCCTTCCACCGATTCGCGCCCGGCATCACCCCGACATGCTACCTCGCCGGCCTCTGGCTGCTCGTGTCGGTGTCGGCCTGTGCACCACAGGCGGAACGCCGGCCGGACGTCGACCTGCTCACCACATTGGAAGGCGCCGAGAAGCGCGCCGGTGGCAACCCTGATGTGGCCATTCGTATGGAACTGGCCGGACCGGAGGGCGACCTTCGGCCATCCCTGACTCTGCGCGCGCCGGCACGCGTCACCTGGACGCTGTATCTGCCCGAGCACTCCAGGTGGCAGTCCGCGGTGTGGGGAGCCGGCCGGCTCCGCGTCGGACTGTCCAACGGCCGGTCATACCACGAGCTGGCGCGTCGCACGGCGACCGAACGTTGGGACGAGCTCGATGTGGACCTGCGCGAGTATTCCGAGTGGAAACTCAGCGTGTTCTACCAGCCGCTGCGGACCGAATGGCGGCTGATCATCAATGCCGACGCGTTAACGCCAGACGGCGAGAGCCGCCTGGCGCTTGATCGACCACGCCTGATCTCGGCGCCCCGCTGACGCCGACTACCAGATGCGGACGCGTTTATCGGGCGCGACGTAGAGCTTGTCGCCGGGCTTGACGCCAAACGCCTCGTAGAACGCGTCAATGTTCGACAGCGGTGCGTTGGCGCGGAACTCCGCCGGCGCGTGGGGATCCGCCATCACCTGATTGCGCAGGTACTCGTCGCGTGCCTTCGTGCGCCACGCCTGCGCCCACCCCATGAAGAAGCGCTGGTCACCGGTCAGGCCATCGATGACCGGCGACGGCTTACCCGCCAGGGAGATCTTCCACGCCTTGTAGGCGATCGACAGGCCGCCGAGATCGCCGATGTTCTCTCCCAGCGTGAGCTCGCCGTTGACCTTGACGCCGGGCAGCGGGCTCAACGCGTTGAACTGCTCGACCAGCATCTTCGCGCGCTTCTGGAACTCGGTTTCATCGGCGGGTGTCCACCAGTCGCGCAGCGCGCCCGTGCCATCGAAGCGCCGGCCCTGGTCGTCGAAGCCATGCCCGATTTCATGGCCGATCACGGCGCCAATTGCGCCGTAGTTCACGGCATCGTCGGCAGCCATGTCGAAGAACGGAGCCTGCAGGATGGCGGCGGGGAACACAATCTCGTTCTTGACCGGGTTGTAGTACGCATTCACCGTCTGCGGCGACATCAACCACTCTTCACGGTCGACCGGCCGGCTGAGTTTGCCGATCTGGTACTCGTGTTCGAGCTGGGCCGCGCGCTGCAGATTGCCCAGCAGATCATCGGCAGACACCTTCAGCGAGCTGTAGTCGCGCCACTGGTTCGGGTAGCCGATCTTGCCCGTGAACTTCGAGAGTTTGACCAGCGCTTCCTTGCGTGTGGCCTCGGTCATCCAGTCCAGCGACGTGATGGACTGCCGGTACGCCTCGATGAGGTTGTTGATCATCGATTCCATGCGCGCCTTGGCGGCCGCCGGAAAATGACGCTCCACGTAGAGCTGCCCCAGCGCCTCGCTCATGCTGCCGTTGACCACCTGCACGCCGCGCTTCCAGCGCGCGCGCTGCGCCTGCTGACCGTTGAGCGTGCGGCCAAAGAAGTCAAAGCGCGCCTCCACAAACGCGTCGCTCAGATACGGCGCCGACATCGTGATGTACTGCGCCGCCACCCATGCCTTCCACGTGGACATCGGCACGGTGGGCACCATCGCGGCGAAACTCTTGAAGAACGACGGCTGACCGACGATCACTTCGGGGGTCTTGTCGATGCCCTGCGCCGTGGCCCAGCCCATCCAGTCGAAACCCGGCATCTCGGTCACGAGTTTGCCGAGCGCCATCTTGTTGTACGTCTTCACCGCATCGCGGCTCTCGACGTTGGTCCACTGAATCTTTGCGAGCTGCGTTTCGAGATCGAGCACGGCCTTGGCCGATGCCGCAGGCTCGGGCCGGCCTGCCAGCGTGAAGATCTTCTCCAGGTAGGCCGCGTACTTGGATCGGATCTCCACGAACTTGGGATCGTCGAGCAGGTAAAAGTCGCGATCGGGCAACGCCGTGCCGCCCTGGAAGAGATACAACGCGACCTTGTTGGGGTCACCGGCGTCGGCGTCGATGAAGCCGCCCACAGGCCCTGGCAGTCCCATGACCGACAGCTCGCCGATCACGCGCGCCAGTTCCGCCGGCGTACCAATCGCGTCAATCTGCGCCAGCGCCGGAGTCAGAGGCTTGGCCCCGAGTTCATTCAGGCGCGCTTCGTTCGAGAAGCTGGCAAACAGGTCGCCTACCTGCTGGGCAATGGATCCGGGCGACTTGTTGGGATCACCCGAGAGCCGTTCGATGATGGCGTAGAGATCCGCTTCGGCCTTGTCGGCCAGCTGGACGAACGTGCCGGCAATGGGGCGATCCGCGGGAATCTCGGTGGCCGCGAGCCAGCCACCGTTGACATGCCTGAACAGGTCATCCTGCGGACGCACGCTCTTGTCGAACGTGGTCATGTCCAAGCCCGACCTGACGCCGGTGGCCGGAGCCTGCTGGGCGGAGACCGCCGCAATCAACCCGCAGAAAATGAACGCCGTGATCCATCGCTGAGCCATGGATCGAGTCTAGCTGTTCTCTGGCGCCTCACGGAACTCTGCCAGGACCTCCCTGGCGCCATGCCCCCGCACTGCCGTGACCGTCAGGCGAAACGGCCCGTACTCGACCGAGTCACCCACAACCGGGGGCCGGTCCAGGATGGCCATCACGAGGCCGCTCACGCTGTCCACCTCTTCGTGCTGGAGCTCGACGTCGAAGTGCTGCCCGAGCTCGTCAAGGCGCAAGGTGCCGGCGACCCGGGCGCTGGCGGCATCCACCGGCACGATGCTCGGCGACGCAGGGACGCCTTCATCAATTTCGCCGACCACCTCTTCGGCGAGGTCTTCAAGACTGAGCACACCCGCCGTGCCGCCGTGTTCATCCACGACCAGCGCCATATGTGCATGCGCCCGCTGCATCGTCGTCAGCACATCGTCGAGAGCGGCTGTTTCGGGGACAACGGGCATCGTGCGGACGTCAGACGGACCGATGCGCTCCTCGAGCATCAGCCGGCGCAGCAGGTCTTTCACGTGCAACATGCCGACGATGTGATCGAGATCGCCGTCGAAGACCGGATACCGCGTGTGGCGATGCGTCAGCACAAGCCTGCGGATCTCCGCGGGACCAGCGCCGACCGGAATGCCGACGACGCGCACGCGAGGCACCATGACTTCGCCCGCGGACCGATCGCCAAACTCGAACAACTCACGCACGAGGCGTCCAGCTTCCTTGCCCAACGCGCCACCGGCCTGACTTTCCTCCACGATGAGCTGCAGCTCTTCAGGAGAGTACGACTCTTCGCGTGTGTGCGTCTGCCTGCGGATGCCCACCATTCGGAGCAGCAGCGCGCCCAGCGAGTCGAGGCCGACGACAAACGGATAGCCCAGGCGCAGCAGCCACTGCATCGGCCAGAAGACGGCGCGTGCGGTGCCTTCCGAGTGGCTGAGCGCGAGCGCCTTCGGGATCATCTCTCCCAGAAAGATGTGGAGGTAGGTGAGCGCACCGACCGCGAGCACGCTGGCGCCGACGTGTGCAGAGATGGGGCCGGCCTCGCCAAGGAACGTGAGCCGCGGCTCGAGCCATTCCGCCAGCGAGTGTTCGCCGTACATGCCGAGGCCCAGGCTGGCCACCGTGATGCCCAGTTGTGCTGTAGCGATGAAGCGGTCGCGTCCCTGGGCAGACTGCAGCAGGGACAACAGCCGGGCTGACAGCCCGTCGCCCTGATTGGCACGCGCCTCGACGGACGTGCGCGGGACCGCAACGATGGCAAACTCCGCGGCGACAAACAGCGCGTTCGCGAGCAGCAGAAGCGCGACGACGACCACGACGGTCATGCGCCACCTCCGCCGAGGAATTCGGCCAGCACGTCCTGGATGGTGATGAGGCCCAGCGGCGCGTTGTGGTCGTCAACCACGATGGCCTGGTGCGCGCGCCGTTCACGCAGGAGCGCAATGATGCGATCGGCGGCGAGGGTCGCGGGAATGCGCACCAGCGGACGCGTGAGAGCCGGCAACTCCGGCGGTTCACCTTCAAGGACGAACTGTCGCAGCAGGTCCTTCACGCGCAGCGTGCCGAGGATGTTGTCTGGTGTATCTCGATAAACCGGCAGGCGACTGTAGGGGCTCGCCGCCACCACGCGCACGACTTCCGGCCAGGGCGTATCGGCCCGCAGCATCGTCAGTTGTCCGAGCGGCACCATCAGGTCCCGGGCCGACCGCACGCCCAGCCGCAGCGCTCGATGCAGGCGCTGCTGTTCGTCGGGTTCGAGAAGACCGCCGTCACGGCTTTCGACCAGCAACATCTCGATTTCTTCGGGCGAGTGGATGTGGCGATGGCCGCCGCCGCCCAGACCGAACAGGCGCAGCAGGGCCGTCGCCGAGCCGTTGACCAGTGCCAGGAACGGGCGGAAGGCCGCCAGTGACCACCGCATCGGCAGCACCGTGGCCAGAGCGACCTGGGTGGGGAACTGAAGGGCGAGAGACTTGGGGACCAGTTCGCCGACCACGACCTGCGCGACGGTCAATGTGAGCAGGACGGCGATGGCCGTTGCCGAGGCGGCCGCTTCGGCGTCGAGGCCAAACCGGGCGGCGACTGTTGGCGCCAGTGCCACGGCAATCGTGGCCTGGGCAAACGCGCCGAGCACCAGGCTCGAGAGTGTGATGCCGATTTGTGAGACGCCGACGTACCGGTCGAGCTGCTGGGCGTCGTCGACCACCGGCAGCAGGTGACGCGCGAACCAGTTGCCCTCTTCGACCAGCTGGCGGATGCGGCTGCGACGGACGCCGACGGCGGCGAACTCGCCGGCCACATAAAGGGCGTTGATCAGGATGAGCAGCAGGATGACTGCCCACACGGCCGCAGACATGCAGGAACTAGTCTATAGTCCGCGGACGGGGGCTCGAAGTTCCGGGGTGCCGGAGTTCCGGGGTGCCGAAGTCCCGAAGTTCCGAAGTGCCGGCGTGCTGGAGGGGGAGAGATGTTCAGCGAGTTCAAGACGTTCATTGACAAGGGGAACGCCATCGACCTGGCGGTGGGTGTGGTGATTGGCGCGGCGTTCGGCAAGATCGTGAACTCGCTGGTGGCCGACGTGATCATGCCGCTGGTGGGGCTGTTGACGGGCGGCGTGGATTTCTCCAACCGGTTTGTCGTGCTGGGCGAAGGCCAATTTGCCACGCTGGCCGATGCCCGGGCGGCAAACGTGCCCGTGCTGGCCTATGGGTCGTTCATCAACACGGTTGTGGAGTTTGCGATCGTGGCGTTTGCGATCTTCCTGGTCGTGCGGCAGATCAACAAGCTCCGCGGGGCCAAGGCCGAAGCGGCGTGAACCCGTGGGGCGGACCTTCAGGTCCGCCGAGACGGCGGGTCTAACCACCCGCCCTACATCTGTCTGCGAGTGTGCCGCGTCTGCTGGCTTGCCAGCCGAAGCGCCGAGCAAAGCGAGGCGCGAAGGCTGGCGGTGAGGCAGGGATTCGAACCCTGGGTACGGGTTTAAGCCCGTACAACGGTTTAGCAAACCGCCGCTTTCGGCCACTCAGCCACCTCACCCGGCGGGCGAACCCGTAGTGTACTTCAGTTCCGGCGCGGGCCGGCCGCTACAATGCGGTCATGCGTCCGCGCGTCCGTTTTGCGCCATCCCCTACCGGTTACCTGCATGTTGGCGGGGCCCGTACGGCCCTGTTCAACTGGCTCTACGCCCGGCGTCACAACGGCACGTTCATCCTGCGCATCGAAGATACCGACGTCGCCCGGTCGTCGGACGACATGGTCAGCGGCATCCTCAGCAGCATGACCTGGCTGGGCCTGACCTGGGACGAGGGGCCCGGCGTCGGCGGTCCACATGCGCCCTACTTTCAGACCGAGCGCCTCGACAAATACCGCGCGGCGGCCGACCGGCTGGTTGAGTCCGGCCACGCCTACTACTGCTACTGCAGCCCGGACGAGTTGAAAGCCAAACGCGAAGCCGCCGAAGCTGCCGGCACGGCGTGGAAGTACGACCGCGCCTGCCTGGAACTGTCGGCCGACGAGATTGCCGGCCGTGAGGCCGCCGGTCAGCCCCGCGCCATCCGCTTCCAGGTGCCCGCCGGGTTCACGGCCTTCAACGACGAGGTGCGCGGCCACATCGAGTTCGCGCGCGAACACATCGACGACTTCGTCATCGTCCGCTCCGACGGCTTTCCGACGTATCACCTCTCGGTCGTGGTTGATGACGTCGAGATGGAGATCACCCATGTCGTGCGCGGCGACGATCACATCTCGAACACGCCGAAGCAGGTGCTGCTGTACGAGGCGCTGGGCGCGGCGGTGCCCCACTTCGCGCATGTGCCGCTGATCCTGGGCACCGACAAAAAGCGCCTCAGCAAACGCCACGGTGCGACGTCGGTCGGTGAATACGAGGCGCAGGGCTATCTGCCGGAAGCCATGATCAACTTCCTCGCGATGCTGGGATGGTCACCCGGGGGGAACGACGAACTCTTCTCGCGCCAGGAACTGATCGAACGCTTCACGCTGGACGGCATCTCCGGCGGCAACGCAGTCTTCAACCCCGACAAGCTCGACTGGTTCAACCAGCAGCACATCATCCGGCTTGCCAATGACGAGGTGTTACACCGGATTCAGACGGAATTGCGCCAGGCTGGACTGTGGCGCGACACGTTGCTCAACGCTGAGCTGGAATGGTGCGGCCGTGTGCTCGACCTGCTGAAGCCTCGGGCTCGCAAACTTGCGGACCTCGTGCCGGCACTGCAGCCATTTCTGGGCGACGTCGGCACGTACGACGAGGCGGCGGTCGCGAAGCACCTTTCGGCAGAGGCGCGTCCGCACCTCGCTGCGTGGGCTGATGTGGTCGCGCTGTTGCCGTCGCTTGATCCTGCGCCGACCGAAGCGGCGCTGCGCTCACTGGCCGAGCAACGCGGCATCAAGCCGGGCATCCTCATCCATGGCACACGGGTCGCCGTGGTGGGGCAGAGCGTCAGTCCGGGATTATTCGAAGTCCTCGAGCTCATCGGTCGTGACACGGTCATCGAACGCCTGCGCCGTTTCGCCACGTAGTGGCCCACCATGAAGGCGTGGAGCACATGGAGCCTCAAGAAAGGAGCTTCTCCATGACCTTCATGTCTTGTATGTTGTGATTCTCATCGACGGATGAGGACGGCCCGCTCAGAGACTGGTCCATGCGTCACGGCTTCGAGCCTGTCATGGAGATGAAGCCTGAGCGGGCCACCAACGCTGCCTCGACAGGTCGGACGGTATCCGAAGATTTCTGGCGGGAGGTGCAGGAAGGATTCACCCTCGACCGCACCATCATCAACCTCAACAACGGCGGCGTGTGCCCCAGTCCCCGCGTCGTGCACGAAGCGCTGAAGCGCTATCTCGACATTTCCAACCAGTCGCCCGTGTATCACATGTGGCAGGTGCTGGAGCCGAACATCGAGTCGGTGCGTCGTGAGCTCGCGCGCGACATCGGCGCGGATCCGTCAACGATTGCGATTACGCGGAATGCGAGTGAGTCCCTCCAGACGGCCCAGCTGGGCATCGATCTGAAGCCGGGTGACGAAGTTCTGACGACCAATCAGGATTATGGCCGGATGCTGCAGACCTGGGAGCAGCGGGTCACGCGCGACGGCATCAAACTCACCAAAATCCCCTTCCCTGTACCGCCAACACAGGCCGACCTCGTGCGGCGATTCGAGCAGGCGATCACGCCGGCGACGAAGGTCATTCACTTCTGCCACATCACGAACCTCACGGGACACATCTTCCCGGCGAAGGAAATCTGTGACCTCGCACGGCGGCGGGGCATTCTGACGATCGTGGACGGGGCCCATGCCTATGCACATTTCCCGTTCAAGATCACGGACTTCGACTGTGACTACTACGGCAGCAGTCTGCACAAGTGGCTGCTGGCGCCCATCGGCACTGGGCTGCTGTACGTCCGGCCCGATCGCATCGAGAAGACCTGGGCGCTGCAGCCGCCACCGGTCGGCCTGAATACGTCGATCAAGAAGTTTGAGGAGATCGGCACCCACCCGGCGGCCAACCACAATGCCATTGCCGAGGCACTGGTGTTCCATAGGGGCATTGGGGCCGAACGCAAGGCGGCGCGTCTGCGCTACCTGAAGGCGCGCTGGGCCGAGGCGCTGCGGACACTGCCGAAGATCCAGCTGCACACCAGCCTGGATCCCGCGCTGTCATGCGCCATCGGCACTGTGGGTATCGAAGGGATGAAGCCGGGTGACATCGCGTCGAAGTTGTGGGCCGACCACCGCATCATCGTGACGCCGATTACCGTGGGGCCGGCCGAGTCGCCCGAGTACGCCGGTGTCCGGGTGACACCCAACGTCTACACCACGCTGGATGAAGTGGACACCTTTATCGGGGCGATGCAGAAGCTCGCGCGATAGCATCGCTGTGGACTGGTAAAATCAGACGCCATGTCGACCGAGACACACATCCGGGTGGCCGCCCGCGTTCACGGGTTCACCTACGCCATTCGGAACGTCGTCGCTGAGGCGCGCAAGGTCGAGGCGGCAGGACGCACGGTGCGGTACCTCAACATCGGGGACCCGATCCCGTTCGGATTTCAGCCGCCGCCGCACCTGGTGGAAGCCGTTGAACGAGCCATGCGGGACGGACACAACGGCTACACCGCCTCGGTCGGTGTCACGCCCGCACGGGAAGCCGTGGCAGCCGAATACGAACGGCGCGGCATGCCGGTGGGTGTTGATCGGGTCATCCTGACGTCGGGCACATCGGAAGGCATCGAGCTGGCGCTTGGCGCACTGGCCGACGCGGGCGATGAGGTGCTGGTGCCCACGCCCACCTATCCGCTCTACACGGCGGTGCTCGCCAAACTTGGCGCGCGCGCGGTCTACTACCGCACCGATCCCACCAATGGCTGGTTGCCGGATCTCGACGACATCCGGTCCAAGGTCAGCAACCTCACGCGTGCGCTCGTGGTGATCGATCCCAACAATCCGACCGGCGCGGTGTACCCGGAAGCCACCCGGCGTGAACTGATTGCGCTGGCCGAACGGACGGGCGTGCCGATTCTTGCCGACGAGGTGTACGGCGACCTCGGCTTTGATGGTCCATCGCCGCTGCTGGGCAGCCTCGCACCCGACGCGCCCATCCTGTCGTTTTCGTCCCTGTCCAAGGCGTATGTGGCGCCGGGGTGGCGTGCTGGCTGGCTCACCGTTGGTCGATCAGAACGGCTCAACGACGTACTCGCGGCCATCAAGAAACTCGCGGATGGCCGCCTCTGCAGCACCGGCCCGATGCAGTTTGCGATTGCGGCGGCCCTCAATGGCGATCGCACGCACCAGCAGGAGTTCGTCAAGGCCCTGAGCCTGCGTGCGCAGATCACCATGGAGCACTTCTCGCGGATACCAGGCATGTCGTGTGTCGCACCGCAGGCCGCGTTTTACGCGATGCCCAAGGTCGACCTGCCCGCCGGTGTCACCGATGAGGACTACGTGCTGGCCCTGCTGCGCGAGACCGGCATTCTCTGTGTGTACGGCTCGGGGTTCGGGCTGCCTGCCGACCAGGGCTACTTCCGCGTCGTCTTTCTGGCGACGCCGGATGTGCTGGCGTCCATCTATGCCGACATCGCGTCGTTCACCCAGGCGTTCCTCAGTCGATAAGCCGTGAAGCTCTCGATCATCATGCCCGCCTACAACGAACGGCGGACCATCGAGACGATTGTCAATCGGGTGCTCGCCGTCGAGCTGCCGGGACTCACGCGCGAGATCGTCATCGTCAACGATGCGTCTACGGACGGGACGGCGGACATCCTGGCCACGATGGCTGCACGTGACGGCATCCGCGTGTTCACGCAGAACCCGAATCAGGGCAAGGGCGCGGCTGTGGCGCGCGGCATCCGCGAGGCGACCGGCGACATCCTGCTCATTCAGGACGCCGACCTCGAGTACGACCCGGCCGAGTACCCGAATCTGCTGCGCCACATCCTGCGCGGAGACGCCGACGTGGTGTACGGATCGAGGTTCCTCGGCTCTCCGCATGGACATCGCGTTCTGTATTTCTGGCACTCGGTCGGCAACCGATTGCTCACGCTGCTCTCCAATGCCGTCACCGACTTGAACCTGACCGACATGGAGACCTGCTACAAGGTCTTCACGAAGGACGTGGCGAAGCGGCTCGACCTCCAATCGAAGCGGTTCGGCATGGAGCCGGAAATGACCTGCAAGTTTGCCCGCATGCGTGTGCGCATCTACGAGGTGCCCATCTCGTACCACGGGCGCACGTACGCCGAAGGCAAGAAGATCGGCCTGAAGGACGCATTCGAGGCGTTCTGGACGATCATGCGTTACGCCCGCTGGTCCCCGCCCGCGCAATGACGCGCAGATCTGCTGCAGTCGCCGCCGCGCTGTATCTCGCTGCGGCACTGCTGATGACGTGGCCGCTGGCGCGCGTCATCGATCAGGAGATCGCCTGGGATCTGGGCGACCCCCTCTTCAACGCCTGGGTGCTCCTCTGGACGAGTGGCCAGGTGCTCGCGTTTCTCGGCGGCGACTGGTCGGCACTCAGCCGGTTCTGGCACGGCAACATCTTTCATCCCGAACGGCTGACGATTGCGTATTCGGAGCACCTGTTCCCGCAGATGCTGCAGGCGCTTCCCGTCCTTGGCCTGACCGACAACGCAGTACTGGCCTACAACCTGCTGTTCCTGTCGACGTTTGTGCTGTCGGGCCTTGGCACCTTCCTCTTCGTGCGCGAGCTCACAAAGAACCCGCTGGCCGCATTCATCGCGGGATTGGCGTTTGCGTTCACGCCGTACCGGGTGTCTCAGCTCTCGCACCTGCAGGTGCTGTCGGTGCAGTGGATGCCGCTGGTGTTGTTCGCATTTCGTCGTTACTTCGAAACCAGGCGCCTGACGCCACTGGCCTGGGGCTCGGCGGCGCTGGTCGTGCAGAACCTGTCCTGCGGCTACTACCTGCTGTTTTTTGCGCCGTTTGTCGGCCTCTACGTGATCTTCGAGATGGCGACGCGTGGACTGCTGCTGCAGTGGCAGGAGTGGCGACGCTGGATCATTGCGGCACTAATCGCCCTGGCGTGTACGTTCCCGTTCCTGCGCCCCTATCTCGAGGTGCGCGAGGGCACCAGCGCGGTCGGCGTCCGCACCGCCGGCGAGATCGCCCTGTTCTCTGCCGACGTACACGCGCTCGCAACGGCGCCGCCGGCGCTCTGGATCTGGGGGGAACGCCTGCAGGCCTTCCCACGCGGCGAGGGCGAAGGATTCCTGGGTTTCACGATCCTGCTCCTGGCAGTCATTGGATGGGCCGCAGGACTTCTCAACGTCTGGAGGTCAACCGCCCGCACGGTGCCACGGCCGCCATGGCAGCAGGTGCTGATCGGGTTGGCCGCCGTGTTCCTCATCGGACAACTCATCGCCAGCGCCAGTTACCTCATCGCCGGGAGTTTCTCCCTGCACATCGGTGACACACGCGTCACACACAGGGACGCGTCCGAGACGTTCACCGTGACGTTGGTGCTGATGGTTGCGGCTCTTTCGATCAGGCGCGTGCGGCGCCTGGTCTTCGGTACGACACACGTCATCACGGGATTTGTCGCGTGCTGCGCAATCCTGAGCACGGTGCTGGCCTTCGGACCATCCATCTCGGTTGGGGGCGACGTCATCGCACGTGGTCCGTACGACTGGTTCGTGGGTTTCGTCCCGGGCTTTGACGGCGTGCGTGTGCCGGCGCGCTTCTTGATGTTGACGGCACTGTTTCTCGCCGTCCTGTCCGGGTTCGGGATGGCGGTCCTGTTGCGCGCCGTGCCACGCCTGCGTGTCGTCACGGTCGCCACAATGGCGCTGATGATTCTCGCGGAGGCGTGGCCAGGACCGTTCCGCACGAACGTCAGGCTGGCCGCCGAGGGGTATTTGCCAACACCTCGTGAGATCGCGACCGGCGCCGACCTGCCGGCGGTGTATCGCTACCTCAGGGACACACAGGAGCCCCTCATCCTCATTGAGCTGCCATTCGGCAGCCACGCATGGGATCTCCAGTCGGTCTACTACGCGGGGTATCACAGGCGTCCGCTTGTGAACGGTTATTCCGGGTTTTTCCCCGAATCACAGCGCCACATGGTTACCGTGATGGACCTCGTGGGACAAAACCCCGATGCCGCGTGGCGAGGACTCGTCGCCTCTGGCGCCACACACGCCATCGTGCACGAAGACGCATTCATCGACAGTCAGAAGGGCCTCTACACCCAGTGGCTGCTCTCCCATGGCGCGTCCGAAATCATGACGGACGGCGACATGCGCCTCTTCCGCATCCGGTAGACTTGGCGTCATGCGCCAGGATCGGCGAAGCGGTCCGGAACGATTCTTCGACGAATACACACGGGGATTCGACCGTACCGAGTTCCAGCGGCTCTTCACGCGTGACACCGCGGAGACATGGCGGTACTTCTCGCGCGGCATCGATCAGCAGGCGCTTGCCAAGGAGCCCTGGTATCGACGCTGGGCGATCCATGGACGCCTCTTCCTCAAAGCCTTTGCGATGCGGCTCTCCCCGGGACGCCGCGTGTTGTACGGCTTCGGCATCGTCGCCCTCCTGTTCGGACTCCTGGATCTGTTTGCGGGATTCGGACCCGTGCATGTCCTGCTGTTCCCCTTCGACGTCACGTTCTGGTTGCCGCAGTGGGAAGAAGGTACGTCGTGGATGATTCTTGCGTTTGTCGCGATTCATCTGCTCGTGCTGATGGAAGTCGCCGATCGGTTGTCACTCAAGAGTGACCTCGAGATCGCGCGTGACATCCAGATCGCCATGTTGCCGCGCGGACAGCACACGACGGGCGACGCGCGGGTGTTCGGTACGACACGGCCGGCCAACACGGTGGGTGGGGACTTCTACGACGTCTTGCCGCTGTCGGACGGTCGCGTGATGGTGGCCATTGGCGACGTCGCAGGCAAGGGCAGCCCGGCAGCGTTGCTCATGGCCCTGCTGCTCGCGATGCTGCGCACGCTTGTGGACGAAGGCCTCGACGCGCGTCGGTTGATGACACGCCTCAACGTGCAGATCTGCCGGCACAGCCCGGGCTCGCGCTTCATCACGTTTTTCTACGGTCTGTACGAACCCACCACCGGCGCACTCGAGTTCGTCAACGCCGGCCATCTGCCTCCGATGGTGCGACGCGCGTCAGGCGACCTGGAGCGGCTGGAAGGCGGCGGCATGGCGCTGGGCATGTTCGATCACGCAACGTTTGAGCCGCATCACACCGTCATCCGTCCAGGCGATGCGCTGGTGCTGTTCACCGACGGCATCACCGAGGCGGAGAATCGCGAGGGGCGCGCGTTTGAAGATGACGGTCTCGCCCTCATCCTGCGCCATCGCCAGGACGAACGTGACCCGGAGGCCCTCGCGCGTGCCGTCATCAGCGCGGTCGAGGCGCACGCAGGTGATGTGCGGCTCAGCGACGACCTGACCATCGCCGTGTTGAGCAGGAGCGCTGTGTGAGGCGGGCTGGACTGACGCTGGCCACCGTGGTCGTCCTTGCCACGGCGGCCGTCGCGCAACAGTCGTCCGCGCCTCAGCGCCCCATGCAGGCCGACGGCATCGTTCGCCTGCTGACGGAACTTGAAAGCGCAATGGCCGGCAACAATCCGGATGAATTCCGCCGGCTCACCGCTGCCTCGATGCCTGCGCTTGAGCAGGCCCAGTTCGTCACGTCCGCATTTGGCGACGGCCAGACCACGGCCTCGGTGCGCGAGCGTGATCGCCGCCCGAGCGACAACGGCTCACTCGTGCTCGTCGAGATGTTGACGGGCCGCGGCCGCCGCGGACGGATCGCCACATGGCAACTGCTGCTCACACCTGACGCCAACGGCGCGTACACCATCGCCGGCGCCACGCCGGTCGCCGCGGTCGACGGCCTCGTGCAGGTCGACCTCGATACGACCCGCCAATACGAGGTGCACGACCTCGTCATGTCCGCGCCCGGCCTCACGGTGCGACTCGAGTCAGGCAAGGTCTTTCTGGCCACCGTCGAGGACGGACCCACGGGCCTCATCTTCCGTGGCAAGGGGACGATGGTGTTCACACCGCCGGATGCGGCCGAACAGGTGCAGGTGCGCGCGTTCAGCGGCCGGCCTACCCTCGAGTCGCAGCTTGAAACGGTGTTCCTGCGGCTGAGTCCGTTTGAATGGAGTTCGCGAATCCCGGCAGGCCACCTGACGCCTGTGGATGTGCATCCCGGCGATCTCGCCAGGGCGAAGCAGCTCTTCGAGCAATTCGGCAGGCGCAGCTACACGCTCAATCTGGGCGACCTGACCAGTGACCGGTGGTCGCTGCTGCCTCCGGTTGGCGACTCGTTGATCGAACTCGGCACTCGCCGGCACGGCAATCTGACGTACGTCCGGTCAGCCGACGATGCCGAAGACGTGTCCCTGTTTGATCGTCAGCGCGGCCGCAACATTTCCGTCTACGCCTCCCCGGAGCGTCTGCTCACACGCGGGCCGGACTACTCGGAAGACGACGCAACGGCCTATGACGTGGAACACTACGCCGTTGACGTGCGCCTTGATCCGGAACGCGACTGGATCAGCGGTCGCGGCTCGTTGCGCCTTCGCACGAAGGTGGACGGCCTCGCAACGTTGTCCCTGAAGCTCGCGGAGTCCCTGGCGGTCTCGTCCATCTCGTCACCCGATCTGGGCCGAGTGCTTGCGCTGCGCGTGCAGGGCCAGAGCGGCGTGCTCGTGAGCCTGCCCAGGGCCATGCCCATCGGCAGCATCATCGTGCTGGACGTGTACTACTCCGGACGACTGCCACCACAGGCCATCGAGCGCGAAGCGATCACCGTCGAGGCGGCAGCACAGCTGCAGAGTGTTCCCGATCCCCGTGGTCAGGACATCGTCATTCCGCCCGAGCCCCGGTTTCTGTACAGCAATCGCACCTACTGGTATCCGCAGGCGACCGTGACCGACTTTGCGACCGCAGCGATTCAGGTCACGGTGCCTGCACAGTTTCAGGTGGTGGCCAGCGGCAGCCTGATCAACTCCACCGTGACGCCTGCGCCTGAAGGTGAAGGGCGGAGCGGTGACTCGCGCGCCGAGCGGGTCGTGCAGTTCCTGGCCGATCGCCCCCTGCGTTACATCGCCTGCATCGTCAGCCGGTTTGTGCCGGTTGGCAGCGCCCCCGTGGCGGTGCCGGCGGTGGCGGCGCCGCGCCTGACGCTCGAGGGCCGGCCGGGTCAGGCTGACGCGGCGGTCGTGGCGGTGGATGTGGTGGCGACGCCCCGCCTGCTGCGATCGAACCGATCGCTGCCGGAACGTGTGGCGGACATCCTGTCGTTTTTCGCCAACACGATCGGGGAGGCGCCGTATCCCAACATGACGCTCGCGACGCTGGACGCCGAAATCCCGAGCGGCCACAGTCCGGCGTTTTTTGCCGTGTGGAATCAACCGACGCTGCCGACGACCCTCAGCTGGCGCGACGACCCCGTGGCCCTGAATGGGCACCAGTTCTTTTTCCTGGCGCATGAAATTGCGCACCAGTGGTTCGGCCAGGCCATCGGCTGGAAGAACTACCACGAGCAATGGCTGAGCGAAGGCCTGTCCCAGTACTTTGCGGCGATGTATGCCGCTCGGGATCGTGGTGAGGACATTGAACGGCAGCTCTTCAAGCAGATGCGCGACAGCGCCATGGACCTCTCGAAACATGGGCCGGTCCACCTGGGATACCGGCTGGGACACATTCAGGGGGACGGCCGGATTTTCCGGGGGCTGGTCTACAACAAATCCGCCGTCGTCCTGCACATGCTCCGCCGCATGATTGGCGGCGATGCCTTTGACCGGGGCATCCGCCGGTTTTACCGGGAACACCGCTTCAGCAAAGCCGGGACACGCGACCTGCAGGCCGCGTTTGAAGCTGAGGCAGGGGTCTCGCTCGACCGGTTCTTTGCCAGGTGGATTCTCGGCTATACCCTGCCTGACGCCCGGCTGACCTGGCGGATGGACGGCGACACGGGATACGTGACGGTACAAGTGGAGCAGTCGGGGGAGGTCTTCGACTTTCCCCTGACCGTGACCCTGCAGTTACGTGACGGCCACCCGGACCAGACGGTGACCATGCTGATCACCAGCGCCGTGCACGAGGTCCGGCTGCCTGTGCCTGCCGCGGTCCGCCAGGTGGACCCGCGCGATGAACTGACGTTGGCCAACGTCAGGCGCTGATAGAATTCAGGGGTTATGGAAACGGTCACGCTCACGATTGACGGCCGGTCGGTCACGGTTCCCAAGGGCAAGACGGTGCTGGAAGCCATCATGGCCAGCGGCGGGCACGTCCCGTATTACTGCTATCACCCGGGCCTCGGGATCGACGCCTCCTGTCGCGTCTGCCTCGTCAAGATCGAGAAGATGCCCAAACTGCAGACGTCGTGTTCGACGCCGTGCGGTGAAGGCATGGTGGTGACCACCAATACGCCGGACGTCGAAGAAGCCCGCGCGTCGGTCTTCGAGTTCCTGCTCGTCAATCACCCGCTCGACTGCCCCGTCTGCGACAAGGGTGGCGAGTGCCCGCTGCAGGACTACTCGTACACGTATGGCAACGAACGCAGCCGCATGGACTTCCCCCGCCGCACGTTTGACGGCGAGGGCGTGAAAGCGGACGTCGACTTCGGCCCGACACTGATGCTCAACCGCAACCGGTGCATCATGTGCACCCGCTGCGTGCGTTTCATGGAAGAGGTCGACGGGGATGCGCAGATCGGCGTGTTCCAGCGGGGCGTCCACAGCGAAATCGCGACGTTCGAAGAGAAGGGCGTCGTGTCGCTCCTGTCGGGCAACCTGATGGATGTCTGCCCGGTGGGCGCCATCACGACACGCGACTACCGCTTCAAGTCACGGCCGTGGGACAACCCGATGGCCGTCGACACGATCTGCACGAGCTGCGAAAAGGGCTGCAACGTCACGGCGTGGATCAAAGCCAAGCCGGAGTGGGCCAAGGGCGCGCAGCTCATCCGTCTCACGCCCCGGTTTAATCCGGATGTGAATCAGTACTGGATGTGTGACATCGGCCGCTTCGACTATCACTGGATCGAAGGGGATCGTCGCCTCCGCCAGCCGATGCAGCGCTCGCCGCAGGGTCTCCATGTCCTGCCGTGGGCCGACGCGCTGGTCAATGTGAAGTCGGCGGTGGATGCCGCGGGTGCTGCGCAATCACGCGTGCTGGTGTCGGGTCATGCCTCGCTTGAAGAGCTCTACATGCTCAAGCAGTTTGCGGGGCGGACCGGCGGCGTCACGTTCAGCTGGCGTCACCGCGTGAAGCCGCAGCCGGCGAACACGAAGTTCCCGATTCCGGCGGTGGATGCGCCGAACCTGCGCGGCGCTCGTGATCTCGGATTCAAGCTGCCCGCCATCGATGGCCCCGCGGACGTCACGGGATTGCGCGCGGCGGTCGAGACCGGCGCCGTGTCCCTGCTGTATGTCATCGACAACGGCCCCGACGGCTCGCTGGGTGACGTGGACTGGATCGTCGCGGCGCGACAGTCCGGCAAACTCAAGACGCTCATCGTGCAGGGTGTGCTCAAGTCAGCGCTCACGGAAGCGGCCGACCTGGTGCTGCCGGGCTCCGCGTTTGTCGAAAAAGACGCCACCTACACCAACGGCACCGGGCACGTGCAGCCGGTGTCGCGCGTCATCCCGCCGCCGGGAGATGCCGCGGAAGACTGGCAGATTCTCTCGAAGGTCGCCGTGGCCTTCGGCGCGACTGTGGAACAGACCACGTCAAGCGCCGTGCGCGCGGCGCTGGCCCTCGAACTCGGGTCGATTGCGGGTTACGCGGCCCTCGCCGACATGGCGTTCTCGCGCCCCGTGTCGGCGCGCCAGTACCTGCAGGCCTCCAATCCGATGGAACGTGGCAAGTGGGATTCGCTGTTCCAGGATCTGCCGCCTGTGAAGTTCGGCGGTGAGTTCGGCCCGATTCCCCGCGCCGACGTCATTCCGCTCCGCCCGGTCTAGTCGGGCCACCACACAACTGCCTACGGCACCCTGACTGCCAACGCCCCCGGATCCACACGGATCCGGGCCGGCGACGGCACACGCCACACTTCGCCATCGAGGTGCACAAGCAGCGCCTCGGCCGAAACGGTCGCGCTGCGCACCCGGAAACGACGGAGTCCAGCCACGGGCGCCAGAGGACGCCAATACAGGCGTCGCGCCCGCCAGATTTGCCGCCACGGCGAGTCCGCGTCCGCAATCAGCACGTCGAGCAACCCGTCGGCAGGATCCGCATGGGGCGCCAGCGTGGCGCCGTTCCCGTATTGGGGAGCGTTGGCAAACCCGACGAGGAACCGCGGCCCGTCCAGGGCGGGATACCCCTCCAGTTCAATCGCGTACTCAGGCGGTTGGTACCGCCAGACCAGACGTGCGGCGTTGACGAAATACCCTCGTGGACCCCGCACGGTGCTCCGCGAAAACGCGTCACCCACGGCGGCGTCGAAACCGAAACCCGCGACATTCAGAAACACCCGGTCGTTGACCCTCCCGACGTCCATGCGGATGGTGCGCCCCATCATCGCCACATCAAGTGCGGAGGCCATGCGCCGGGGAATGCCGAGACCACGCGCGAGCCCGTCTCCCGATCCACACGGGACGATGCCGAGTGCTGCCGCCGAACCAAGAAGGCCCTGCCCCACTTCATTGACGGTGCCGTCGCCCCCGACAGCGATGACGACCTCACACCCGTCTTCAACGCATGCCTTCGCAAGTTCGCGTGCATGCTGCGGACCGTTGGTCAGGTGGATGACGGTGTCCATCGACCGGCGCTGCGCTGCTGCGCGCGCCAGAGCCACACGTCGCTCGGCTTCGCCTGAGTGGTGGCCGCGACGTCCGGAGATCGGATTGATGATGACTCCGATTCGCGTGGGCATCATGTCGGCAGTGTTATAGTAACGTTCCATGCCGAACTCACGTCGCGGCCTGGTGCTCCTGCTGATTGCCGTCCTGATGATCGGAGGAGCCACATGGCTCACGTGGCAGTTCGAACAACAGGCCATCAGCCTTCGCGCCGACAACGATCGGCTTTCCCGACAATACGGCGTCCTCGAAGTGACCGTCGCCGACCTGCGTACGGCGCAGGCCGGTTACGTGGCAGTCGGCCAGGGCGCCTCGTTCTGGATGCAGCGCGTCGACGACCTCACGCTGCAGCTCGAACAACTTTTGGGGGAACGTCGCCGGGTGGCGGCGGCTGGAGCCGCGGGTCCGCTCGACGCCGCGCTCAACCAGGTTGAACCACTGCGCACGTCCGATGCGCGCGCGCGACGCTACGTCGGCAACGACCAGCGATTGATGGCGTCCGATGTGGTCTACGTCGAAAGTCTCGACATCCTGAACCGGATCAACACGGAGATCACCACGGCACGAGAAGTTGATCTGTCGGCGGCCACCACGGCGCTGATGGTCATCCGCCGCAACCAGGCGGCCGCGGCAGGAAGTCTCGCGGTGCTCCTGCTCATTCTGCTGGTCATCGCCACGCGGCCGGCAGCAGCGGCGGCCAGTGACGTGGAGCGCGTCTCCATCGCACCGGCGCCGGCGGCGTCGGCGCCGCCGGTGGCCGCCCCGGCCGTCACATCGTCAACCCCGGCGTCCCCCGTCGCCCTCGAAACCGCGGCGGACGTGTGTGTGGACATTGCACGCCTGCTTGATGGGCGCGACCTCCCCGGTATCCTCAGCCGGGCTGCCGGCGCCGTCAAGGCGCGTGGCCTGGTTCTGTGGGTCATCGATCAGTCGGCCGAGACCCTGCGGCCCACGCTGGCCCACGGATACTCGGAGCGCACGATGCAGAAACTCGGCACGCTCGCGGTGTCGGCCGACAATGTCACGGCGTTGGCCTGCCGCACGCTCCAGCCGCAGCAGGTGCCCGGCGCCCTGGCCGTTCCCCTGATCGGCACCAACGGCTGTGTGGGTGTGCTCGCCGCGGAAGTCGCACACGCCGACGGGTCGACATTGCCGATTGCACGCGTCATTGCGGCCCAACTGGCGTCTGTCATCACGCCGCTGCCGCCAGCAACCGCCGGGGAATCACCCGTCGAATCTGCAGCCGCCGGACAGTAGGTCCTGCCGCCTGCCGAGGTCAGCTGCGGGTGTCAGGTGACACCTCTAACGTCCACTCAGTAAGTCACTTCGCCTGGAAGTGGTGTGTTTACGGGCGAATTCGGCATCAGAACACCCGGCACGGGTCTTGATTACCTGAGGATGAAGCCGCCCGGCGTCACGTGGGGTGTGTCTATCAGTTCCGGGGAAGTCCCCGGGACATTAACGACAGGCAGGCGCTGGCATCGCAAACATTCCACGGCACGTGGGCTGATGACCGGGCGGCTTCTTTCTTCCTGAACAACTACATCCCCGGCAGCGGCGGGAGTGTGAACTTCAGCGCAACGATGGTCGTGTCGTCGTTGGGAGGAAATCCGGCACGATGCGCGTCGACGGCCCCGGTAATCGAGTGCACGATCTCGCGTGCGCTCAGGTGGCGCGTCTCCGACACCACCTCCAGCAGCCGGGTGGATCCAAACTCCTCACTGCGACGGTTCATCGCCTCAGAGACGCCGTCCGAGCAAAACACGAACACGTCATCTGACTGAAGTGGGAACGTCACCTCGTCGTACGTCATGCCGTGGAACGACCCGAGCGGCACACCCTGCGCTTCGATCAACGCACAGCCCGAGCCGGACGCACGCACCGGGTACGGCACGCCGGAGTTGGCCAGTGTCACTGTTCGCCGCTTGAGGTCGAAGATGGCGTAGCAGAGCGTGCAGTAGTACTCCTCGAGCTGACGTTCATGCAGGATCGTATTGATCGAGGTCAACACGGCCGCAGGGGATGATCGCTCCGGCACGTAGCGTCGCCTGAACGTGCGGCCCCGCACGAGTTCGCCGGCAAACACGCTGTAGAGTGCGGCGGGCACCCCCTTGCCGGACACATCACCCAGCGCGATGATCAGCGTGTTGGATTCAGGCACCAGGTAGTCGTAGAAGTCGCCGCCGAGCTCACGCGCGGCCGAGAACGACGCTGCCACGTCAACACCCTTCAGGCGTTTGGGCAGTTGCGCCGGCAGCAGGGCCGCCTGCACACGACGCGCGAACTTGAGTTCCTTTTCCAGACGCGCTTCGGTCGCGGAGACCTCTTCGTAAAGCCGCGCGTTTTCGATCGCGACCGCCGCCTGGTTGGCCAGCAGCGTCAGGATTTCAACGTCCCGCTTGGTGAAGGCGTCCAGCTCCGGGCTTTCAAGGTCGAAGACCCCGACACAGCGATCTTTCAGGAGCATCGGCACCGCAAGTTCCGATCGCACATCGTCCACGACGCGGATGTATCGAGGGTCCTTCGAGACGTCGGGCACCACCACGGGCTCACGATGCAGTGCGGCATACCCGACAAGTCCCTGGCCGAGCGGCACCTTGGGCAGCTCCACGCGATCGCCGAACTGCACCGCGACCTTGATCTCCAACTCCTGGGTCGCCTCATTGAGCAGCAGGATGCCAAACGTCCGGTAATCGACCACCCGCCGCGCCAGCTGGACGATGCGCGCCAGCAGGTCGTCGAGATCCATCAGCGCCGCCACGTCACGACCGATTTCCGCAAGCGTCTCGAACGTCTCGGCGTCCAGCCGCTGCTGCTCGAAGAGGCGTGCGTTCACCAGAGCCAGTGCGACATGGGCCCCGAACTGCCGCAGAATCGTGGCGTCGCGCTCGGAATACATGTCCCGTGAGCGGCTCAGGACGTTGAGGGCACCAATCGACCGGTTCTGATGGACGAGCGGGATGGCCACCGTGGACGCCATGCCCGACACGACCTCGACGTAGTTCGGGTCTGTCGTGACGTCCCCGACGACGATCGCTTCCTGTTGCGCGATGACCTGCCCCACCAGGCCCTCGCCCGTCTTGGGGTGGTAATGGGAGGTATCCGGATACCCGACCGCGTAGGCGATGCGCAGCTCGTTCCGCTTCTCGTCAAGCAGATACACGGCAAACGCATCAAACGGAATCAGCCGGCCAATCAGCTTCGGGATCTGCTCAAGCAGTTCATCGAGGTCGATGACAGAGACGACCTGCCGGCCCAGGTCGAACAGGGTCAGCAGAATGTCTCGCTCGTGCGAACCGACGGACAATGGCTGGGAGGAGCGGACGGTCAATCCATTGGAATTATACTTGGTTCCCCGGCAATGACCGACATCACGCTACCGCTCGACTACACGGCCATCGAACGCGTCCTGCCCCACCGCTTCCCCTTTCTGTTGGTGGATCGCGTGACGGAGTTCGAACCCGACGTCCGGATCGTCGGAATCAAGAACATCACGGCGGACGAAACCGCGTTGGCGGTCGGTCCGGATCAGCGGAAGGCGCTGCCGCCGACCCTGCTGACGGAAGCGGTGGCCCAGGTCGGCGCCATCCTCATCCTGTCCAAGCCGGAGAACCAGGACAAGCTGATCTTCTTCATGGGGATCGAACGGGTGCGCTTCACCGGTGTCGTGCAGCCGGGAGACGTCGTCCGCATCGAGGCTGTGGTCAAGCGGTTGCGCACGCGCATGGGCGTACTCAGCGGGCACGCAGAGGTGAACGGCCGCCGCGTGCTGCACGGCACCATGACCTTTGCGCTCGGTCCGCGCGAATCGTCGGACGCGCGTTAAGCAATCACCCGGACCATCACCACACCAGGGATCGCCAGCACTGCTTCAACGACGGCTGGGTCGAGCGCGTCGGCCGTATCGACGGTGCCGTAGGTCAGGTCATTGCGCATGGCGTGACCTGCCGCCGTCACAGCGACGCCGGCCTTCGCGAGCATGTCCCCGACCATAGCGGCCGTGCCCGTGGTGCCCCCGGCATACACCAGCCGGTGCTGAAAGCCACCGGGGGCTCGATACGCCGGGAAGTTGACGGAGTTGCTGATGTCTCCCCGCAGGAGGAAGTCACGCACCTGGTCGGCCACCATCACGGCACAGTTGTCTTCGGCTTCGGCAGTGGAGGCGCCCAGATGCGGCAGGGTCACACAGCGCGGATGTGCCACCGTCGCTGCGGTTGGAAAGTCGCTGACGTACGCACGCAGCGCACCGCTGTGGAGCGCCTGAATCACGGCGGCCTCGTCAATCACGCCTTCGCGCGCAAAGTTGATCAGCACACCGCCCTTGGGCATGAGCGCGAGCCGTTCGGCGTTGACCAGGCCCCGCGTGCCGGGCGTCAACGGCGCATGGATACTGAGAAACTGCGCGGCCGCAAACACGTCATCGAGCGCCGACGCAGACTGCACGCGGGGATCGAGCTGCCACGCCCCCTCAACCGACAGGCCGGGATCAAATCCCACGACGCGCATCCCGAGCGCGACACCCGCTGACGCGACGCGGCCGCCGATCGCGCCAAGGCCAATGACACCAAGTGTGCGTCCCGCAATCTCGATCCCGGCATACGCCTTCTTGCCGGCTTCCACGGCCTTGTGCAACGAGGCATCGTCTCCCTCGAGCGTGCGCGCGAACTGCCAGCCGGCGCCGAGAGAACGGGCGCCGATGATCATGGCGGCGATCACGAGTTCCTTGACCGCGTTGGCGTTCGCCCCGGGCGCGTTGAATACCGGCACACCACGTGTGGTCATGTCGGCAACCGGGATGTTGTTGGTGCCCGAGCCTGCGCGGCCGATGGCCTTGACCGAGTGCGGGATCGGCGTCGCGTGCAGATCCGCCGAACGCAGCAGAATCGCGTCGGGATCAGTCAGTGCAGCGCCGGTCTCGAACCGGGAAGCGTCAAGCCGCGCCAGTCCGGCGGCCGAGATGTTGTTGAGCGTCTGGATGCGAAGGCGAGGAGCGGTCATGCCGCTCCACAGGATATCGGACGATGGTGATGCCGGTCACGATGATTGCCGCAGCCACCAGCATCGAGAGCCGGAAGGGTTCACCCAGCAGCAGCGTGCCCAGGGCCACCGCAATGACCGGGTTCACATAGGTGTAGAGCGAGACGGTGGACACCGGCAGGTGACGCAGGGCATACGAATACGCTGCGAAGGCGACCAATGAGCCGGCAAACGTGAGGTAGCCGAGCGCCAGGCCGGTTTTTGGCGTGAAGCTGAGGTGCGACCACTCGCCGGTGAGTGTGCCTGCCAGCAACATGAACACGCCGCCGAAGAACATCTGAACCGCAGCGACGACCAGGACGGAATGGCCCAGCGCGTGCCGTTTCGTGTAGGACGAGGCAATGGACCATCCGGCACACGCAATCTGCAGGGCGAGAATGCCCAGCAGCACCGTGCCGGCCTGCGCGCCTTCGAAGGACACGTCGGGCCAGACGAGCAGGACGATCCCCGCAAAACCCACGAGGAGACCGAACCACTGCCGCGGCACCAGGCGTTCCCCGCCAGGGAACATGGCGTCCACCGCCACCATCCAGAAAGGTGAGGTGGCAATCACCACAGCGGTGATCCCGCTGGCCAGATATTGTTCACCCCAGTTCACGCCACCATTGCCGAGACCAATCATCAGAAAGCCGAGCAAGGCCAGCGGACCCCATTCCCGCGGGCGCGGCATCGCCACACCGCGCGCAACGAGGATCCCCATCAGCAGGGAACCTGCCGCGGTATACCGGAGGCCACCCATGAGGAACGGCGGAACCGTCTCGAGCGCAACTTTGATCGCGAGATACGTGGTGCCCCAGATCAGGCACACGGCAATGAACGCGAGCCACGCGCTGCGCCGCACCGCGGGACTCATGCGTGCACCGGCGTCACGCCGTCCAGAGGCAACGCTCCGGATTCCTTGTGCGTGCCAAGCACGATGGTCGTGCGGGTCGAACGGACGCCCTTGATCAGGCCGACGTCGTACTTGAGGAGCTGCCCGAGATGTTCGGTGTCACGAGCGCGAATCTTGACGAGAAAACAGTCGTCGCCGGCGACGTGATGCACCTCCAGGACGCCGGGCACCGCCGCAAGTGCATTGCCCACACGGTCTTCTTCTTCGCCCACCTCGGCGGTCCGCACCGCGATGAAGGCCAGCAGCGGACAGCCGGCCGCGTGGGGATCGACCCGTGCGGCGTACCCCTGGATGATCTGACGGGCTTCGAGTTTCCGGAGGCGCTCCAGCACCGCTGACGGAGCGAGGCTGACAGCCTTGGCGATGTCGACCTGCGCCATCCGGCCATCCTGCTGGAGCAGGGTCAGGATTTTGACATCAATGGGGTCTTTGATCGCTTCCACACAAGTATTCTCACACCATGCAGATTCACATGGAAGTAAATTGTGTGTTCAGGCCAAATATCTGAATTAACTTCAGCCCTTAAACAGGACCCGCTCCAGCCGTCGGTGGTAACTGGTGAAGGGCCCTGAACCTTCATCGGCGTCGATGTGTTTGCGGACCTGGTGGATCTTGGCATCCAGGTCGTCGACCGCCGCGAGGATGAACGCCTCGACGGTCATCGGCTCAACGGGTGAACCCAGGGCTTTGTTGCCGTGGTGCGAGAGGATGAGGTGCTCGATGTGTGTCCTGACGTCCGCCGGGAAATCGGGGATGCCGGCCGTTGTGTCGCGGACAAGCAACACCCCCATCGTGATGTGGCCGAGCAGGTTACCCTCGACGGAGTAATCCGTCGTCACGCCGTACGACAACTCCTGGAGTTTGCCGATGTCGTGCAGCACGGCGCCCGCGATCAGCAGGTCGCGGTTGGCCTGGTACGACGTGGCCAGATACGAGACGCCGTCGATGATCTTGAGCACGTGTTCAAGGAGGCCACCGCGATACGCGTGGTGCACGGCCTGTGCCGCCGGCCAGATGCGCAGCTGCTCGCCGTGCGCGTCAAGCACACGCTGCAGCAGCTCGCGGACGAAAGGTGACTCCACGCTAGCCACGTGTTGCTGCAGCTGCCGCCACATGTCGTCGATCGGCACGGGCGCACACGGAATGCAGTCTTCCTCACGAAAGCCGTCCAACGCGTCGCGCAGGGCGTCCACCCGGCGGATGCGCTCCAGCACGAGTTCAAGTTTCTGGTTGAACAGGTTGCCGCGACCCTGGACCTTGACGAACTCGCCGGCGTCGAACTCATCCTTGAGCAACTCAACGTCCTGGAAGACCTTGGCCTTGATGTCGCCGGACGTGTCCTGCAATTCCAGCGCGAGGTAGACGCCGCTCTTGCCGGTTCGCACCTCCTTGCGCGCACACAAGAAAAATCCCCAGCCTGATGAGGCCGGACCAATATCGGCAATCCTGGGCAACGTCGCCATGCTCTGCGAGTGTAATGCGGGATGGTAAGGTGTACTCGGTTTTCCGTGACTGGCACCCTCGGCAACAACGCCTTCCTGAACTACTTCACCGGAGTGCGGGCCGGCGTGTACATCGGTCTGCTCGGCGATGAGGAGACCGCAACGCTTGCGGCCAATCCGTTTCTCCGGCTGATGTTTGGGTGGGACGAACACGTGGACTCTGCCGTCGTCCGACCGTTTGATGCGGATCGTTTTGTGGACCCGCAGGCGCGTGAAGGCTTCCTGGCTCGCCTGCGCCGCGACGGTGCCGCGCAGGATCACCTGTTGCGTCTGCGCCGTGTCGACGGCACGGGATTCTGGCTGGAAGTCACCGCACGCGCGGAAGTGATCTCGAGTGAAGGTGGCGTGCTGCGCGTCGAAGCGCTGATGCGCGACGTCACCGAGCGCAAGAAGCTTGAAGATCAGTCACGCGACGTCCTTCACGAACTCTCGCAGGCCGAAAAACTCGCGGCACTGGGCCAGACGATGAGCGGTGTCGCGCACGAGCTCAACAATCCACTCGCGACCATCCTCGCCTGCGCGGAACGCCTCGCCGGTCGGAGGCATGACGACTCGACCAGGCGCGATCTCGATGCGATTCACAACGCCGCAGAACGCGCCGCGCGCATCGTGCGTAACCTGCAGACGTTCGCGCGCAAGCGGCATACGACCCGCACGATGGTCGACGTCAACCAGGTCGTCCGCGACACACTCGCACTGCGATCCTACGAACAACGTGTCTCGAACGTCACGATCATCGAGGCGCTGGCGGCCGGTCTGCCGCCGGTCTTCGCCGACCCGCACCAGATTCAACAGGTGCTCCTCAATCTGATCATCAACGCCGAACACGCGATGATTGGCGCGCACGGCCGCGGCCTGCTGGTACTGCGGTCGTGGCACGAACCCGACCGCGACGCCGTCCTGCTCGAGGTCTGTGATGACGGCCCGGGGATCCCGGACGAGGTGCAGCAGAAGATCTTCGATCCCTTCTTCACGACAAAAGCCGTCGGCAAGGGCACGGGCCTGGGCCTCACGGTGGCGTACGCGATCGTGCAGGAACATGGGGGCCGGATCTCGGTGAGTTCCCCCGCCGGCGGTGGCGCGGCGTTTGTCCTCGAGTTGCCATCCGGAGGTTCACCGGTGCGTGCAGCCGCCCCGGCGTCGACGCTCGCGCCCGCCGCTGCCGTCCCAGTGGGGACACGCGCGCTGGTGGTCGAAGACGAGGAGGCGCTGGGCGAAGCGGTGGCCGACGCGTTGCGCGATGCGGGGTTTGATGTGGACCGCGCGCGTGACGGCGAAGAGGCGATCGAACGCGTGCAGTCACGCGCCTACGATGTGATCGTGTGCGACCTGAAGATGCCGCGTGTGGATGGCATGGCGTTTTTTGCGCACCTGGCCGGCACGGCGCCGGCGCTGACCAGGCGCCTGGTCTTTGTCACCGGCGATGTCGCCGGGACGGAGGCCGAACAGTTCCTCGAACGCAGCGGATGTCGATGGCTCGCCAAGCCATTTCGACTGCGCGACCTCGTGCACGCGGCGCGCGAAACGATCCGTTAGCGGGCCTTCAGGCGACCGCCTGGCGGCGGAACGGCACGACGTCGGCGGTCGAGGGTTTCGGTTCCATCGCCTTGCGCAATCGGGAAACCGCGCGGGCATGCAACTGCGACACGCGTGATTCGTTCACGCCGATCTCCTTGCCGATCTCCTTCATCGTGGCGCCGCGGAAGTAGTACATCGTGATCAGCTTGCGCTCGCGTGCGGGCAGTGTGGCCAGGGCTGCGCGAATCCTGTCTTTGAGTTCGCGCTGTTCAAACTCCTGATCCGGCGCGGGCGGCTCGCTGGGCACCAGCACGGCAGGCAACGTGGCACTGTCGATGGTGTCGAGATTCGCCAGCGGGGACGTGGACTCGATCGTGTTGATGCGGAGAATCGTGCGTTCAAGCCTCGCCTGATCCGTACCGACACGTTTCGCCAGGTCGGCGAGCGTGGGTTCGGCGCCAAGTTCACGGCGCAAGGCTTCACGCGCGGCTTCCAGCTCGCGGCGGACGCGGCGCACACCGCGCGGCCAGGCGTCCCGGCGCAACGCGTCGATCATGGCGCCTCTGACGCGGCGCTCGGCAAACGTCTCGAACTTGATGCCGCGTTCGGCCTCAAAGCGATTGGCGGCGTCGATGAGCCCAATGACACCGTCCTGCACGAGGTCAGACACATCAATCGAATGGGGCATCGTCGATGCCATTCGTCGTGCGAGAGACTCGACAAAGGGCAGGGTCGCGACGACCCGATCGTGCTGATGACTGGCCAACTGCGCGCGCGCCATGAAACCTCCAGGACGCCAACAGCCAAGTGCTGCGGCACTACCTGTAAAGGCAACTCGGATGCCAAGTCTTGGCACACGCACACCTTCGGCGGCTCTGACGGACTAAGCCTCTATTTTTCAGTTATTTACAGGCAATGTCATGGTGTGCAACCGTGTGCAATCGCGTGTGGGATCGTGTCGAAATGGTCAGTTCCGTGACGTTTTGACAGGCTCCAAGTCAAACGCTTGACACTCCACCTCGGGTTGCCATCGCCGCGTTTTGCCGAATCTGGTGGGACGTCTGGATGGCCTCAAGTGCACTGGCCACCACTTGCCCGGCTCGCGCGCGATGCTGCGGCTCTTCGAGCCGGTGTTCCAGCAGTTCGGCGTTGGCCAGGATGATCCCGAGGTGATTGTTGAGCTGATGAAACAGGAGGGCAAGGTCCTGTTCGGCCCGCGACACGGCCGGCGGGGTCGTCATGGAAAACACCTTAGGCGCTCTTGTGCAATTCGTATGGCGCGTGCGCGGATTCCGTCATGGGTGGCGGCACGTCCCGCCACAAGGTATCGACAAAGATGCGGACCGAGCCGCCGGCTGTCCTGACGTATTGCACCTTGCCGCTCGACATCCAGTTATAAATCGTGCGCCGGCTGACGCCGACCACATCACACGCGCGGGGAATTGATACGGTCTTCCGCTCAAGCATACGTCGGGAACTATCGGCGCCCCTTGAGCGGAACTGTAGTGTGATGTCAAGATACCGGCGCCAAAGAAATGACAACCGAAGACGCGTCCCCCCTTCACCTGCTGCTCGTCGAAGACGAGGCGGCCTTCCGCGAGGTCATCGCGGAACGCCTCGGGGAGCACGGGTACCGGGTGACCCAGGCGGCGTCCGGCGAGGACGCGATTGAGCGGTTGAACGCGTTTGCCTTCGACATCCTCCTGACCGATCTTCGGCTGCCGGGAATGGATGGGCGGAGGGTGCTCGACGAAGCCTTTGGCCGCTATCCCGACATCATTGCCGTGGTGATCACCGGCTTCGGCAGTGTCCGGGAGGCGGTTGAGGTCACGCGTCTGGGCGCGGAAGGGTTCATCACCAAGCCGTTCCAGTTTGAGGAACTGCTGCACGTGTTGCACACGGCGGTCGAGCGGCGTCGACTTCGCGCGGAGAACGCATACCTCCGGGAACAGCTTCGAGGACGACACCGGCTTGGCGGCATTGTCGGCCAGTCACCGGCTGTGGTGCGATTGATTGAACTTCTGGAAACCGTGGCGGCCACATCCAGCACGGTGCTGATCACTGGAGAGACGGGCACCGGCAAGGAGTTGGCCGCGCGCGCGATCCACGACGCCAGCCCGCGACGACTGCAGCGCTTTGTGGCGATCAACTGCAGCGCCATTCCGGAGACGTTGCTCGAAGCCGAGTTATTCGGTCACGTGCGTGGTGCGTTCACCGGCGCCGTGGCCAACCGCCAAGGCAGAGTGGAACAGGCCCATCGCGGCACGTTGTTCCTTGATGAGGTTGGAACGATGAGCCCGGCGCTGCAGGTGAAGTTGCTGCGCGTCCTGCAGTCGCGCGAGTTCGAACGTGTGGGTGATTCGCAGACCGTGAAGGTGGATGTGCGTGTGATTGCCGCCACCAACTCCGACCTGCAACAGATGGTCGCCGATGGCACGTTTCGCGAGGATCTCTACTACCGGCTCAACGTCATTCCGGTGCATGTGCCGCCGTTGCGCGAGCGACGAGGCGACATTCCCCTCCTCGCCCAGCACTTCCTCGATCGGCTCAGCCAGGAGTCACCCACCCGGGGCCGCGTCACGTTGACGCAGGAGGCGCAGCAGGCGTTGATGGCGTACGCCTGGCCTGGGAACGTGCGGCAACTGGAAAACATCATGGAACGGGCGTTTGCGTTGTCGCCGGGCCGATCGCAGCTGCTGATTGACGACCTGCCGGACGACATGCGGGTGATGCCGCCGGTCGTGAGCCCGGACGCCGTGGAAATCGGCGATGATGGAGTGGACTTTGATGCGCTGGTGACAGGCTTCGAGCGCCACCTGTTGCAGCGCGCGCTTGCACGCTCCGAGGGCAACAAGCGTCGGGCTGCCGACCTGTTGCGCATCAAGCGCACGACACTCATCGAGAAGCTGAAACGTCTGGAGAGGCACTGATCATGGCCACCCCTACCGCCTGCTGGATCATTCTGGTTGGGACGGTCCCCACCGCGTTCCGCGCGAAGACCCGCGACGAGTTGCTGCCGACGTTCCGTCAACTGCAGCGCAGACAGCCGGATGTCATGCTGCGGTGGTTTGAACACGGCAAGGTGTGGGAATCGCCCGACGCGGCGAAGGCGGCGATCCTGCTGGCACGCACGGAGGCGCGCGAGAAACGGCGGCCCGCCGAACCGCGCGGGAAGGAGTGGCGGCCCGGCGGATCACACAGGGATCCGAATGCGCGGCCCACAGTGCCGCGCGACGTCAAACGTGCGCGGTTCAAGAGCAATCTCATCCGCCGCAAAACCAGCGGCAGAGGTTAGATTCGGAAGAAGTCCTGCAACAGCTGCCGCAGCTCGGGGATGGACTTCGCCGAGTTGATCGACACGCGCAACTGCGCACCGCCGTCCAGTCCCTTCGTGTACCACGCCCCAAGCGCCCGCAGCTTGTTGATCACCCAGCGCTCGCGCCCTTTGGCTTCGGGTGGCGGACCGGCATCATGCCCGGGCGCCGTATGCCGGAATCCGGCAGCCTCGTCCACACGGTCATCGAGCAGCAGCTGCATGTAGTCGAGCAGGAACTGCCCGCGGGCTTCCAGTGAGACGTCTACGGGATGGTGGCCAGCGGCGGCATCAGCCGACTGCTTGAAGATCCAGGGATTCCGCAGGGCTCCGCGACCAACAAGTACGCCGCCAACACCGGTCGAGCGCAGGCGCTCGACCACCTGATCGGGCTCGACACAGTCGCCCGAGCCGAGCACGGGAATGGTCACTTCACGCGAGACCCGGTCGATCAACGACCAGTCTGACTCGCCGGAATAACTCTGCGCGGCAGTCCGACCGTGTACGGCGACGGCAGCCGCGCCCGCATCCTGCGCCATACGCGCCAGCGTCGGCGCATTGATCTGCTGTTCGTTCCAGCCGGCGCGCATCTTGACGGTGACCGGAATCTTCACCGCCTTGGCCATGGCGCTGATGATGGACGCGGCGTGTGACGGCTCGCGCATCAGGCTGCAGCCCGCGTTGTGTTTGGCGATCTTCGGCACCGGACATCCCATGTTGATGTCGACAATGTCGGCGCCCATGCCTTCGACAATCTGCGCAGCGTCGGCCATCTTCGCGGGATCACCGCCGAAGATCTGAATCGAGACGGGCCGCTCTTCTTCGGTGTATTCGGCGTACTCAAGCGTGCGGTCAATGCCGCGCACGAGGCCTTCCGAACTCACCATCTCGGTGACCACGAGCCCGCAGCCGCCTTGACGTTTGACCAGGCGCCGAAACGCGGTGTCGGTCATGCCGGCCATTGGAGCCATGGCGACCGGGTGGTCCAGTGAAACGGATCCGATTTTTACAGGCATGGCATTCCGTCAATACGCGCGCACATCGGCCGCATCCACTTCCACCGACACACCCTGACCGATCAAGTCGACCGACAGGACCAGGCGCGCGTGCGCGCCCTTTCTGACGAGACGGCCGTTCACCCCTTTGAGCGGGCCGTGCACCACTTCGACGCGATCACCCTCGTTGATGAGCGGGCACGGGTCGTACTGCAGGTCGGTCTCCACCAGCTGGCGAATCCCGGCGAGTTCGTGTTCGGGAATCGGTGCCGGTGCGCCGTTGAAGGACACGATGCTGACCGCACCGGTGCACTTCAGTACGGGCACACGTTGGTCAGACGTGAACTTCGCAAAGCAGTAACCCGGGAACAACGGCCAGACCACCTGCTTCTTCCGGTCCTTCCAACGGCTCCACTTGGTGATCGTCGGGAGGAAAACGTCGATGCCTTTTTGCTCGAGCTGCTGTCGGACGACCTGTTCGTGGCGCGAACGGGTCCAGATGGCGTACCACGCCGCAGGGTCAGGACCGTGCACGATGCGCCCTCAGTTCTGGGCTTTCTTCTTCGACGCGCGATACTGCTCGTACATCTGCTTCAGCTCATCATCTTTCCACTCGATGATGGCCTGCTCGCGCATGTCGTCAAGATACGCGGCCATCATGACCTCGCCGCGCTCCTGGTAGATCTTGCCCGCGATTTCATTGCGCACCTGATCAAAAGGCCGCGGTTCCGAATCCGTGCGTGACTCCACCTTCAACAGCTGGTACCCCTTTGCTGTGCGGAGCGGCTGATCGATTTCGCCCGTCTTCAGGCCGGAGAGACGTTGCCGCAGCGACTCTGCCAGCTCGTTGAGGTTGATAGGGCCAATGAGGCCACCGTTGGCCTTTGAGCCGGACTCGGAGTATTCGTTCACCAGCGCGGCGAAGTCTTCGCCCTTGAGCGCCCTCTCGCGCGCCTGTGTGATCTTTGCGAGCGCCGCTTCGTCCGCGGCGACTGTCGAACCTGTCGCACCGTCGCGCACTTCCGTCGGAACCGCCACAAAAATCTCGCGCAACGTGACCATGGGCGCAGTCAGGAACTCATCGGGGTGCGCGCGGTAGTACTGACGCGCTTCTTCCTCGGTGAGCGTCATGTTGCGCATGATCTCGTTCTGCTGAATGGCCTGCACCAGGAAGGTGCGCTCGATCTGCGCCCGCAACGTCTCCATGGTCAGGCCCTGCTGTCCCATGGCGACCTTGAGCTGTTCGTCGGTGAGCTGATTTTCTTTCTTGATGTTCTCGACGTACGAGTTGAACTGCTCGTCGGACATCTTGTAGCCGAGGTCGCGCGCGCGCTGAATGATGATCAGCTGGTCGACTGCGGTGTCGAGGATCTGCGGCGTGACTTCGATGAGGATCCCGCGCAGGGACTCGTCGTTCTGCAGATCCAGCTGCGACAACGTCTTCTGATTGCGCGCCTGCAGGGCTTCGATCTGCAGCTCCTCAAGCTCGGTCTTGGTGAACACCGCGCCGTTGACCTTGACCAGCACGCGCTGCAGTACTACCGGGCGACTTGATCTCGGCGCCTGCTCCTGCTGCCGCGCCGACACGACGCCGGACAACAGCACGACCATTGCCACACCACCCGCAATCCACTGCCTCATAGATCTGATCCTACCCTTCTTGCCCTTCGTGCTCACTGCCCCTTGCCGCTCCCTGCGATTCCCTCCAACACCTGCCGCAGCCGCTCGAACAAGCCGCCGGGCTGGCGGGGGTCGAACGGCGCTTCAGCGAGCACCTCCTGGCGGGTGAAGCCGCTGGTCACCTCGGAACTGGTCGCCCGGGTGGCCCACCAGGACTCGCGACCTGGTTGGTCGACCGGTTTGGCGGGTTTCAGATAACGTTGCGCCCGTGTGTCTTCAGACTTAGGACGCAGCTTGCCGGGCGGGGGTGTCGCCGGCTTTTCTGGCGCGGCTGGAGCCGGCCGTTCCGCCGGCTGAGCCAGATCCAGCCGAAGGGTGGCGGGTGGCAGCAAGGTGAGGTCCCCCCGCTCTCGAACGACCCGCATCAGCTGGACGGGGTCTACTTTGGCGTCTTGGCGGAACTTCAGGACCACCACTGAACCGTCTCGGTCAATGGAATCAACGCCAATCCTATCGGCAATTACACGTATTCTCGTGTATTCACCAATGTTGAGCACCGATTCTGTTGATTGACCATATCTATCAGAAAGTTCGGCGATTATTGAATTAACCTCTTCAACGCTGCGGGAGCTGGCCAATCGACGGTATGCCGCGAGACGCTGGTTCATATCCGTGATGTAGGTTTCATCAATTCTGAAGTTCAGCTTCAAATTGACGGCTGCGCGTCGGTCATCTTCCAGTTCTTCGCCCTTGAGCTCGCGAATCGTCTCCTCAAGGAGCTTGTTGTACATGTCGAAGCCGACGGCTTCGATGTGGCCGCTCTGCTGCCCGCCCAGGAGATTGCCGGCGCCGCGAATTTCCAGGTCCAGGGCGGCGATCCGGAAGCCCGAGCCCAGATCGCTGAACTCCCGAATCGCGGCCAGGCGTTTGCGGGCAATCGGAGACAACGCTTGTTCGGGCGGAATCAGCAGATAGGCGTACGCGCGGCGGTCTGACCGGCCAACGCGGCCACGGAGCTGATACAGCTGGGACAGCCCGTAACGGTCAGCCCGATTGATGATGATCGTGTTGGCATTCGAGATGTCTAGCCCATTTTCGACGATGGTGGTGGCGACAAGCACGTCGAACTTGTGCGCGACAAAGTCGACCATCACCCTCTCGAGCTCGCCTTCTCCCATCTGTCCGTGGCCAATGCCAATCCGCACTTCCGGCACCAGGCGCTGCACAAGGTTCGCGATCGAGAAGATCGACTCAACGCGGTTGTGCACGAAGTAGACCTGGCCCCCGCGTTCGGTCTCTGTGCGAATCGCCCGCGCGATCACGTCCTGATCGAACTTGACGACCTGGGTCTGAATCGCCAGACGGTCGCGAGGTGGCGTCTCGATGACCGACATGTCGCGGATGCCCACCAGCGACATGTTGAGCGTCCGAGGGATCGGTGTGGCCGTCATGGTCAACACGTCGACACGTTTGCGCATCTGTTTGATGCGTTCCTTGTGCGCGACGCCAAACCGCTGTTCCTCGTCCACGACCAGCAGGCCCAGGTCGCGGAACACCACGTCCTTCGACAATAGACGGTGCGTGCCGACGATGATGTCGAGCTGGCCATTGGCAAGCCGTTCGAGCGCATCCTGCTGCTCGGTCTTGGTGCGAAAGCGGCTGACCATGTCGATGCGGACAGGGAAGCCCGCGAACCGCTCTTTCAGAGTGCGTTCATGCTGGAAGGCGAGCACGGTCGTCGGTGCCAGCACGGCCACCTGTTTGCCGTCCATCACTGCCTTGAAGGCGGCACGCATCGCCACTTCCGTCTTGCCGAACCCGACGTCGCCGCACAACAGGCGATCCATCGGCGTCGTCGATTCCATGTCTCTGGCGATGTCGTTGATCGCGGACTGCTGATCGGCCGTCAGGTCGAACGGGAACGCATCGTCAAACTCCTGCTGCCAATGTGAGTCGGCGGTGAACGCGTGCCCGACGACGGCTTTGCGCGCAGCGTAGAGCTTCAGGAGCTCCTCGGCCATGTCGCGCATGGCCTTCTTGACGCGGGTTTTGGCCTTTTCCCAGGTCGTGCCGCCCAACTTGTCCAGGTTGGGAGCCGCACCGCCGGTGTACTTCTGGACAAGATCGAGGCGATCGAGCGGGACGAAGAGTTTGTCGTCGCCGGCGTAGTGGAGTTCCATGAACTCCGTGGCGTCGCCGACACCGACCGCCATTTTTTTCAGGCCGACGAACCGGCCGATGCCGTTGTCGACGTGAACGACGAGGTCTCCGACCTTCAGGTCGCGGAAATCCGACATGAAGGTGCGCGCAGCGGACTTGCGGCGCTCACCACTGCGACGTTCTTCCTCGAAGAGATCCGTCTCGGTGAAAACGAGGAGTGTGCCCGTGGGCAGATGGAAGCCGCGTGAGAGATGGCCGGTGGTGACGAGGACCGACGCGCGCGCCAGGTCTTCGTTGTCGCCAATCGCGCGTGCCCGAACGCCGTAGTCGGCGAGCAGCTCGATTGTCCGTTCCGCGCGACCAGCCGACGCGGCGACAAACACCGTCGTCTCTCCGCGGGTCTGCGCCTGCTTCAGTTCTTCCACCCAGTCGCCAAGCCGGCCTCGATATTCGAGCACGGGCTGGCAGGGCACATGCACTTCGTCGGCGCTGTCGAAAGTCAGCTGACTGATGCGGCGCGCACGCGACAACCACTGCGACACGTCGTCCCACGGCAGAGCAACGTGTTCGTACGGCAGCGAGTTCGGCGCGCGATGCACGGCGTCTTCCGCAGCGGCACGCCATTGCTGCTCGAGACTCACGCCTCGTTCGGTGACATCGTCCAGCTCATAAACGAGGGTGGTGGCGCCCGCCTGGCGGACGTAGTCAAGGAACGTCGCCGAGCGATCGGACTCATCGTCGTGCGAGAGCAGGTCGCGCTGGGGACTGATCGTGAAAGTGTCCAGTGCAGCCAGTGAGCGCTGCGTTGCCGCATCGTAGCGCCGGAGCGATTCCACAACGTCGCCGATGAACTCGAGACGGATCGGCTGATCTTCCGAGGCGGGATAGAAGTCGACAACGCCCCCTCGCACGCAGAACTCGGCATGTTGATCGACCGGATCCTCCGGCATGAAGCCGGCATCAACCAAGCGCTCGCGCAGATCTTGCGGATCGATTTCTGTGCCGGGCTTGATGACCACACTGGCAGCTAAGAAGCGCGCGGGGTCGCTCAAGCGGGGAGGCAGCGATCGCGCAGAGGCGACCACCAGGCGCGCAGTACCCGTCACCAGGCCGGTGAGCGCACGGGCACGCGCTGAAGCGACCGCCAGGTGAGGCGCGAGTCCTCGATAAGGATCTACTTCCTGCGAAGGAAAGGGCAGTACGGTCTGGGCGGCCTGCGCATCAGACAGCCCAAGCATGGCGCCGAGAAAAAATCGCGCATCAGCCGTCATCTGCTCGACATCCGCGTCGGTCGGCACGACGAGCACAACACGGGTGTCCTGCGCGAGGGCAGCGGCGTGGAACGCTGTCGCGCCAGGGCCGAGCCCGGCCAGGCGTGGCAATGCCCGCGTCAGGCCCGCACGGGTGGCGGCTGACTTCAGGAGCGAGCGAAAGGCGAGAGAGGCGGACGGGTGGAGCACGGCCAACAGTCGATCGTATCAGGCGCCGGTTCCACCCGAGACTTTCTCAATCAGCGAGGTCGTCGACCAGCCGTCTTCAATCCTCATCCGCACGACGCGGCCACCGCGCGCTTCGACGGTGTCTCGACCGACGATGCGATCGGCAGCCCAGTCGGCGCCTTTGACGAGGACGTCGGGCTGCACGGCGGCAATGATGTCCGCAGGTGTCTCCTCGTCGAAGACCACCACGGCATCAACGCAGGCGAGGGCCCCAAGGACCTCCGCGCGTTCGTGCTCGGGATTGACCGGCCGAGTCGGCCCCTTGATGGCACGGACTGACCGATCGGAGTTGACGGCAATGATGAGGCGGTCGCCTTCGCGGCGCGCGGCCTGCAGGTACCGGACGTGACCGGGATGAAGGATGTCGAAGACGCCGTTGGTGAAGACAACCCTGGCGCCGGCATTCTGCTGCTCTCGCGACCACCGGGCAGCGGCCGCGCGGTCGGTCAGGATCACTCCAACCCTATCCGGCGGCGGAACGATCTGGCTCGGCTGAACTCATCGTCGCGCCAGGCGAGGTCGTACTTCTCAGCCCAGCGGAACACGAACTCCCGCGGGCTTTCGCAGAACATGTACGCCGCCTGCAGTGGCGGCAGTTCACCGCAGACCTCGGCCCAGCTCCTCGACAGGTGGATGCGGCACAGCGCGTCAACCTTGAACGCCCATTCATCAAAGGTAGTGGTCATCGACTTGGCCCCGGTACGCCGAGGATAGCACTTGCCGTGGCGTCAATACGCTAGTATTGACGCAAATAATTGGCTAAGACTCAGCAGCTCCAGATTCGTGTGTCAGCCGCCCAAAAGGCGTTGCTCAAGCGGCGAGCGGCGGCCGCTGGCCTCGATGTCTCCACCTTCGTGTTACGTCGAGTGCTGGTGGACACCGAGGCGCAGCTGGAGGATCTGCTGGTCGCTCTGGCCGCAGAACGTGAGCCACGCGCTACCCTGGCCAGGGTTGGCGGGCTGCTGGCGAGCCTTGATTCCGCGTCCTTCCGCGATCTCACGATGGCGCTGGATGTGTCCAGGTTGACCGCGTTTCACCAGAACTACCTGGCGGCGATGATCGAGCACCGCTCCAGTCAACTGGGAATGGCGGCTCCGGCGTGGACCCGGCGGGTGCCCGTGCCGGACGAGCCGTATTTCCCTGCGGGCACGGACCGGCTGCGGCCGTACCTGATGCGCGAGGCGCCGGTCGTCTACAAACGCCGCAACCTGTTTGTGGATGCCGGCGTGGGAGATCACCTCTGATGGCTGCCGCCCGACTGACCCGCTCCGATATCTCCCGGCTCTTCGAGCTGCTCAACGACGACCTGGCCGCCCGCGGCGTCACCGGCGAGGTCTACGTCGTCGGCGGGGCGGTCATGTGTCTGGCCTTTGGCGCGCGGGACGTCACACAGGGGGTCGACGCATTGCTCGAGCCATCTGGTCTCGTGCGGGAAGCGGCGGCGCGCGTTGCAACCGCGTCGAGTGTGGACCCGGCGTGGCTCAATGATGCGGTGAAGACGTTCCTCAGCGCGAAAGGGCAGTACGACCCCTACCTCGAGCTGAGCCATCTCAAGGTGTTCACGGCGCACCCGCACTATCTGCTGGCGCTCAAGTGCGTTGGCTTGCGGCTGGCTGAGGAGTTTCACGATCTGGACGATCTGCGGTACTTGCTTCGGCACCTGGATATCAAATCAGCCGAAGAAGCGCTCGCAATTGTAGGGCGCTACGTCGACCTCGGTCGCGTCCCACGCAAAACACACGTGTTGCTGGATTCACTTGTGGAAGGCGGCACACCGCGCGTGCGGGATCTCATCCGCCGCTTCGCGACCCCAAAACCACGCGCGTAGAAACTCGCGCGCGCTACTTTGGCGGCTTGAACCTGATCGTGCTTGAGAAGTTCCAGCTGTGTTTGGGCCGGTAGATGCCGACGTCTTTGATGCGCGACTTCACGCGGAACGTGTGGAGGAGGCGGTGGTAGTCGTAGGGCGCGCCGTCACGTTTGTGCACGGCCACGTCGAGTTTGTAGGTGCCTTCGACCAAATCGAGCGACTCGATGTTCAGCCCGACCAGCGCGTCGCCTTCGAGACGGTCGGCCTCCAACTCCTCGATGTCGGTGTTGGTCCCGTAGACGGGGACCCCGTCGGCCGTGAAGATGCCGATGCCAAAGACAAAATCTCGCACGGGGGCTGCGGCCTTGACGGCGAGCTGAATCTGCATTGCCTCACCGGTGTGAAACACCTGCGTGGGCTGCCCGTCTGCGGTGCGGAACTCCACGGACGAGATCTCAACACCGCCCGATCCCCACCGGCCTTCGCCGGCCATGTTCATGTCGGCGGCCACTTCGGTCGCGTCGACGGGTCGCGAGGCCTCGCTCGCAGTCGAGTCCTCGCCGAGGCCGGCGGCTTCGCGGGCCTTCGCGTCTGCCTGGCGTAGGAACTGTTCCTCCTGCCTCGCGACGTCCGTGACATAGATGCCAACGACGCGTTTGGGATCCCCTTCGGCCTTCTTCTCGCCCGAGTCCAGCCAGACGGCTTCGTCGCAGAAACGTTCAACGAGTCCAAGTGAGTGGGTCACGAGCAGGATCGTCTTGCCCCGTCGCTTGAACTCCCCGAACTTGTCGAGGCACTTGTGCGTAAATCCCTCGTCACCGACCGCGAGTACCTCGTCGACCAGCAACACGTCGGGATCGACGTGAATGGCCACGGCGAATCCCAGACGCATGTACATACCGGACGAATACGTCTTGACCGGCGCGTCGATGAAATCCTGCAGTTCCGCAAACTCGACGATCTCGTCGAAGCGTCTCTGAATCTCCCGCTTCGACAGGCCGAGCATGATGCCGTTGATGAAGACATTCTCCCGACCGGAGATCTCCGGGTGGAATCCGGCGCCAAGCTCGATCAGTGCAGAGATCCGTCCTCGCACGTGCACCTGGCCGTCTGTCGGCTTGGTGATGCCGGCAACCAGCTTGAGCGTCGTGCTTTTGCCCGATCCGTTGCGCCCCACAACACCGTAGGTGCACCCCTTGGGCACCTCAAACGACACGTGTTTGAGCGCCTCAAAGGTCTCCTCGGGTCGAAGCTTCTTGACGAGGTCTCCTGAGAGCAGCGCGCTCTTGAGTGTCGAGAACTGCCTGCCGCCATAACGACGATAGATCTTCGAGACGTTGATGAGCTCAATTGCCGGAGTGCTCATACCGCCTCCGCAAACGAGTCGCGCAGCCGATCGAACACCCAGTACGCACCGAGGAACAGCACGACAGACGCGGCGCCCAGGGCGAGCAGCCACCACTTGTGGCCGAACGGCCCGTCAAAGAACAGAATTTCCTGATACGAGATCGCAAGGTGCGAGAACGGATTCAGATCGAAGTAGAACTTGTACTTCTGGAAGTCCGGGTCGTTGTACCAGTAGATGATCGGCGTGGCGAAGAACCAGAAGGTCAGCAGGTTCGCCACCAGATCCTTGACGTCACGAAAGTGCACCGCAAGGGCGGACAACAGCAACGCCAGCGCCGCCGTGAAGATGAACTGGACACCCACCACCGCGATGAACCAGGGGAGTTCGATCCAGTCCGGCGTGACCTGGTAATACGCCATGAACGCAATGAGGATGGGCAGGCCAAACAGGAAGTGCACCATGTTGGCGATGATTGTCACCAGCGGCAACACTTCGGCAGGGAAGAGTACCTTCTTGATCAGGTTGCCGCCGGAGATCAAGGAGCCGGTGGCCTCGTTGATCGACGACTGAAACCAGGTCCACGGCAGCAGCGCTGTGAACATGAACACAGCGTACGGCTGCACGCCCTCGGCCCGGTTCTTCAACAGGTACGTGAAGACAAAGCTGTAGATCGACAGGAGCAGGAGGGGGTTGACGAACGACCAGAAGAACCCGAGCACCGACCCGCGATACCGCGCCTTGAGATCACGCGCCACCAGGGTCTGAATCAGACCTCGGTAACGAAGCAACTTTTGCAGACTCTCAAACATCGATGCGCACCAGCACCACGGTGATGTTGTCCGGACCGCCGGCGGCATTGGCCGCGCTCACGAGCGCTGATGCCGCGGCCTCCAAATCGGCGCCTCGGGTGCCGGCGCTGCTGAGCGCGGTCTGCATGTCGTCGAGGCTGACCACCGAGGACAGTCCGTCCGAACAGACCAGCAGGACGTCGCCGGGCATCACCGGCAGTTCCCGAACGTCCACGTCGGGATCGTCACCGCCGGAAATCGCGCGCGTGACCACGTTGCGCCACGGATGGCGGTGGGCATCGTCGTCGGACAACAGCCCGGCGCGCACCTGCTCGGTGACCCACGAGTGATCCTGCGTCATCTGCTGCAGTACACGGTCGCGCATCCGGTACACACGACTGTCGCCCACGTGCGCGATGCACGCGGTGGCGGCGTCCCGATTGATCAGCACGGCAGCCACCGTGGTGGCCATGCCCTTGAGCGCGGGATTGTCGGCCATCGCCGATGCGACGCGACGATTGGCGAGCCGGTACGCCGCGATCAGGCGATTGGCATCAAGTGTCTTCGTGGTGTCGAACGGGAAGGGCCACGTCTGGTTGAGGTCCGCGTCACGCGATTCGTAGACGAATGACTCGACGACCTCGACGGTGAGACCGGATGCAACCTCGCCGGCTTCGTGGCCGCCCATCCCATCGGCCACGATGAACAGGCCGATGTCAGGACGCGCGCGGAAGGCGTCTTCATTGCTCTCCCGTCGCAACCCCGGATGGGTGACGGCAGCCGCCGAGACCTGCGTCATCAGGAATCAGCGACGCCTGGCGTGTTGCGAGACCTGCAGGCGGGTGATGGCGCGCAGCAGCGAGAGACGCGCGCGTTCGTAGTCGGCCGCAGAGCCGCTCCGCCCCGCTTCGGCCAGGCGTTCCTCGGCGCGGCGCTTGGCGGCCTCGGCGCGCTGCTGATCGATGTCGTCGCCCTTTTCAGCAATGCGGGCCAGGATCGTCACGCGATCAGGCAGCACTTCCGCGAAGCCAAAACCCACGAAGCCGTAGAACTTCTCGGAACCCTTGCGGTACCACATCTCGCCGACCTTCAGGCCGATGAGCATCGGCGTGTGGCCGGGAAGGATACCGACGTACCCTTCCTCGCCAGGCAGCTGGATCTCGTCCACTTCCTCGTGGGCGATGAGACGTTCCGGGGTGACGAATTCGAGTCGCATTACTGCTGCTTCTTGGCTCGCTCCACGACCTCATCGATCGTGCCGGCCATGTAGAACGCCTGCTCCGGGATTTCGTCGTGACGGCCCTCGACGATTTCCTTGAAGCCGCGCACGGTCTCGGCAATGGGCACGTACGCGCCCTTGAGGCCCGTGAACTGTTCGGCGACGAAAAACGGCTGCGACAGGAACTTCTGAATCTTGCGCGCGCGGGTCACGGTGAGCTTGTCGTCTTCCGACAGTTCATCGATACCAAGGATCGCGATGATGTCCTGGAGGTCCTTGTAGCGCTGCAGGATCTGCTTGACCGACCGCGCGACGTTGTAGTGCTCGTCGCCGATGACGCGCGGATCGAGAATGCGCGAGGTCGACGCGAGCGGGTCGACGGCCGGGTAGATGCCGAGTTCGGCAATCGCACGCGACAGGTTGGTTGTTGCATCGAGGTGGCCGAACGTCGTCGCCGGCGCGGGGTCGGTGTAGTCGTCAGCGGGCACGTCGATGGCCTGCACCGGGGTCATCGAGCCCTTGCGGGTCGACGTGATGCGCTCCTGCAGTTCACCCATTTCGGTGAGCAGCGTCGGCTGGTAACCGACGGCCGAGGGCATCCGGCCCAGCAGCGCCGACACTTCAGAACCGGCCTGGGTAAAGCGGAAGATGTTGTCGATGAACAGGAGCACGTCCTTGTTCTCGGCATCGCGGAAGTACTCGGCGACCGTCAAGCCCGACAGCGCCACGCGCAGACGTGCACCTGGCGGCTCCGTCATCTGGCCGTAGACCAGTGCAGCGCGCGACTTGGCCGGATCGTTCGGGTCGATGACGCCGCTTTCCTGGAACTCAAGCCACAGGTCGTTGCCTTCGCGCGTGCGCTCGCCCACGCCGGCAAACACCGACACGCCGCCGTGTTTCATGGCGATGTTGTGGATGAGCTCCTGAATGATGACCGTCTTGCCGACGCCGGCGCCGCCGAACAACCCGATCTTGCCGCCCGTGAGGTACGGTTCGAGCAGGTCAACGACTTTGATGCCGGTCTCGAACATCTTCAGTTCGGTCGACTGCTCTTCGAGTTTTGGCGCTTCACGGTGGATCGGCCACGTCACCTTCGACTGCACCGGGCGATCCGGGAAGTCGACGGGTTCACCAAGCACGTTCAACACGCGACCCAGCGTCTCCGGTCCGACCGGCATCGAGATCGGCGCGCCCATGTCGGTCGCGGTCATACCGCGCTGCAGGCCGTCGGTCGGCTTCATCGCGACGGTTCGCACGCGGTTTTCACCCAGGTGCTGCTCGACCTCGACGATGACGTCGATCGTGTCGTTGCCTGACTGGCCGGTGATGCGCACGGCGTTGTAGATCTCGGGGAGGTACCCGCCTTCGAACTCGACGTCGACCACCGGTCCGATGATCTGGACGACCTTGCCCACCTTCACTGCTTCTGCGACTGCCATCTTTGTTCCTCATTGGCAGGGCTGAAGCCCTGCCCTACGAACAGCTTTGCCTTTTACGTACTTTGAGCGCCCGACACGACTTCGATAATTTCGCGCGTGATCGCCGCCTGCCGAACCTTGTTCATCGTGAGGGTCAACCCCTCGATCATCTCCGCCGAATTGCGCGTGGCGGCATCCATGGCGGTCATGCGCGCTGCGTGCTCGGCCGCTGACGACTCGAGCAACGCGCGCAGCACCTGCGCCTCGACCAGTCGCGGCAGCAGTTCATCGAAGATGCGCTGCGGCGACGGTTCGTAGAGATAGTCAACACCGGTGGCGGGAGCGTCCCCCGCTTCAATCGGCTGCATCGGGAGCAGCTGCTCGACGACGAGTTTCTGTGCGATGACGGACTTGAACTCGTTGTAGACCAGGTGCACGCTGTCGACCTTGCCGGCCACAAAGTCATCAATCGCCGGCTGCGCGATGGCCTCGGCTTCGGCGAAGCTGATGACCTTGGGCAACGAGGTGTATTCAAAACGAATCGGGAATCCCCGCCGGCCCAGGGCCTCGCGCCCCTTCTTGCCGACCAACCCGAGCACCACTTCACGTCCGGGGTTGGCCCGCAGGAACTGTCCCACCGCTTTCACGATGTTCGTGTTGAAGCTGCCGCAGAGGCCGCGGTCGCTCGTCAGCACAATCAGCATCGTGGCGCCCGTCTTGACGCCGGGCCGCTGCTGCAGCAGAGGATGCTTCGACTGATCCACACGAGCCGCGATGCTCGACAACACGTGTCGCGCCTGCGCCGCAAACGGGCGCGTGCCCACGACGCGCTCCTGCGCGCGACGCAGCTTCGACGCGGCGACCATCTTCATCGCCTTCGTGATCTGCTGCGTGTTCTTGACGGCGCGAATGCGCCGTCGCATGTCAATCAGTGACGGCATCGCTTACACCATCGCGGCGAACTGTTTGCCGAACTCTTCCAGCGCGGCCTTCAACGCGCCCTTCACCTCATCGTCGAGCACCTTCTTCTCGCGGATGTCGGTGAGCACCTGCGGCCGCTGCGTCTCGAGGAAGCGGTAGAGCTCCGTTTCATACGCGCGTACCTTCTCGACGGGCACGCTGTCGAGGTAGCCGTTGGTGGCCGCGAAGATCAGGGCGACCTGTTTTTCGACCGGCAGCGGCTGATACTGCGGCTGCTTGAGCACTTCCGTCAGCCGGCGGCCGCGGTTGAGCTGCTTCTGCGTCGCAGGGTCGAGGTCGGAACCGAACTGCGCAAACGCCGCAAGTTCGCGGTACTGCGCGAGGTCGAGACGCAACGTGCCGGCGACCGACCGCATGGCCTTGATCTGCGCGGAGCCGCCGACGCGCGACACGGAGTTGCCGACGTTGATGGCCGGACGGAAGCCCTGGTTGAAGAGGTCGGCTTCCAGGAAGATCTGGCCGTCGGTGATCGAAATGACGTTGGTCGGGATGTACGCCGACAGGTCACCGGCCTGCGTTTCAATGATCGGCAGAGCCGTCAGCGATCCGCCGCCCAGTTCCTTGTTCATCTTCGCGGCGCGCTCCAGCAGACGGGAGTGCAGGTAGAAGACGTCGCCGGGATACGCTTCGCGGCCGGGCGGACGCCGGAGCAACAGGGAGATTTCGCGATACGCCTGCGCGTGCTTCGAAAGGTCGTCGTACACCACCAGCGCGTGCCGGCCGGTGTCGCGGAAGAACTCGCCGATGGTGCAGGCCGAGTACGGGCTGATGTACAGCATCGGGGCCGGGTCCGAAGCGCCGGCCGCCACGACGATGGTGTACTCCATCGCGCCGGCCTCTTCGAGCGTGCGCACCACCTGCGCGATCGTCGACTGCTTCTGACCAATCGCGTTGTAGATGCAGATGACGTCAAGGCCCTTCTGGTTGATGATTGCGTCGACGGCAACGGCGGTCTTGCCCGTCTGGCGGTCGCCGATGATCAACTCACGCTGGCCGCGGCCGATCGGCACCATGCCGTCGATGGCTTTCAGACCCGTCTGCATCGGCTCCTTGACCGGCTGCCGATCAACGACACCGGGCGCAATGCGCTCGATGGGCAGGAACTGGCTCGTCGCAATCGGGCCTTTGCCGTCAATCGGCTGGCCGAGCGAGTTGACCACGCGTCCAAGCATCGCGTCACCAACCGGCACCGAGATGATGCGGCCCGTACGCTTGACGGTGTCGCCTTCCTTGATCTCCGTCGACCGGCCAAGCAACACCGCGCCGACGCTCTCTTCTTCGAGGTTCAGTGCGATGCCGAAGAGGCCGTTCGGAAATTCAAGCATCTCACCGGCCATGGCGCGCTCGACGCCATGGATGCGGGCGATGCCGTCACCCACCGAGACGACGGTGCCGACCTCGGCTACGTCAACGTCAACGGTGTAATTGCCAATCTGGTCGCGGATGATTCTGGAGATTTCTTCGGCCTTGATCTGCATCGGTCGGTCCTGCGGGTGAGACTATGCCTGCGACAGCAGCTGCTGCCGCATCTTCTCGAGCTGATGGGTGAGGCTCGCGTCGAAGATGACGCTGCCAACACGGGCGACAAGGCCGCCCATGATCTCGGGGTCAACGGATTCCTTCACGCGCACCTGGGCGCCGGACGCCTCACTGAGCGCCTTGGCCAGCGCATCGCGGCGATCGTCAGCCAATGGTGCGGCGGTCACGATCTCGGCGTCGACAATCTTTCTGTGGGCCATCAACCGCGCATCGTAGGCGGCCACGATCTCGGTCAGGATCGTGAGGCGATCCCGGTCGGCCAGCATGAGCAGCAGACGCTGCACTTCGCCGCTGATGTCTCCAGCAGCCTGAAGCACCTGTTCGACGACCGCGCGCTTGCGCGCCGCGGGGATGGCGGGGGAGGTCAGTACCTGTTCCAGCTGCGAGTGTCCCGCAACCAGATCGGCAAACGCCTTCAGGTCGCGCTCCGCGCGACTGACATCACCGGTCTTGCTGACCACTTCAAAGAGGACCGCGGCGTACCGCCGGGCGGCCGATCGTGCGCTCATGAGCGTTGTGAGCCCTCCGCCGGGGTCGTTACTGTCCCCGGCAAACGGACATTTATACCACGGCGTGCGTGTACACGTCGCCCCCCTCCAGGCGCGACGACGGTCAAATCAGTCGGACCAGCGCTCCATCGTCGGCACGGGCCTCGACGGTCCCCACCGGTGTCGCGGTCACACCCGCACTCGTGAGCGCGTCGACAAACCCGGACGCGTCCTGCGCTTTCACCGCAAACAGAAGTCCACCGGCGGTCTGAGGATCGCAGGCGACCAGGAGGTGCTCGGGGGCGACGCCCGCTTCAACGACGATGCGGTCGTAGTGCCGCTGGTTCGACCGCCCTCCACACGGCAAATTCTTTGGAGCGAGTTCCAGGGCACCGGGCAGGACTGGCAAGGCTTCAGCTGAGAACGTCAGCGTCGTGTTGCTGGCCATGGCTATTTCTGTTGCATGACCTACAAGACCAAAACCTGTGATATCCGTGCAGGCGTTTACTGATCCGCCCCAGCGTTCCCTGGCCACCGAAGACGCGTCTGCGTTCAAAGACAGCATGGAAGCCACCGCTCCGGCGAGTTGCTGTTCTGTTGAACGGCCAAATTTTGTCGCTCTGACAATGATTCCGGTCCCGAGTGGCTTGGTCAGCACGAGCACATCACCCACTTGGGCCGTGCTGTTCTTCCAGATCCGGTCCGGGTGGACTTCCCCGGTCACCGAATACCCGAACTTGATTTCCGGGTCTGTGACCGTGTGTCCGCCAAGAAGGGCGACCCTGGCCTCGCGAAGCTTGTCGCTGCCGCCGCGAAAGATGTCCCGCACCACGGCGGGATCAGGGCCATCAACTTTCGGGAGCGAGGCGATCGCCAGTGCGGTGCGGGGGATGCCGCCCATCGCGTACACATCACTCAGCGCGTTCACGGCCGCGATCTGGCCGAAGACGTACGGGTCGTCCACGATGGGCGTGAAGAAGTCGACCGTCTGCACCCACGCCAGGTCGTTCGACCACCGGTACACACCGGCATCGTCCGCAGTGTGAAAGTCGACGATGACCCGTTCATCAAGCCAAGCCGTCGGAAGGCCGTGCATGACGGCGTCGAGTTCTGCAGGCCCCAACTTGCTCGCGCAGCCGGCACACTCCGCATATTCGGTCAGTCGCTTGGAAGCCATCGGTGCCTCACTCGCCGGTCAGCGCCTCGTAGAGGCGCTGCAACTCGTCCTCATTCGTGAAGTCAATTTCGATGCGGCCGCGTTTGCCTCTGCGGACGATGCGCACGCGTGTGCCAAGAGCAAGCTTGAGCTGATCTTCGGCAGCGCGCGTATTCGGATCAACCTTCTGAGGCTCGGCGGGCGCGGCTGGTGATTTGGCGTCAACCTCGCGCCGCACGAGCGCTTCCGTATCGCGCACGGACAAGCCACGGGCGATCACGTCGCGGCCAAGGCGCCGCTGCGTGTTCTCATCCGGGAGCGACAACAACGCGCGCGCATGGCCCATCGACAATGCGCCTTCGTCGAGTGCGGCGCGGACTTCCGCCGGCAGGCGGAGCAGTCGCATGTAGTTGGCCACGGTCGCGCGGTCCTTGCCGACCTGCGTGGCGATGGCCTCCTGCGACATCTGCAGTTCGTCTGTCAGTCGACGATACGCCTGGGCTTCTTCGATCGGCGAGAGGTTTTCGCGCTGGATGTTTTCGATCAGCGCGACTTCAAGCAGCTTGTCGTCGGGCACCTCCCGGACGGCGACAGGCACCTTGAGCAGACCGGCGCGTTGCGATGCGCGCCAGCGACGTTCGCCGGCCACGATCTCATAGTGGTCCTCAACGCGGCGCACCACGATTGGCTGAATGACGCCGTTGGCGCGGATCGACTGCGCCAGTTCCTCCAGGCGCGTGTCGTCCATGTGCACGCGGGGCTGGCGAGGGTTGGGAACCAGCAGGTCGATGTCGAGTTCCTGCGTGCGCGGCCGATCGGGCGTCGCCTGGGCGGCGGGTTGTGGTGGAGGAGCCGACGGAATCAGGGCGCTGAGGCCTCGTCCAAGCGCGGGTCGTTTGGCAGCCATGGTCGGTCCTCTCAGGAGACTGTCGCGGGCGCGGCGGTCCGGGCCGCATCGCGGGCGAGGAATTCGCGGGCGAGTGACAGGTACGCCTCTGCGCCCCGTGAACGGGGATCGTGCAGGATGACCGGCACACCAAAGCTGGGAGCTTCACCAAGGCGGATGTTTCGCGGAATCACCGTCGAGAAGACTTTGTCGCCGAAGTACTCGCGGATGTTGCTGCCCACCTGCTGGCCCAGATTTGTTCGATCGTCATACATCGTCAACAACACGCCTTCGATCGAAAGTCCCGGATTGAGCGACTCGCGTACGCGCTCAAGCGTGCTCGTGAGCTCAGCGATGCCTTCAAGCGCGAAGTACTCGCAGTTGAGGGGAATCAGTACGGTGTCAGCGGCCACGAGTGCATTGAGCGTGAGCAGCCCCAACGAGGGCGGCGAGTCGATGAACACAAAATCAAACTCACCGCGGAGTTGGTCGATGAACCGTTTCAGGCGTTTGTCACGGTCCGGCAGATTCACCAGTTCGATTTCGGCGCCGGTGAGGTGTCGATCTGCGGGCACAAGAAACAGGTTGTCGACAGCAGTCGGCAGGACGAAGTCTTTGGCGGTGACGGGTTCACTCGCGGTCAGCGCGTCGTAAACCGTCCCGGCATCGGCTGCCTGGTCCTTCAGTCCCACGCCAGAGGTCAGATTGGCTTGCGGATCCATGTCGATCAGCAACACGCGCTGGTCGGCGAGGGCCAGTGACGCTGGCAGGTTGATGGCGGTCGTGGTCTTGGCGACGCCGCCTTTCTGATTGGCGACGGCGATGACCCTTGTATTTTTGGTCATATAGGATAAACCAACATCACTCTGGGCTCAGTGATTATAGCAGGGGGCGGGGTTCCGGAGTTTCCGGCGTTCCGAGGTGCCGAGGTTTCGGAGTTCCGAAGTGCCGGAGTTCCGAGGTTCCGAAGTTCCGAGGTTCCGGGGTTCCGGGGTTCCGGGGCGAGATAGCTAGGTAACTAGGTACGGCGGGCGTAGGGCGGAGCTTCAGCTCCGCCGATCTTGAAGATCGTTCCACGTGGAACACCGCTCTTCACGAAAGCCGCCGGGGCGCCCCTCAGGCCTTCGGCGGCAGCCGACAGATGCGGCCTGCGGATCGTCAGGTTTCTTCGGAGTTCTCGGAACGCAGTCGATCGCAGTTGTCTGCCGAGACCACCCAGACGCGGAACGCCGGAAGGCACCATGCTTGGCTCTGAATAGCCGGATCGTTTGGTTTGAAGGAGATCCGACCTTCACCAAGCGTGTATTCGCAGAAGAGAAGGCGCAGTAGAAGCCCGCAGCCGCCATTCGCCTCTGAGCCAACACATGACGACACGAACTTCAGGGCCCCGGGAACTTCACAACTTCGGGACCACCGAACTTCGGAACTTCTGGAACCTCGGAACTGCGGAACCAAACCCATGTTCCACGTGGAACACGGCGTCGGCGGGGCTGACGCCCGCCCTACCTCGGAACCTCGGAACTTCGGAACTTCGGAACCTAGAACAACCTCGTGCTCTTGTTCAGCACCACGAGATGGCTGCCGATCGACGGTAGCAGGACATCGGAGGAACTCGACGTGAAGGGCGGAAAGAAGTCGAGCTTCGAGGACGACTCGGCTCCAAACATCAAGAGCCGGCCCCCCGGCTTGAGGAACGCCTGGATGGCAGTCAGCAGCTTTTTGTCCGGCCGGACGGCGCGCACCGTCACGACATCACAGGACTCGTGCATGTCGGTCCGCGTCAGCAACTCTTCAAGCCGGCAGTTCTCGACCGCGCCGCGCTCAAGCGAGAGCTGCCGGAGAACCTCTCGAAGGAAGGCACATTTGCGCACCTTCACCTCCACCATGGTGAGGCGCAGCGAGGGGCTGGCGAGCAGGAGGGGAATGGCTGGCGAGCCGCCGCCGCTGCCAACGTCCATCGCCACCCGCTCACCAGGCTCAATCCGGCCCGCCGCGAGGACTGGCTCCACAATGAGCCGGTCCACCGCATCGTCAGACATCGGATCGAGGGGTAGGGAAGTGAGGTTGATCTTCCGGTTCCACTTCGCCAGCAACTCGACGTACGCCGCCAAGTCGGTGACAAGCTCTGGTGCCGGATCCTCCCCAGCCTTCTGAAGTCGCCGGGTAATCCGGTGGATGGTATCCCGCTCTGCCACACGGACATTGTCGGCTGAAATGGCCGGAAGAGTTATCGACGAAGTCGTGAGGCGATGATGGCGACCGCAGCAGGCGTCACTCCGGGCACCCGTCCCGCCTGACCGAGTGTCTCCGGCCGGACCTGGGTCAGCCGTTCGACCACCTCTCGAGACAGACCAGGAACACCCAGATATGAGAACGAGACCGGAATCGGCGTGTCTTGCTGGCGCGCAAGGCGCTCCCGTTGCTGCGCCGATCGCATCAGATATCCGCGATACTTGCACTCCGCTTCAAGCGTCGCCCGGTCCACCTCACGCATGTCATCCAGTTGGAGCGCACATCCGGCCGACACGACATCGTCAACCGTGACCAGTGGACGTGCAAGAGCTTCCGCGGCGGAGGAATGGAGTCCAGCGAGATGCACCTTAGTCTGTGACAGAGTGTCACGGTTTGATTCGAGCCGGGCGCGTCGAGCCTCAAACTCGTGCCACCGCGCGTCTGACACGAGTCCGATCTCACGGCCCACGGGCGTCAGGCGCAGGTCAGCATTGTCGATGCGCAATTCAAGCCGGTTCTCTGCACGCGACGTGAACATCCGATACGGCTCGAGGCACCCGCGTGTCACGAGATCGTCCACGAGGATCCCGACGTAACTCGCCTGACGATCAAAGACCACCGGTGCGAGGCCCTGGACGCCGCGCGCCGCATTGATGCCCGCCACAATCCCCTGCGCCGCAGCCTCCTCGTACCCGGACGTCCCGTTGATCTGCCCCGCGAGGAACAATCCCGGCACCCGTTTGGTTTCCAGTGCGCGGGACAACTCCGTCGGCTGAATGAAGTCGTACTCGACGGCGTACGCGTGCCGGAGGAGCCGCGCGTGCTCGAGACCAGGCAACGCGTGGACCACCTGCTCCTGCACCGAGGCAGGCAGACTCATCGACAGCCCGTTCACGTAGATCTCGTCCACGTCCACACCTTCCGGCTCCAGGAAGATCTGATGCCGTTCCTTGTCGGGAAACCGCATGACCTTGTCTTCCAGTGACGGACAGTAACGGGGACCAATGCCGGTAATCCGCCCGTTGTACAGCGGAGATTGATCGATGTGCTCGCGCACCAGGCGATGCACGGCATCACCGGTATGGACGATGTGGCAGTCGATCTGTGGAGCCGTAATCGCACGCGTGAGATAGGAAAACGGCACAGGCGGAGAGTCGCCACGATCGACCACAAACTTTGAGAAGTCGATCGAATTCCGATCCAGGCGAGGCGGGGTGCCGGTCTTGAGACGCCCCATCTCGAACCCGAAACCACGGAGCGACTCGGCGAGGTTGGTGGTCGGAGGCTCGTCGGCACGTCCTGCGGGGCGATGCACATCACCAATGTGCACGACGCCATTCAGAAAGGTGCCGGTTGTGACGATCAGCGCGCGACACAACGCCACCGCGCCGTTCTCGAAGGCCAGTCCACTGACGCGCCCCGACTCCGTGACCACGGCACCGGCGCGCTCGAAGATCCAGGTGATGTTCGGCGTCGCCTCCAGCGTGCGCCGCACCCAGGTGCTATAACGTCGCTTGTCGGCCTGCGCGCGAGGCGACCACACCGCCGGCCCGCGGCTGCGATTGAGCAGCTTGAACTGGATGCCCGTCGCGTCAATGGCCAGCCCCATCAAGCCGCCCAACGCATCAATCTCGCGCACCAGGTGACCCTTCGCCGTTCCGCCGATCGCCGGATTACACGGCATCAGCGCGACGGTGTCCGCCGACAGCGTACACAGACCCACACGACAGCCCATCTGCGCTGCGGCCCACGCCGCCTCGCAGCCCGCATGCCCGGCGCCCACGACGATCACGTCAAACTCGGTCATCTACTTGCCGACACAAAAATGCGCAAAGACATGCGCCAGCACATCGTCAGGCGTTCGCGCACCAGTGAGTGCCTCACATGCGCGACGCGCGTCCACCAGTTCAGCCAACACCAGTTCCTCGGCTCCACCGGCGTCAAGTGTTGCCAGCGCGCGGTCAATCGAAGACTCCGCCTGTTCCGCGCACTGCAGGTGCCTGATGTTTGAGATCGCCGGCCGGTCGCGCAACTCGTCGCCACCCAGCAACGCCGCAGCGATCGCGTCACGCAACGCGCCGATGCCCGTTCCGCTCACCGTGGACGTCCTGATCGCCCCGGCGGTCACACCGTCAGGCTCCCACGCCGCAGGAAGGTCACACTTGTTGGCAATCACCAGAGTGGGCCCCGTCGTTGTTGACAGGATCGCCTGGTCCTCGTCCGTGAGTGCCGACGCCTGGTCACACACCACCAGCGTCAATGCTGCGGCACTCATCGCCTCGCGGGCCCGACGCACACCTTCAGCCTCAACAACATCTCCCGATTCACGCAATCCCGCCGTGTCCACCAGCGTGACAGGAATGCCGCGCACATCAATTGTTTCAATCAGCAGATCACGCGTGGTCCCGGCCAATGGTGTGACGATGGCGCGTTGTGTCCGGACGAGGGCGTTGAACAGGCTGGACTTGCCGACATTGGGTCGGCCCGCGATCACCACTGATCGGCCTTCGCGAATCACCCGTCCCTGACGACCGTCGGCAATCAGCCCGTCAAGGAACACCTTCGCCTGATACAAGGCCTCACGCGCGTCTTCCCTCGTCACGAAGTGAAACCCCTCGTCGGGAAAATCGAGCGAGGCTTCAAGCCTGGCCGACAGATCAAAGATCGTGGCGTCCAGATCGCGAATCTTCGATGTCAACGTGCCTTCGAGCTGGTCCATTGCGACACGCGCCTGCGTGGGCGTGACGGCGTTGATGAGATCGGCGACCGCCTCTGCCTGTACGAGATCGAGCCGCCCGTTCAGCCAGGCGCGAAATGTGAACTCGCCGGGTTCGGCCAGTCTCGCGCCGGCGTTGCACGCCAACCGCACTATCTCGTCGAGCACCGCAGGGCTGCCATGTGCCGACACCTCCACCACATCGTCGCCGCTGTAGGAGTGTGGGGCCTTGAACCAGGTCATGACGACCTGATCGACAACAGCCGTGGCACCGGGTGTTTGGATCGTGGTGTACGTTGCGTGCCGTGGCGCGAGCGACACGCCAGGGGCGAGCGTGATGGCGATCACACACGCCTGTGGACCGGCCAGGCGCACGACGCCAATCCCGCCTCGCCCGGGTGGCGTTGCGATGGCGACTATCGTGTCAGCGGCAGAGAACATCCGCCCTGCCGGCGCTCAGCGCTTGGCTGAAATGATGACCGTCTTCAGGAACGCGTCGCCGACACTTTCGGACGTCATCGCGGGATCTTCCGCTACGGTCAAGTGCACTTGGCGCCGCGCATACGGGTTGAGGGGGCCCATCTCCTGCGCCACGCCTGAGGTCTTGGCCTTGTCCATGAGGAAGCGGGCCATCTGGCGCAGTTCCGCATCCTTGTCCTTCCGGAATCCCAGCGCGTCCACGATGTAGTGACGCTCACCGCGTTCATCGCGCCGGATGGCGGTGTTGACGAGCACCTGGAGCGCATCCAGCGTCTCGCCCTTGCGGCGCAGCAGCACCTCGGCGCCGTCACCAGCGATGTTCACGCGAACCGCATCCGGAGTTTCTTCAAGGGAGACCTCCAGCGAGAGGCCCATCGCACCAAGGATGTCGGAAACAAAATCTGTTACGCGTGTGTCGAGTGTGGACGTCATCGATTAACCCTTCAGCGTCGATCCACTGCCGACCGACTTGGCGCGCCGTTCCGCGCTGGTACCCCCGGTTGTCCGCGGCGGAGCCCCGATGATCCGGTTGGTCAGCAACTGCTGGCCAATGGTCATGATGTTGCTCATCAGCCAGTAAAGCACAAGACCCGCCGGCGCCCACAGGAACATGACCGAGAACATCAGGGGCATGAACATGAACACCTTCTGCTGCACCGGGTCGGCGGTGGACGGCGTCATCCGCTGCTGCAGGAACATCGTGGCGCCCATCAGGACTGGTGTGATGTAGAGCGGATCCATCACCGACAGGTCCGTGATCCAGCCGATCCATGGCGCCCCGCGCAGCTCAATCGCCACCGACAACATCGCGTAGAAGGCGAACAGCACCGGGAACGTCAGCAGCATCGGGACGCAGCCGCTGGCCGGATTGACGCCCTTCTGCTTGTAGAGCGCCATCATCTCGGTGTTCATCTTCTGGCGCTCCGGGTCGGTCATCTTGTACTTCTCGTACCGCTTCTGGATCGCCTTGACCTCCGGCTGCACCTCCTGCATCTTGCGCATCGACACCATGCTGCGATGCCGCAGGGGGAACATCAGGACATTGAGGAGCACCGTCAGCGCGATGATCGACCAGCCGTAGTTGCCGAGGTAGCCGTACAGCCACTTCAGGGACTGGAGCAACGGCACGACCAGCCAGGCAAAAATTCCGAAGTCGATCGCCCGCACCAGCTGGCTGTCGACGGTGCGAAGAATGTCGAAGTCCTTTGGCCCGATGAAGAAGGGCAGCGAGACGGCGCCGTTCGACGTGATGCTGTAGTCGATGAACGTGCGCTGCGAGACGCCGGTCTCGGTCGCCAACGGCTCCGGCACCGGCAGCGTGAGCGCGGCGTAGTCCACACGAATGGACTTGTTCACCGGGACTGCCGCAGACAGGAAGTAGTGATCGCCGACGCCCGCAAAGCGCAGCGTGCCTTCGTAGAACGACTGCTCTGCCAGATCGGAGGCACTCAGCCGTTCCACGTCGTTGTTCTGCTGGAACACCGGCGCGGGCGGATAACTCGGCAGCATCGCTGAACCGGATCCAAAGCCGCGCCCGAGCGACGGTCCCATGCGCAGCGTCACCGGCCGGGACACACCGCCAATTGCCACCGAGGCATCAACCGTCACCGAATACCACTGCTGCTCGGTCGGCTGAAAATGGAAACTCTTCTGCGCGACCAGGCCGGTCGAGGGATCCGAATATTCAAAGCTCACGGTACCTGGTGCATTGCCCAGGGACACGATGTCTTCCGCTGACGATCGAAACCTCGCGGTGCGCAGCCGCGCGCTGACATCGGCCTGATCGGTCGCCAGCGTGAATGGCCGGACCGCGGTCTCAGGCAACGACGCCGGAACGATCTCGAGCGGCTGCCCCTGTTCATCGAGGTATTTCTTCAGCCGCCAGCTCTTCACTGACGCACCCTCGGTGGTGAACACGACGCGCACGTGCTCGGTGTCCACGACGATCTCGCGGACAGGAGTCGCATCCATCTCTGGTGCGCCAGCCGTCGTGGCGGGTGCTGCCTGCGCGGCCGGCTGATTCTCGACGGGTGCCGCAGCAGGCGGAACGGCGTCCGGTATCGCGGGTGACGTCACCGCCGCGTTTGGATCAGCCTGCGGCGGCGGCGGAACGATGTACGTCTGGTACAGCGCCAGGATACCGAACGACAGAAAGAAGGCTAGAAAGACTCGCTTTTCCATGGAGCAGAACGATCAGTGGGTCGGCGGCACCGGGTCGATGCCGTGCGGACCGAGCGGGTGACATTTGGAGATACGAATGAGGGCGAGGCGGCTCCCTCGCAACAGCCCGTGTCGTTCAATCGCTTCAGCGGCATACGCCGAACATGAAGGCTCGAACCGGCACGCGCCACCCATGAAGGGCGACAGCAGAAGCTGATAAGCGTGGACGACCCACACGCCGAAACGTCGTGGCCAGGTCATCGGGGGCTCAGTCCCTGGCGCAGTCCTTCAATCGCTCGTTGCACGTCGGTGGCCGCTGCGGAAAACGGTACATCAAGCAGGGCACGCCTGGGAATGGCCACCAGGTCGAGGCTCACGAGTCCGCGGCTCCCCACCGTGTCCGGGTGGGAGAGACGAAAGATCTCTCGAAGGCGGCGTTTTGCGCGAGCGCGCATGACGGCGTTGCCGAACTTGCGCGACGCAATGAGGCCGAGACGGTCAACGTCGCGCTGATTGGGAAGGGCCAGCAGGGTCACCAGGCGGGTTGCCACCCGCCGGCCCTGCGTCTGGACTGCCTGGAACTCGTGTCGCGCCTTGAGGCGCACCTGTGGGCCGAAACTGACCGACATCAGGGTCCCGGCGGCCAGACCAGTCACGGTCTAGCGGGTGGACACCGAAATGCGCTTGCGGCCCTTGTCGCGGCGGCGCTTGAGGACCAGCCGGCCGTTCTTGGTCCGCATCCTGACGAGAAAGCCGTGGGTGCGGCGACGACGACGGTTGTTGGGTTGGTAGGTTCGCTTCATGACTCTCCCTGCCAGGGCACCACCGTGCCGTGGGAAACTCAAATGCTACCCAACCAGCGAAAACCCTGT